>JAANXG010000050.1 GCA_018263405.1 Gammaproteobacteria bacterium
TNCAGGGAGGTATTGCATCCTTAGCTCCGTAAACGGCACTTCCCTATGCCACTTCTTACAGCGTCCCTGAAAGACAACCCTACCCCCACATGATCGCCGACATTGCACGGACTTTTTGAGAAATTACGATATTTTGGACTCAAGATTTCCGGCCATCAATGAATAGAGGTGCCCTTGAGTCTTTACTTCAAATCGCCTGCGTTTTGGAGTAATTGCGGGTCGTCAGTCCAACAATGGCATTTCCCGCCAGCGCGATTAAAATAATCACGCCGCCGGCGATGGTGCTTGAAGAGACGGCTTCGCCTATAGCCACCCATACGATTAACGGTCCCAGGACGGTTTCGAGCAGGAGAAACAAGCTTACTTCCGGTGCGGGGATATAGCGCGGCCCCAGGGTCAACAAGCCGAACGACAGAGGCAGCAGCACCAGCCCCAGGAAAAGCGTCAACCCCAGCCCCGTTACCGTCATCTCGAACGGGGCGGCCAACGGTATCACGGCAATCGCCGAGACGAACTTACCCATGGACATGGCGGGCATCATGTTGACGGCCTTGCGATGGCGAACGATAACGAACGTAATGCCAAGCCCGACCGCGGTGACCAGAGCCAGCGAATCGCCGAGAAGAGAAACATTCCCCAGGTCGTGATAAAAAATCACCAGCATGCCCGCAAAAGCCGCGACCATGGTGATCCAGGTTCGCAGTGGCGGCCGTTCCCTCAAAAAAGCCCAGGCGAACAAGGCTGTGAACAATGGCCCCGTGGCGACGATAATCAAGGTGTTCGCCACCGAGGTATTGGCCACCGACAGAACAAAAGCCAGCGCCTGGATGGCCATGGTGAGAGTCGCGGCAAGCACCCACCTGTCGATTCTGAAGAACCGTTTCAAGGAACCGTCGCCTTCGGCGAATCGATAAAAAGCAACCAGTCCCAAGGCCGTCAGAATGCCGCGCCAGAATGCAATAGACCACTCGCTGCCGCCTTCCGCCTGGATCAGGCGAATCAGCAAGGTGTCGGGACAGAGCACAAGGACGCCCGCGACGGTGATCAACAAACCATGGGCGTGCGTGGACAGACCGCGTTTCATTGAAAAAAAAGAACTCCGGGCAAACAAAGTGCCTTGAAGGGCCTCCACGGGTATCGATGGCCGCCCGTGGGGGCGAATTCGTCCGCGACGGGCGCCGCTCAGCCCCCGGCAACCGGGGGCCAGATGGCGAGCGCGTCGTTCGGATTCAACGCTTGGGTGCCGCGGGATTCGGGAGGCAGGTAAACGCCGTTGACCAGCACCAGGTGCACCATGTCCCCGGGCACCTGAAACTGATCGATGATCTGGGTGGCCGTCGCGTCATCGGGCACCTCGACCTCGGCCGCATTGGCGCTGGCGTCGGCCGGCAACTTGTCGCTCAAGGTGGCAAAAAGCTTGAGCGTTATTTTCATAGCACGTGCGCGTTATGCCCCACTGCCTGCGTATTCGCGAGATAGGCTTCCATGAGGCGCGTCGGGTCCTTCCGTAACTTGTCCTTCCAGTTTTTCAATCGAGTCTTGGATTGGATCAAACCCCGGACCACTCCGACGTGCTCGGTCAGGCCGAGACTAGACGCACCGACCAGGACGTCATCCTTGAATTGCAGGTTCAGGTACCTGTATTCATTCTTGTCCAGCAATTCGGCGCTGTCGCCACCATCGGCGCCCATCCACAAACCAAAAGAGCTGGATATCAATCCCATGGTATCGAGAACGTTCATGTTCACGTTGCCCCAGTGGTAATGCTCGTGACCCCTGGCCATGTTCCGCGCCGCGATCCGGCCGTGCTCCACCGCCGTGGGCTGAATGGCCTGGACGCTGTATTCGCCGGTCGAAAAATCCCGGCCCTGCGCGCAATCTCCCGCGGCGTACACGTTTTCACTGCGGGTTTGGAGATATTCGTTGACCAGCAGGCCCTCGTCCACATCGATACCGCTGTCCCGGGCGAAGCCGATGTTCGGCGCCACACCGGTGGCGGTGATCGCCAAGTCGGCGTCGAGACGACCCCCATCGCCCAGGGAAACGCTTAAAGCGCCGTTCTTCTCATCGATCGATTCCACACGGGTGCCGGTATGGACCTCAATGCCCTTGTCCCCGCACCACTGCCCGATCAGGCCTCCTGCCGTTTCGTTCATCATGCGCGGCACCATGCGGTTCTCCATCTCCACCACGTGTACTTGGGCGCCGCTGGCGACGAGCGCTTCCAGAATGATGCAACCGATAAAGCCGGCGCCGATGAGCACGATGCGTTTGCCGGGCTCACAGTACTTGATGATTTCCCGGGCGTCCGGCAAGTCCCAACAATTGCGAACCCCGTCCAGGTCCGTGCCGGGGATCGGCGGTGCCACCGGACTCGCGCCGGTAGCGATCAACAACTTGTCGTAATTCACCGAACCGCCGCCATCCAGGCTGACGGCGTTGGCGTTCGTATCGACCCCCGTCACCCGCCCGTGCTTCACGTCGATTCCCATCCGATCGTAGTAGCCGGAACTTTTCCTCAGGTGGGTGCCCCCCTCCGGGATCCGTTTGACCAGATAATAAGGTATAGCCATGCGCGAGTACGGCGGCTCTTCCTCCCCGCCGACGATGGTTACACTCGAATCCGGATCGTACTTGCGCAGGTGCTCGGCCGCCACAACCCCGGCCGGTCCTGCTCCGATCACCACATGATGCATAAGCCCTCCCTATAAACCCAGTCGTTGCTTGGTTTCATCGCTAACGTTGCCGTCCGTCGACCAACCGCGCAGTTCGTAGTACTCGGGCAACATGTCATCCAGCTCGGCAACCTTGTCCTTCGCGGGGCCGGTCTGGGCGGCTTCCTTGAGAAGCCGGGGCGGCAGGGTGTCGCCCTTGCCGGTGATCCCGGCCAGTCGGTTGAACTCGCGCTCCAGGTTCCAGATGCGCTCGCCGACCTCCACCAGCTTTTCGGCCGACCAGTCTCCTTCGCAGGCGGAATCGATCTGTGGCGCCACGTTATCGAGTGTCCAGGCAAATGACGTGAACAGGCACAGGCCGCTCGAGTCGAACACGGCGGTCGCATCCTGGAACGCTTTGACCAGGCCCGCCTTATCCTTGGATACCAAGGGATCGGTCTTCTCGGGTATGCCGAGAATTTCGGAAGCGACCGTGTAGCCGCGCAGGTGGCAGGCACCGCGATTGGACGTCGCGTAGGCTAGGCCCATGCCCTGGATGCCCCGTGGATCGTAGGCGGGGAATTCCTGGCTTTTCACCGTCATGGAGAGTTCGGGCCGCCCGTACTTCTCGCACAAGCGCTTGGAGCCCAGCCCGAGGTCTTTGCCGAAGCCCGTTCCGCCGGCCACCGCCTCGACGGCATGCACCAGCGCCTTGGCGGAACCGAATTTGTACTCCACACCGCCGGTTTCCCTGGTGGTAATAACCCCCTCTTCATACAGCTCCATGGCCGCGGCCACGGTCGCGCCGAAGGTGATGGGATCCATGCCGTCTTCATTGCAGACAAAGTTGGCATAGGTTGCGGCGTCCAGGTCGTCGATGCCCGTATCCGTGCCCATTGCCCAGGCTGCCTCGTACTCCAGGCCGCCCGAGTTGCGCCAGTACTCCGGCTTATTTTCGATAGCGAAGTGATTTTGGTCAATGGTGGCAATGCGACCGCAAGCGATGGTGCAAGCAAAACAGGCGGCGTTGGTCGTCAGATTCGGCCGGTTGTCCGATTTGCGCGGCTCGTGCATCGCCTCGCCGCTAATGTTGCGGGCCCCCTCGAACTGCACTTCCCGCATATTGCGGGTGGGCAGCGCCCCGGACTCGTTGATCACATTCATCAAAACCTGGGTGCCGTAAGTGGGGAGTCCCTGCCCGGTGACGGCGTGTTCGCGCAGGACTTTCTTGCCTTCCTCGGTAGCCCGAATGAAGCGCATCGGATCCTTGATGCCGCCCAGGCCCCGGGTGCCGCGCACCGCCAGCGCCTTGAGATTCTTGGAGGCCATGACCGTCCCCACGCCGGAGCGGCCCGCGGCCCGGTGCAGGTCGTTGATAATCGCCGAGTACAGGCAGCCGGCCTCGGCGGAACGGCCCACGCAGGCAATCCGGAGCTGTGGGTCCTGGTGCCTGGTGTGCAGGATGCGATCCGCGGCCCACACGGATTTACCCCAGATCTCCGAGGCGTCAACCAGTTCCGCGTGCCCGTCCCGGACATACAGGTACACCGGTTTGGGCGACTTGCCCTCGAAGATAATCATGTCCCAGCCGGCGAACTTCATCTCGGGGCCCAGGAAGCCGCCGGAATTCGAGCAGGCGATGGTTCCGGTCAGCGGACTTTTGGTGACCACCGAGTAGCGACCGCCGGTGGACGCCATGGTTCCGGTGAGCGGTCCGGTGGTATAAATCAACTTGTTATCCGCCCCGAGCGCGTCGCACTCAGGATCGATTTCTTCGAACAGGTACTTACTCGCCAGTCCGCGCTGCCCCAGGTACTGCCGCGCCCACTCCATGTTTAATGGTTCTTCGCCGATCGTTCCATCGGTCAGATTCACACGCATGACTTTCTTGGTCCACGCCATCGTTCGCCCCCTCGGCCTCAGGCCGATTCGTAATTCGGGATTTCTTTTTCCGCCGGCGCGTTGACGCTGGCGCCCGCCGGTGGCATGCCCTGCCGTGCCCACGCCCGCATACGTTCCATGCCCGTACCGTCCGCATCCACATAGGTAATCGCGCCGGTGGGACAGGCCTTGGCGCACCATGGGTCGCCACCGCACAGGTCGCACTTGATGACCTTGCCGGTGGACGAATTGTAGTTCACGGTACCGAACGGACAGGCGATGGTGCAGACCTTACATCCCACGCAGGTATCGCCCAGGACCTCTTTGGCGCCGGTGCCCGCGTTGATCGCGATCGCTTCCACCGGACAGGCGTATAGGCACCACGCTTCATCGCACTGAGTGCACGTGTAGGGCGCAAAACGGCCTTCGTCGTGGAAATTAAAAACTTTGATGCGCGATTTGGCGGGATTGAATACGCCCTCGTTCTCGTAGGAACACGCCATCTCGCATTGCAGGCAGCCAGTACACTTCTCCGGCTCGAGCTGAAGCGCTTTCAACATCTCTCTCTCCTCGGTTATCGGTGCAACCGACGGGTGTATTGTATATCTTCCCCGCCTGACAGGCATCAGTATACACATTTCGATACCGGCATGTGTGCCGTGCAATGTTGGCGATGATGCGGCACCAATCTTGACTAAATTAGTAGGTTTTTATACTATTGCCGGGCCAACCACTCGGAAACGAACGATGCGACTGACAACCAAAGGCCGATACGCCGTGACGGCGATGTTGGATCTGGCTCTGCACAATGATCGGGGTGCCGTGGCGCTCGCCGATATCGCGAAGAGCCAGCATATCTCCTTGTCGTACCTGGAACAGTTGTTCGCCAAATTGCGTCAAGCGGAATTGGTACGGGGCATCCGGGGACCCGGCGGCGGCTACCATCTGGCCAGGCCGCCGGAGGAAATCTCCATCGCAGCCATTATTTCAGCGGTGGATGAGCGGGTGGACATCACCAACTGCCGGGGCGACGAAAACTGCCACAAGGGTGAGCGGTGCCTGACGCATCAACTGTGGGAAGACTTGAGCGATCAGTTGCATACGTTCCTGGCGGGCATCACTTTGCGCGACGCCATCGGATGGCCGAATGTCCGGCAAGTGGCGGAAAGGCAGGATGCCCTGACCGGCCGGGACGTAAACATCCCGGTAAACAAAATTCAACACGCGGGGAATCAAGCTTAAATGAGTGCCGTAGGGCAGGACATCGAGAAACTCGTCAAGCGGGAGTATAAAGAAGGGTTTTATACCGAAATCGACTCCGACACGTTTCCACCCGGTCTCGACGAGAACGTCGTGCGCGCTATTTCGCGGAAGAAGGAAGAGCCGGAGTTCATGCTCGAGTGGCGCCTGAAGGCGTTCCGCCGCTGGCAACGGATGGAAGAACCACGCTGGGCGCACCTGCGCTTCCCGAAAATCGACTACCAGTCGATCAGCTACTTCTCGGCGCCCAAGGGCGAGCGTCCCAAGAGCCTGGATGAAGTGGACCCGAAGCTGCTCGAGACTTACGAGAAGCTGGGGATCCCGTTGGAAGAGCAGAAGGCGCTGGCCGGGGTGGCCGTAGACGCGGTCTTCGACAGCGTTTCGGTCGCTACCACGTTCCGCGAAAAGCTCGCGGACGCCGGCGTGATCTTCTGTCCTATTTCCGAGGCCCTGCAGGAGTACCCGGAACTCGTGCGCGAGTACATCGGCGGCGTTGTACCGGCCGCCGACAACTACTTCGCCGCGCTCAACTCCGCCGTGTTCAGCGACGGGTCGTTCGTCTACATCCCGAAGGGCGTGCGCTGCCCGATGGAGCTGTCGACCTATTTCCGCATCAACGAGATGAACACCGGGCAGTTCGAGCGCACCTTGATCGTCGCCGAGGAAGGCAGCTATGTGAGTTACCTCGAAGGCTGTACCGCGCCGATGCGCGACGAGAACCAACTGCATGCCGCGGTGGTGGAGCTGGTGGCCAAGGAAAACGCCCAGATCAAGTATTCCACGGTGCAGAACTGGTATCCGGGGGACGAGCAGGGGCGCGGCGGTGTGTACAACCTGGTGACCAAGCGGGGGGCCTGCCGCGGCGCCAACTCCAAAATCTCGTGGACGCAGATCGAGACGGGGTCCGCGATCACGCAGAAATATCCAAGCGTGGTACTCGAGGGCGACAACTCCATCGGCGAGTTCTACTCGGTGGCACTGACCAACAACATGCAGCAGGCGGATACCGGCACCAAGATGATCCATGTCGGCAAGAACACGCGCAGCACCATCATCTCCAAGGGCATCTCGGCAAGCCGGGGACAAAACACGTACCGGGGCCTGGTCAAGATCGTCAAAGGGGCGGACAACGCCCGCAACTACTCGCGCTGCGATTCGCTGCTGATCGGCAACCATTGCGGCGCGCATACGTTTCCGTATCTCGAGTCCAAGAACCCGAGCGCCCGAATCGAACACGAGGCGACAACTTCCAAGATCAGCGAGGACCAGTTGTTTTACTGCATGCAACGCGGCCTGAACGAAGAGGACGCTGTTTCGCTGATCGTTAACGGGTTCTGCAAGGAAGTCTTCCGGGAACTGCCCATGGAATTCGCCGTCGAGGCGCGGAAGCTGCTCGAAATCAGCCTCGAAGGCGCGGTGGGTTAATTTTCCACGCCGCTCCTACATCAAACAGCACGGAGTTTTTTGAATGTTATCGATCGATAATCTGCACGTCCGCATCGACGGCAAAGCGATTTTGAAAGGCATCGATCTGGACGTCGGTTCCGGGGAGGTGCACGCCATCATGGGCCCGAACGGTTCGGGTAAAAGCACGCTGGCAAACGTTCTCGCGGGACGGGAGAACTTCGACGTGACCCAGGGTGAAGTGAAGTACCTCGGCGAGGATCTTCTCGCGTTGCCAAGCGACGAACGCGCTTGCAAGGGCGTGTTTCTGGCGTTCCAGTACCCGGTGGAAATCCCCGGCGTGAGCAACGTCTATCTGCTCAAGGCCGCCGTCAACGCGCGCCGCAAATACCACGGGGAAAAGGCAATCGCCGCAGGCGAGTTCCTGAAGCTGGTCAAGGAAAAGGTCAAGATGGTGGATATGAAAGAGGAATTCCTGCAACGGGCCGTCAACGAGGGATTTTCCGGCGGCGAGAAGAAACGCAACGAGATTTTCCAGATGGCGGTGTTGGAACCTACGCTGGCCATCCTGGATGAAACCGACTCCGGCCTGGATATCGACGCAATGAAGATCGTCGCCGACGGCGTGAACGCACTGCGCCGGGAAGACCGTTCCATGATCGTGGTCACCCACTACCAACGTTTGCTCGATTACATCGTGCCGGACCGCGTCCACGTGCTGGCGGACGGCCGGATCGTGAAATTCGGCGACAAGAATCTGGCGCTCGAACTGGAGAAGGAAGGCTACGGCTGGATCCGAGATCGACTCGAGCGAGAGCCCGGGGCGGCAACCCGATGAGCGAGCGGTTCGAACAGTTGCTGGCGGAGCGGTCCCGTCTCGACCTGCCGGGCGCCGGCGTCGACTGGGTCGAGACGATACGCAATGAAAATGCGCGGCGTTTCGAGGAGCTCGGCCTGCCCACTCCGCGCGACGAGGATTGGAAGTACACCAATATCGAGCCCATCGCCAGGAAATCGTTCACGCCGGCCGACACCGGCGAGAGCTTGACCGGGCGGGACCTCCGGGCGATCGCCATCCCTGGACTCGATGTCCACCGGGCGATCCTGATCGATGGTCATTACTCACCGACGCTGTCCAATGCCGGCGAGCTGGGCGACGGCGTCCGGATTTGCAGCCTGGCGGAGGCGATCGACGAACAGCCCGACCTGGTGCAACCCTGGCTCGGCCGCCTGGCGGCGGAACCCGAACATGGGTTCCGGGCGTTGAATTCCGCTTTCCTGCAGGACGGGATATTCATATGGGTGCCCGACGGGTGCCGGATCGATACACCCATCGAGCTGTGCTGCGTGCAACACGGTGAACCGGAAGAGACCGTGTCGCAACCGCGCCACCTCGTCGTGGCGGGCGAGGGTTCACGGCTTACCTTGATTGAACGCTATGTCTCGCTTCACGACAAGCGGTATTTGACCAATGCGATCACCGAAGTGTTCGCCCGGCGGAATGCACGAGTGGATCACTATAAACTGCAACAGGAAAGCACCAAGGGTTATCACATCGGTAGCTGGCTCATCGAACAACACGCGGGATCCCACGTAATGACACACAACGCGGCACTCGGCGGCGCCACGGCCCGCACCGATATCCGGGTCCGGCTCGATGGAGCACACGCGCACTGCGACTTGAACGGCGTGTACGTCCTCAACGGCCGGCAGCACGTCGATACTCACACCAAGGTGGATCATTGCGTCGCGGACACATCCAGCGACGAGTTTTACAAGGGTGTACTAAATGACCGATCACGCGCCGTTTTTCACGGCCGGGTGGTGGTGCACCCCGACGCCCAGCGATCGGATGCGCGTCAGCGGAACAAGAACCTGTTGCTTTCCCCGGACGCCGAAGTGGACTCCAAGCCCCAACTGGAAATCCATGCCGATGACGTGGCGTGTACGCACGGGGCGAGCGTCGGTCAGCTCGATGACGACGCTCTGTTTTATCTGCGAACCCGAGGCGTGGATGAGGAAACCGCGCGCGGCCTTTTGACATTCGCGTTCGCCAACGACGTCATTGAAAAATTCGAGCTGCCGCGGCTGCGCCACTACGTGGAACACGAACTGACGAGCAAAATGTTCAGCATCGACGATCTCGAGGAAATAATATGAGCGGTCCGCGGAGCGCAGAACCGGTGGCGAACCTCGGCCCGCTGGACTTCGAACACGTACGGAACGACTTCCCCGCCCTCGACCAGTCGGTGCACGGCAAGCCGCTTGTGTACCTGGATAGCGGCGCCACGACGCAGAAGCCTCGTTCCGTCATCGATGCGGTGGCGCACTATTATGCGCATGACAACGCCAACGTTCATCGCGGCGTGCACGAGCTGAGCGAACGGGCCACGGCGTCATACGAAGGCGCGCGCGAAAAAGTGCGCGCCTTCATCAACGCCCCGAGCGTGGCCGAAGTCGTTTTCAGCCGCGGCACGACCGAGTCCATCAACCTGATGGCGCAGAGCTACGGCCGCCCGAGGCTGCAGCGGGGAGACGAAATTCTGATTACGGAGATGGAACACCATTCCAACATCGTGCCTTGGCAATTGTTGTGCGAACAGACCGGTGCGGCGCTGAAGGTGGCGCCCATCGACGATACCGGGCAACTGATCGTCGAAGAGTATCGACGGCGTCTCAACGAGAGGACGCGCATCGTTGCCATGGTGCATATCTCCAATGCGCTCGGCACGATCAACCCCGTCGCCGAACTGATCGGCGCCGCCCATGACGCCGGCGCCGTGGTGATCGTTGATGGAGCACAGGCCGCGGCGCACGTGCCCATCGATGTCCAGGCCCTGGACTGCGATTTCTACGCCATGTCCTCGCACAAGGTATTTGGACCGACGGGTATCGGTGCGCTGTACGGGAAGCGGGGACTGCTCGAGGACATGCCCCCCTATCAGGGCGGCGGTGACATGATCGAGCATGTTTCCTTCGAAAAGACCACGTACAATGAGCCGCCGTACAAGTTCGAGGCGGGCACTCCGAATATCGCCGGCGCGGCAGGGTTCGGGGCGGCGCTCGATTACGTGACGGATATCGGACTGGATGCAATCCGCGTATTCGAAAACAACGTTTTCGAATACGCGACGGGAAGGATTGCAGAGATGGACGGGGCTCGTATTATCGGTACCGCGTCAAGCAAGTGCAGCATAGTTTCATTCCTTCTGGGCGCTGCGCATCCCAGCGATATCGGCACCATTCTGGACCGCCAGGGCGTGGCGATTCGAACGGGGCATCACTGCGCCATGCCGGTAATGCGGCATTTCGGCGTGCCGGGTACCGCCAGGGCATCGTTCGCGATGTATAACAACCGCGCGGATGTCGATACCCTGGTTGAAGCACTGCGCGTCGCCGAGCGCATATTGAATTGAACCGCCCACAACGTACGGCAATGAGCATACGATCATGAAGAACGCACTGGAAACGGGCATCGCCTCGGCGGGCGAGGAATCCGATCGGCTTGACGACAAAGTAATCGAAGCGCTGAAGACGGTCTACGACCCGGAAATACCGGTCAATATTTACGATCTCGGCTTGATCTACGATCTGCGAATCGACCGGGAAGGGGTTGTTGACGTCGACATGACACTCACTGCGCCGGGATGCCCCGTCGCGGAATACTTTCCTTCCTGGGTCGCGGACGCGGTCGAATGCGTCGACGGTGTCAGCGACGTGCGTGTGGAAATCGTCTGGGATCCGCCCTGGACTCCCGAGCGCATGAGCGAAGAGGCGAAACTCGAATTAGGGTTCATGTAAGCACGGCAATCGGTCCCCCATCATTCACCGGCTTTAGAATTTAATCCATGTCCGACTGGCTCGACGTAGCCCCTGAAGACCAATTTCCCGTGGGCGAATACCGCATCGTGGACGTCGACGATACCGAAGTCGCCGTTTTCAACGTGGACGGCGAATTCCTTGCTGTCGAAGATATGTGCACGCACGATGGCGGTAAGCTTGCCTGTGGAGACCGGCAAGGCGATGTAATCGAGTGCCCCCGGCACGGCGCCAGGTTCAGTTTGCGCACCGGGGAAGTGCTGGCCCCGCCGGCCTACGAGCCGGTTGTGGTTTTCCCGGTCCGGATCGAGAACGGCATGGTGCAAGTCAAAGACAAGCGCCGGGGTTAGAACCCAGAGCCCGCGTGTCAATCCCCGCCCTTTCTCGTGTCACTACTCTCCCGTTGGCCATACTGGCCACGCTTGCGCTGTTTTATGTGCTGTGGGTGGGCCAGGCACTGCTGGTACCGCTCGCTATCGCTGTTTTAGTCTGGTACGCGATCAATGCCTTGGCGCACCTTTACGCCCGTCTGCTTTTCAAGGGCCAAACCAATGGGATCACACTGATTCTGTCGCTGGTCACCATAGCGATCGGGGCCGGCATCGTCGTCAATATCATTCAGACCAATATCGCGGACGTCAGGCAAGCCGCACCCACGTATAAAACCGATCTCGATCAATGGCTGGTCCGGATCTACGATTTGCTGGGCATCGAGGACCTGCCGACGCTGTCACAGTTCATGGCTTCGGTGGACATCGGCCCGATCGTAGCGAACTTCGCCGGCGCGCTCACCGGCATCGTAGGAGATCTCGCGCTCATCGTTGTCTACGTCGGCTTCCTGCTTTACGAGCAGAAAACCTTTTCGAACAAACTGCAAAAGATGTTCCCGGAGGCCGGCAAAAGGCGGGAAGTTCGTGCGGTTATCGAGAACATCCAGAGCCAGATCGAGACATACATATGGATCAAGACGGCCGTGAGTGTAGTCACCGGCCTCGTGGGCTACGTGGTGTTGACGCTCGTCGGTGTGGATTTCGCGAGTTTCTGGGCGTTCGCGATCTTCCTGCTGAACTACATCCCGATTATCGGGTCGGTAATCGCGACGCTTTTTCCGGCGCTTTTGACATTGATTCAGTTCGACACCTTCACACCGTTCTTGATCGTCGGTATCGGTTTGACGTCCGCCCAATTCGTGGTCGGAAACGTGATCGAACCGAAACTCATGGGCAGTTCATTGAACCTGAGTCCCCTGGTCGTCCTATTATCGCTCGCGCTATGGGGCAGCTTATGGGGCATTCCCGGCATGTTTCTGTGCGTGCCGATCATGGTCATTTTTCTGATTATTTTGTCGCACTTCAATCCGACCCGCCCCTTGGCGGTAATGCTTTCCGAACGCGGGGAACTCACCGATACAAACCACGCCACTACCCCCCCTGAATAATGTTGATGCCCTTAAGTAAATTCAAGGCTTCGCGCAGCTGAAAATCCTGCTCCAGGCTCGGCAACGACGATTCCATCGTTGCCTCGGGTTCCGATTCTTTCCCGTTGTTATCATTCTTCAAATGCCCGGGGAGATCCGATTCCCGCAGCAAAGTACCGGTATCGCCCGATTCACCGCGGCGGACTTCCAGATTTTCCACGATCACGTCCGGTTCGATGCCGGAAGCCTGTATGGAGCGATCGTCGGGCGTATAGTAACGCGCCGTGGTCAACTTGAGGGCGGCCCCGTTATCCATGGGCAGGATGGTCTGTACCGAGCCCTTGCCGAAAGTTTGAGTACCCATTACTACACCGCGATTGTGGTCTTGCAGCGCGCCGGCGACAATTTCCGAGGCGGAGGCTGAACCGCCGTTTACCAACACGACGATCGGTGTGCCGTCCAGATAGTCGCTGGGCTTGGCTGTAAAGGTAAACCGGGAGTTCGACACCCGGCCCTTGGTCGAAACAATCAGGCCGTCTTTCAGGAACGTATCGCTTACGGAGACGGCGGCATCCAGTACCCCGCCGGGGTTGTTGCGCAGGTCGAGGACCAGACCCTTGAGTTCTCCACCGGCCTGCTCTTTGAGATTACCCAGACTCCGGCGCAGCGAATCGGTAGTACCGTTTTGAAACTGGGTGACTCGCACATAACCATAACCCTCTTCAAGCATCCGGGCTTTAACGCTGGTGATCTTGATCACGGCTCGCGTGATGACGAATTCGAGAGGCTTGGCCTCGCCTTCCCGGATTACCGTTAGCTTGATGTCGGTTTCGGGCTCGCCACGCATGATCTCGACGGCTTCCGAGAGCGACATGTCTTTGACCGACTTGTCGTCCAGACGCGTGATGACATCGCCGGGTTGCAAACCGGCGCGTTGGGCTGGCGTATCGTCGATAGGCGTCACGACTTTGACAAAACCGTTTTCCATGGTCACCTCTATACCGAGTCCACCGAACTCGCCCGAGGTGCCGATGCGCAATTCCTTGAAGGACTCCGGGTCCAAATACGTCGAATGCGGATCAAGCCCGGACAACATGCCCTGGATGGCGTCTTCCAGAAGTTGTTTGTCGTCTACTTCATCGACGAAGTCGCTCTTGATCCGCTCGAATACTTCGCTGAAGGCTTTCAGTTCCTCGTAGGGAAGCGCCGCCACGGCGTCGTCCTTTTTGGCCAGCACGGAATGCTCAAGGGTCAAGGCAGCCCCCACGAATATGCCCAGAATTAGTACTAGGGCGAATCGACTCCGGTTTTTCATCATCAAAATTGACTCGTTCAAGGGTGTATTAGCAGCGTTTTGGCAAGGCGACGCGCGCGGTCAGAGCCCTTTTAGGCTCTTTGACACCAGGACAGCGGATTTTGTGGCTCGCCGTCATACCGAATCTCGAAATAAAGACCCGGTCTGTCAAGTCCGCCGCTCGTTCCAACCTCCGCAATGACCTCTTCAGTGTCTACCCAGTCGCCAAGTTGTTTGAAAAGGGATTCGTTGTGGCTGTACAGACTCATGAAGCCATCTCCGTGGTCGATGATCAATAATAACCCAAATCCCCGTAGCCAGTCGGCGAATACCACGCGGCCCTCGAATATTGCCATCACCTGCGCGCCGCGCTCCGGGCGAAACATAAGGCCGTCCCAGCGCACGCCCGTGGCGCGCGGTTCTCCGAATCCGACGGCAATGGGCGCCGACACCGGCAGTCGCAATTTACCTTTCATACTTCGGAAAGCACCCCCGACCATCCGCCGCGAGGACTGTTTAGCCAGGTACTCCCTCAGCTCACGAAGAACCTCCTTTAATTGATTTTCGTTCTCCTTAAGCCGCGAAAGTTCATCTTCCGATGAAACGATCCGGACATTGACGGCCGCCAGGGCGGCCTCGCGTTCCTTGCGCCGGGCCCGAAGCGCATCCTGCTTGGACCGGAATTCATTTTTCAGAACTGTCAGTTCATTTTGCCTTTCCTTCTGTTCCTTGGACAGCGCTGCAACTTCGGCCGCCCATCCATTGATCCTTTCGATGGTTTGGGCCCGTGCTTCCACAATATAGTCGTGGTATCCCAATATGCGGTTAATCTCCTCCGGATCCTGTTGGTTCAATAACAGTTTCAATTGGTTCTGTCGCCCCATAACATAAGCCGAGTAGGCAAGGCGCGCCATGCGTTCTCTTTGCGCCGCGAGCCGTTGCCGAATCTCCCCCAACCTGTGGCTAAGCCGATCAATCCTTTCGCGTATTCGCGCCTGCCCGCGCTCTGTCCGGCGAATATCTTCCGCCAGCCACGCGATTTCCCGATCGAGGTTCTCGATCCGTTTTTCCGCCGCACCGCGCCTGGACCGTTGCTCTTTAAGTCGGCCCTGGATCGCCTCCATGCCGGCGCGCAGGTTTTCCAGCCGTTCCCGCGCCTGAGCTTCGGACAACTCGGACTGCGCGGCGGCGCCGCACGCCCCCAGCGCCCAGATACCCACCACCATCGCGGCGGCGCGGCCTCGCCAATTCCCCTGCAACCAGTGTTGTAATCCAGCGCGCACCTTGTTTATATTAGTCTATTACTAAACGCTAATGGAGCCGTACCAAGTTGTCTGAAATTCAATCGAGTCCGAACAACCCTCGGACAGGCGTCGACTTCGTCGAAACATTCTTAACAAACGACGCCGATATTGACCAGGCATCAAAATCCCTGAAAGCCATGGCCCACCCCCTGCGACTCAAGATACTGTGTATTCTGGGTCGCGCCGGAGAAATCGGTGTGCAGGAACTTGTAGACAGGGTGGGCACGTCGCAAAGCAATATCTCTCAGCATCTGTCCACTCTACGGGACAAAGGGATCCTGGACTGCCGGAAGGATGCGAACAAGGTTTACTATCACATACGGGACCCTAATATTTTGAAACTCATGACATCGCTGCGCTCCGCTTTTTGTGACCGGCCCTGATCGAATCATCGCTTTATCGTCGTAGCTTGTCCCGGGTTCGGATTACCGGTACCCTCACGCGCCCACGATCAAGTCGCTCAGCGAACCCATGTATGTCGACTTCGTAATAGAAAACTGGTACCTGTTTGCTGCACTCGTGGCAATTCTCGGCATGCTGATCGCCGACCCCTTAATAAAACAAGCTTCGGGAGTAAAATCCGTATCGGTTCTGCAGATGCCGCAGTTGACTCGGGATAAATACGTGATCGTCGATGTCAGCGATGTGGGAGACTACAAGAAAAACCACATCCCCGAAGCGATTAACTACCCTGCCAAGTCGTTATCGAACGATCTGAAACCGCTGGAAAAACACAAGAAAAAGAACGTCATTCTCGTCTGCCGGATGGGGAACAAGTCGCCATCTGTCGGCAAACAGTTGATTAGAAACGGCTTTGAGAGCGTCCACGTGCTCAGCGGCGGCATGGCTGCCTGGCAGAAGGAAAATCTACCGGTAAAAAGCGGTTGAAGCTGTTGATCGCTGAATCAAGCAACGAGGTTCATGGTTAGACCCAATGGCTGAGGAAAAGAAACAGAGATTCGAATTACGCAAGATCTATGTAAAGGACTTGTCATTCGAATCGCCCATGGCACCGAATATATTCACGATGGGGGGGGCGCCACCCGCCATCACGGTTCAACTCGATGTCGGCCACGAAGCGCTCGGCAATGACATGTTCGAATCGATTGTGACTGTCACAGTTAATGGGAAAGTGGAGGAGAAGGATGCGTTCCTGGTGGAGGTTCAACAGGCCGGCGTGTTCGAAATTTCCGGTATCGATCCGGACAAAGGTTTGGTCGCGGCCCTCGAAGTAGCTTGTCCCAACCTGCTGTTTCCTTTTGCGCGGGAAGTAATCAACGACATCGTCGGGAAAGGGGGATTCCCCCAGTTGCTGTTGTCACCGGTGCACTTTGAATCCTTGTACCGGCACAAAATCCAAAGCAAGGCCAACAACGCACGAAGTGAAGAAACTACCGGTGAAAACGCCGGGGAAGCCGCGGCTGAAAAGGGTGCCGACAGCACGTCATCATAAAGACTTTCAAAACGCATGACCAGCAAACAAGACCCGCGGCCCCTGTCGGTACTGGGCGCAGGTTCATGGGGCACCGCACTGGCCTTGTTGATCGCGCGCAACGGATTGTCAGTACGCCTGTGGGACATCGATTCCGCACATGTCGAGGACATGCGGGATCGCCGGGAAAACACCCGATACTTGCCCGGCATGCCGTTTCCCGACCGCCTCGATCTTTACAATGACATGGCCGCCGCGTTGGGCGGGATCTCCGACGTCCTGGTGGTGGTACCCAGCCACGCTTTTCGCACCACGCTCGAAACCGCCGCACCGTTGCTGGCCGGCCGGTCTCCTTTGCTCGCTTGGGGCACAAAAGGATTCGACAAAGAACGTTCCGGCCTGCTTAGCGAAGTGGCGACGGGCTTGCTGCCCCATGCTATACGGGCTGTAATCTCCGGACCGACTTTTGCCGGTGAAGTGGCTCGCGGCCGGCCCACGGCTCTTACCGTGGCCGCCGACTCGCCACGGGCCGCGGAGACGATTGCCAACTGGTTGCGATGCGATCACGTCCGCGTATACACCAACGACGATATTGCCGGCGTGCAACTCGGTGGCGCTATCAAGAACGTCATGGCAGTGGCTGCCGGGATCAGCGACGGCCTGGGTTTCGGCGCCAACGCACGCGCCGCGCTAATCACTCGCGGTCTGGCGGAAATGAACCGTCTCGGGGTCGCCTTGGGCGGTAAACCGCAAACGTTTATGGGACTGACCGGGGTCGGCGACCTGATCCTGACCTGCACGGATAATCAGTCCCGAAACCGCCGGGCGGGTATCGGACTGGGCCAGGGCAAGCCGCTGGATGACGTACTTAAAGAAATCGGCCAAGAGGTCGAGGGCGTCAACACCGCCCGCGAGCTTTACGCCATGGCCACGCGACTGGGTGTAGACATGCCCATTACCGAGCAGGTCTACCGGGTAGTGCACGAAGGATTGTCCCCGAACACAGCCGTTACAATCCTGTTGAACCGCGATCCCAAATCGGAGTGAGGATCATCCTATGGGGCACCTCTATTATTCGCGAAACCCAATTGGTGCCAGGCTTCATAGACCACCACCGCCACGGAGTTTGCCAGATTCAGGCTACGGTTATCGGGCCGCATGGGCAGTGTAATGCGGCGGTCCGGCGGCACGCTTTCCCGGATCGTCACCGGCAGGCCGCGGGTTTCCGGTCCGAATATGAACCCGTCGCCGGCCCGGTACGCGGCATCGGTGTAAAGGCGTTCGTGATGCGTGGACAACGTGTATAAACAGCGGATCTCGGATTTTCGCAGACAAGCGGCGAGGTCGGGATGGCGCCGCACCCGGGACCAGTCGCCGTAATCCAGACCCGCGCGTCGCAGCTGCCGGTCATCCGGCTCGAATCCCAAGGGTTCGATCAAGTGAAGTTTTGACCCGGTATTCGCGCAAAGCCGTATCACGTTACCCGTGTTGGGTGGAATTTCCGGCTGGTAAAGGATGACGTGGAACATCTTCCGGCTCATGTATCGCGGCTAAGTACCCTTGGGCATAAATACACACACGTTCAGAGCGTCTCCAAAGTGCCAATGCAAGGCGCGCTTCGCAGGGAATGGCGAGCCCTTTTCAAGAAGCGCAACGCCGCAGTGGCGCTTTG
>JAANXG010000051.1 GCA_018263405.1 Gammaproteobacteria bacterium
AAACGGCACTTCCCTATGCCACTTCTTACAGCGTCCCTGAAAGACAACCCTACCCCCACATGATCGCCGACATTGCACGGACTTTTTGAGAAATTACCGTCCGGGCCGCGCGGACGCCCGTGCGCCCCAGCGGATGCTCGTAGATGGAAACGAAACCCGTCGAGCCGGAAGCGACTTCCCACCTGGTTTTTGCCGATGAGTATCTGATAATCAGGCAATCAAAAATTATACGCTCGGTGAAGAGCAGCCGTTGCGACAACAATCGAAGATTAGCAACCCTGAAAATTTGGCTCATCAGCGGAATTAGTGGATGATTCATCACTGCTGATGGTGAGCTCTCAAGAGTGAGAAGACTCAGGCGGGCACCGCCTGCCGGCCCGTTC
The DNA here is from genome assembly GCA_018263405.1 of Gammaproteobacteria bacterium. GTDB lineage: Bacteria > Pseudomonadota > Gammaproteobacteria > Arenicellales > JAANXG01 > JAANXG01. The sequence continues at coordinate 384 of JAANXG010000051.1, forward strand.
GACTGACTCGACAAAACCCCTGTATCCCTCCCAAATAGTGACACCGCAAACGCGAGTGCCAGGGGGTCGCTTGGCCTGATGCCCGGGACCGCCGCAAAAGTAGATGAGAACCAGATCATGGGCAGATAGGTTTTGATCGAATCCAGACGCATTCGTATCGCGAATGATTTCTCTCCCTAAAGCCCAGAGATAGTCGCCATGTTTTTCACGGTAGACCTGACTCGGCCCTTGTTCATCAAATGCGTCAGAATGGAAAAGTCACCGGCGTGGGTCGACTCCGTCCGCCAGAATCATCCGGGTCACCGCCGCACGTTGTCGCAATGCCTTCGGATCGGCGTATTCCGGAGAAGACCACCACGCCCGGGCGTTCTCCGCCGAGGGGAACTCAAGCACGACCAACCGCGACGGGTTCCAGTCCCCCTCGAGCAAATCGATCTGTCCCCCGCGTACCAGAAAACGGCCCCCGTATTTCTCCAGGGTTGGCTGCACCTGGCCTTTGTACTCCTCATAGAGCCGGGCATCGTGTACTTTCACTTCGACAATAATATATGCACTCATCGATCAGCCCCTGTTGGCGCGTTATCAACAATTTCAAGTTACTCGACCCACCGTATGCGCCGTTCCCCTAAAACGTCCCCGGGTACGCACCGCCATCGATCAGAACATTCTGTCCGGTGATGTAGCCCGCGTGTGCGCTGCACAAGAACGCGCAGGTTCTACCGAACTCCAGGGGGTCGCCGAAACGCCGCGCCGGGCCGGCATTGCGGCGCGCTTCCCGGACCTCGTCGAGGGATTTGCCCTCCCGCTCTGCCACGGCATTGAAATTTCTATTTAACCTGTCCGTATCGAACATCCCCGGCAGCAGGTTATTGATGGTGACATTGTGCTTCACCGTTTCCCGCGCGATGCCGGCGACAAAGCCCGTCAGACCGCTACGAGCGCCGTTGGACAGGCCCAGTACTGGGATGGGCGACTTGACCGCGGAGGAAGTGATGTTCACAACGCGGCCGAATCCCCGCTCCATCATGCGGTCCACGGTAGCTTTGATCAGCTCGATCGGCGTTAACATGTTGGCGTCCAGCGCGGCGATCCAGTCTTCCCGACTCCAGTCGCGATAATTCCCCGGCGGTGGCCCGCCGGCGTTATTGATCAGAATATCCGGATCCGGACAACACGCCAGCACCGCTTCCCGGCCGGACTGCGTCGTGATATCGGCAGCGACCGGGTCGACATCCACGCCATAAGATTGCCTAAACCTGTTCCAGAGTATCGGCGCCACGGGCGTTGACCACGAGATTCACGCCCTCGGCCGCCAGCGCCTCCGCGCAAGCGCGGCCGAGACCCTTGCTCGCCGCGCATACGATTGCACGCCGGCCATTCAATTCAAGATTCATGATGACTCCACATTGACCATAGCATTGAGCCAATACATTCTAAAAGACGCTACCGGCCATGCGCGGGTTGAATCCACACGGCGGTATCGTGAAATACCGCGCCGCCGTTCGGTCCACCGGGATCGGCGCTGACTAGAGCGTTAATGCCCAGACCCTCTTCGAAAGCTTCACTGGGCCAGACGCTTTCGCATACCACGACGCCGGGCTGTACGCCTTCGAACGGCTTGACATGGATGCGGACGGAAGCGAGGTCATTGCCGATGCGGACCAGGTTCCCTTCCGACAACCCCATAAAAGTGCAGTCCCGCGGATGCATGAACAGCGTCGGGCGCTTCTCACGCTTTCGGGAGGTCGGCGTTTCGGTGAAACTCGAGTTGAGATAGTTGCGTGCCGGCGCGGCCACCAGACGGAAAGGCTTATCCGCATTCGAGGCGTCGATAGCGGCGTAGTAGTCCGGCAATACCGGAAATCCCCGATGATCCGGCCCCACGTTGGACCAGTCCGGTTTGAAATGGAAACGGCGATCGCGCGTCGCAAAGCCATCGAGAAAATGCGCGCTTTCAAATTCCCGGGCGCAATCGTGCCAGTGTTGCTCGTAAATCGTCCGCGCGCCCGGCAGGCCGGACCGCTTTAATGTCTCATCCATCAATGTCCACGTATCCATCTCGAATCCCGGATGAGAACCGCCGAGGCGCCGGCTCAGTTGCGACAATACCCAGTGGTTGCTGCGGCACTCCGCGTAGGGTTCGATCACGGGCCTGGTCACCTGGAGGAACGTATGCCCCAGGGCGATGTACATGTCCGAATGTTCGAGAAACGTGGTGGCGGGCAGCACGATATCCGCGTAGCGGGCGGTTTCGGTCATGAATTGTTCGTGAACGCAGACAAACAGATCCTCCCGGCCAAATCCCCGGCGAACCCGTTCGGATTCGGGGCATACCACGAGCGGGTTGGTGTTCTGAACGATCATGGCGGTGACGGGTGGGCCGTCCCCCAAATCGGTGCGCTCGCCCGACAGAATCGGCCCGATACGCGATTGGTCCAGAATACGAACCCGCTCGTCCTTCACATCCAGTCCTTCAATCAGGGTCTTGTCGATCTCGAACAACCCTTTGTTGGAGTGCAGCGCACCGCCGCCTTGATACCGCCAGGCGCCGGTGACCGCCGGGAGGCACAGCGCCGCGTGCATACCCACGGCGCCGTTGCGCGAGCGCGTGAACCCGTATCCCAGGCGGAGGAAAGACCGCGGCGTCTCGCCGTACCAACGAGCGAATTGTTCGATGTCGCTCTCGTCGACCCCCGTAATGGCAGCCGCCCAGGCCGGCGTCCGGGATGACAGGTGCTGTTCCAGGTCATCGGGCGCATCGGTGTACCGCGCCATGTAGTCACGGTCGGCGTGCCCGTCCCGGAACAATACATGCATGACAGCGCAGGCCAGTGCGGCGTCCGTCCCCGGCCGGACCATCAGATGCAGATCGGCTTTTTCCGCTGTCGCGGTTCGATAAGGGTCCACCACCACGAGCCGTGCACCACGGTTGCGCCGTGCCACGGCAATATGGTGCATCAGGTTCACCTGGGTATAGACCGGATTGCCGCCCCACACGACCAGCAGATCGCTGTCGGCGATTTCGCGCGGATCCACGCCGCGCAACGCGCCCGCGCCGGCCAGCCAGCCGTTGCTGCTCAACGCGCTGCAGATGGTCGAGTGCTGGCGGGAGTATCCGAACAAGTGACGGAACAACTCGATGCTGTCTCGTTGCACCAGGCCCATGGTGCCGGCGTAGAAATACGGCCACACGGTTTCGCCGCCATGGGCCTGCACGGCCCGCTCGAAACGCTCCGCGACCTCGTCCAGGGCATCGTCCCACGCCATGGGCTCAAACGCCTCCTTGTCGCCCTTCGCTCCCACGCGCCTCAAGGGCACGGCGAGGCGCTCGGGATGGTGGACCCGCTCCGAGTAGCGCCCGACCTTCGCGCACAGGGTACCCGCCGTGTAGGGATTGTCCCTCGCGCCGTACACCCGCCCGATGGTGCGCGCGTCGAGCCGCTCGACTTCCAGCGCGCAGGCACTGGGGCAGTCGTGGGGACAGGTGGTATGAACACGCTCCGATTTTCCGGCCATACCTTACAGCTTACCGAATCCGGGCCATGAACGACACGTCGGCCGTGGAAGCCATGTCGGCGGGGTCGGCGCCCTTCTGAAAACATCTCGATGCCGGTAAGGTAAAGTCCACCCGTTCCACGACAAAATCGTTCAATAACGCAGGTCGGACGAAAAACGGCAAAGAGCCGATGGCGGCAGGGAGGATTAATAGCATGAACCACGTACTGACCGTCGAACAGGCAATCGACCTGGCAAGCCGCGCACTGGTGGCAAGCGGCGCCAAGCAAGAGGTGGCGGGCTCCGTTGCCCGGGCCGTGGTGGACGCGCATGCCCGGGGCAGAACCAACGTAGGATTCGAGCACCTGCCCTATTACTGCAATGCACTGCGCCGGGGAGCAATAAACGGCATTGCCGAGCCCACCGTGGTACCCGTCAAGCCGGGCTGGATGCATGCCGATGCCCATTCGGGTTTCACCCATCACGCTTTCGACTGTGCGCTCGACGAATTCACGTCCATGGCGCAGCACCAGGGTGTCGCCGTATTGACCATCCGCAACACCTACACCTGCGGCGAGCTGGGTTATTTCCCGATACGACTGGCGCGGCGGGGATTCGCGGCCATTGCCGTGACCAATGCGGGACCGGCGGCCGTGGCCCCGTCGGGCGCCGGCCACCCGGTGTTCAGTACCAATCCGATCGCCTACGCGTTTCCAAGGGATGGCCGTCCGCCTCTCGTCGTGGACCAATCCTCGAGTGCATGCACCCTGGTCGATGTCCGCGCCGCGAAAGAGAGGGGCGAGCCCATACCCGGCGACTGGGCCCTGGACCGCGATGGCCGGCTGACGAAAGACCCCGGGGAAGCGTTGCAGGGTACATTCAAACCCTTCGGGGGCTACAAGGGATCGAACATTGCATTACTCGTAGAACTTCTCGCCGCCGGGCTGGGGGGCGCGAACTGGTCCATCGATGCACCGTCCTTCGCGGAAGGCACCGATTGTCCGGACGTGGGCCAATGGATGATGGCCATGGACATCGGTTCGGCGGATGATCGTGGGTCGGGCAAACGGATAAACGCGTATCTGGAACGTATCGCCGAACTGGGTGCCCACATTCCCGGGAAGGCGAGGCGGACGGAATCCGGGAAACCCGGAAACGACGGCATCATACTGGCGGCCGGACTCTATGACAAAATCCAATCCTTGATATAAAAATGCCATCGAAAACCGTTTTTTCCGACGCCCGCGCGGTGGCCGAAGCACTTACGCCCAGTTACCCGGTGTATTGCCTGGACCTGGCGGGTCTGGCCGCCCACACCCAGGCCTTCGTCGAAGCATTCCCGGGACGCGTTTTGTACGCCATGAAATGCAATCCCTATCCAAAGATCGTCGACACTTTATACGAGGCCGGTGTGCGGCATTTCGATACGGCTTCCCTGCCGGAAATTGCCCAGGTCCGGGAAGCCCACCGCGACACCGAGGCCTACTATATGAATCCCGTCAAGTCCCGCGCCGTCATACGCACCGCATACGAAGTCTACGGCGTGCGGCATTTCGTCGTGGACCATCAATCCGAGTTGGACAAAACCCTGGAAGCCACCGGTGGCGACGGCATCGTGGTGCACGTCCGTTTGAAAACAGACGAAACCAAAGTGTCGTTCGATCTTGCGTCAAAGTTTGGCGCACCTTTCGACGAAGCGGTCGACCTCCTGGCGTCGGTGCATCGGGACGGCTTGCGCTGCGGTCTGGCTTTCCATGTGGGCTCCCAATGCCGGACCGCCCAGGCTTACCGGGATGCACTCGCGCTTTGCGCCCGGGTGATCGATAAGTCGGGGGTAAATATTGGCTACCTGGACGTTGGTGGCGGATTCCCGGCGTATTATCCGGGACAAGTTATCGCACCCCTTCGGGAATATTTTCAAGCGATCTCGGACGAGCTAGAAACTATGCATCTTCGGAACGATACGGTGCTCATGTGCGAGCCGGGACGTGCCCTCGTGGCCGATTGCTGCTCGCTGCTCACGCAGGTGCTTTTGCGCAAGGAAAATTCGATCTATATCAACGACGGCATCTATGGCAGCCTGTCGGAACTGGTATTGACACGGATGGAGCTGCCCATGCGGGTGGTTCGCCTGGACGGCTCCGTTTCCACGCAAACCCGACAATTCGATGTGTATGGGCCGACCTGCGACTCCACGGACATTCTGCCCGACCAATGCGCATTGCCCGACGATATCCGGGAAGGCGACTGGATCGAGATCGGCCAATTGGGCGCCTACAGCAACTCGGCGGCAACCCGGTTCAACGGTTTTTCCACCGAAACCTTCGTGGAAGTACAGTCCGTGTTCCGCTGACCACCACGGCTGACGTTTGCACTACGACGCTATATCGCTTTTTTCGCTTTCCAGGGCCCCGGCGAGGTGGACAATGTTCCGGCGAGAAAGACCCGTTTCGAGACGGGCGATAATCAGACGCTCTGCCCTTTCAGCTTTTTGCGCAGCCGCTTGACTTGCGCATTGGCGCCCGGCGCCGAAGGATAGATTTTGAGCACCTGTTCGAATGCGCTCATCGCTCCATGCTCGTCTCCCTGCCGTAGGAATATCAACCCCATCCCCGCGATGGCTCCAAAATGACGGGGTTCCAGGCGCAAGGTTTTCTGGATATCGTGCATGGACCTGGCCAGTTCATCGTTCAAGTAATAGGCCGTTGCCCGTTTGTTCCAGCCTTCGGCGAACTTTGGCGCCATTTCGGTTATCCGGGTAAAATGCCGGATCGCACTCTCGAGCCGGCCGCCGGACATGGTGCGGATACCGGCTTTCATTTCCCGGTCGATCCGGTCGTCGCCGCTGTCCAGCCAAACCCGCCAAATTTCTCTCTCCAACCGCAGCGCCGTTTCGCGGTATTCCGCCGTCGCCAGCGCTCCGAAGAGCTTGTCGAGACCTTCCGCGTTCTGGTCGGCGACAGCTTGCCCGCTGACAAGGCTCAATAATAATGCGTTGAGGATGACAAACCGGTGAAACATGGTGTGAAAACGATAGGTTCCCATTTGGTAGTGAGACCGCGCGGCCGCTCCAGGATTCCCGCGGATTTACCCGCCAGGCAATTCAGTCTCGGCGGCATCGAAAGCCCGCTCCAGTCGATCGAAAAGATCATTGATCTGTTCCCGGGTAATGATAAGAGGCGGGCAGACGCCGATCGTATCGCCGGGTAACGCCCTGACGACCAACCCTTCCCGCAGGGCTTTCTCGAATACCTTGGGAGCCGCTTTTACCTCCGCTTCGTACTGCGCGCGGGACGCCTTGTCCGAGACGATTTCCAGGCCACCTATCAAGCCGACACCCCGCGCGTCGCCAACCAGGGCATGGTTGCCGAGTTCACGCAGGCGTTGCTGAAACAATGACGAAACTTCGTTCACGTGGAGCATAATGTTGCGCTCCTCGTAGATTTTCAGCGTTTCCAGCGCCACCGCCGCCGCGACCGGATGACCGCCATAGGTGTAGCCGGTCCCCAACGCGCCGTGTTTCTTGCTTTGCTCGCGAAACACTCGGTAAATCTCGTCGTCGATCATAATGGCGGCGATCGGCATGTACGCGGATGACAGTTGCTTGGCGCAAGTGACAATGTCGGGCGCAATGTCATAGGTTTGCGACCCCCACATGTTCCCCGTGCGGCCGAAACCGCAAATCACCTCGTCGGCGACAAATAATACATCGTGCTTTTTGAGCACCTTTTGAACCTTTTCGAAATAAGACCGCGGGGGCGGCATAACCCCGCCGGCGCCCATGACCGGCTCCGCGACGAACGCGGCGACGGTATCGGGGTCCTCGCTCTGGATGAGTCGATCGAGGTTGTCCGCGAGCCGCGTGGCAAACTCCTCCTCGGACTCGCCTTCCTCCCCGTACCGGTAATAGCACGGTGTGTCGGTATGCAGAAATCGATCCAGCGGCAGGTCAAAGTCGGTTTGCATGAGCGGAATGGCGGTCAGACTGCCGCCGGCAATCGTGACACCGTGGTAGCCCCGCTGGCGGGAGATGACTTTTTTCTTCTCCCGTCTGCCGAGTGCATTGTTGTAATACCAGACGAACTTGATGGCGGTGTCGATCGCCTCGGACCCCGACGCCACAAGAAACGCCCGGGCCATGGGGTGCGGGGCAATGTCGATGAGTCTTTCGCATAGTTCGATCACCGGCGGGCTCGACCGGTGCGCGAACGTATGGGTGTAGGGCAGTATTTCCAATTGCCGGCGGGCGGCCTCCACCAGGCGTTTCTCGCTAAAGCCCAGCGACGTGCACCACAGACCGGCCAGGCCTTCTATATACCGGTTGCCCTCGCTGTCCCAGACATAGATATTTTCACCCCGTTCCATGGTGAGCGGCCCTTTCTCCTCGTGCGCGGCCAGGTGGGTATAAGGATGAAGACTGTACTGGATGTCTTTTTCTCTGAGATCGGAAGCGGCATCGGTCATGAGGTTACTCGCACGGGAAGTTCGTTAGGGGGCAATAATGGGGCTCATTGTGAACCATGGGCAAATCACCGACAATGAGCCAAACCAATCGTGCCCGGATTACCGTCTATTATAGGAGGCCTAAATGGGCTGGCAAAAACGAATTTTGATGGTGGATTTGAGCCGAGGGACGGCTCGGTCCGAACCGTTGAATATGGATTGGGCCGATCAATACATCGGCCAGCGCGGCCTGGGCAGCAAGTACCTGTACGAGAACATGAATCCGGCCGCCGACTCCCTGAGCCCGGAGAACGTACTGATATTCGCCACCGGCCCCCTCACGGGCACCAGCGCTTCCACCGGCGCGCGCTATTCGGTGATCACCAAGGGCGCCCTGACCGATACCATCGCCTGCTCCAATTCCGGGGGCCGGTTCGGCGCGGAACTCAAGAACGCGGGTTATGACCTGCTGATGATCCGGGGGAAGGCCGAGCAACCCGTATATATCCACATCGAAGACGATCGGGCTGACATTCTGTCGGCGAACCAAATCTGGGGCGCCACCGTGTGGTACACCGAGGACTGGATCCACACGCACCACCGGGACCCGCGGATCAAAATCGCGTCGATCGGGCGGGCCGGAGAATGCGGCGTGCGCTATGCCTGCGTCATGAATGACACGGACCGGGCCGCCGGGCGCTCCGGCGTCGGGGCCGTGATGGGCAGCAAGAACCTCAAAGCCATCTGCGTGCGCGGGAAAGCCGGCACGCGTGTCGCCGATCCCATGAAATTCCTCGAGGTGGTCCGGCAAACCAACGAGAAGCTGGCCGCAAACGAAGAGCGCAAGAACCTTTCCTACACCGGCACCCAGGCCATGATGGAGTCCATGAACACCTTCGGCGGGCTGCCGACGCACAATTTCCAGGCGGTGCAGTTCGCCGGCGCGGACAAAGTCAATGCCGACGCCATGTGGGAGCGTGGCGAGGACGGGCACCGCAACATGATCCAGAACGCCGCCTGCTTCGGCTGCACCATCGCCTGCCAGCGGGTCAGCCACGTTAACCCCAACCACTGGACCGTCAAGGACCGGCCGGAGTACCGGAATGCCGGGGGCGGGCTGGAATACGAGACGGCATTCGCTTTCGGGCCCATGGTCGGCGTCGACGACATCGATGCCCTCACCTTCGCGGGCTTCCTCACGAACGAACACGGCTTGGATCCCATCTCTTTTGGCGGCACCCTGGCGGCGGCCATGGAATTATATGAAATGGGCGTCATCACCGACGAGGATACGGAGGGCGTGGAGCTCGAGTTCGGCAGCGCTGAAGCGCTGTGCACCATGATCGAGCAAACAGGCAAGCACGAGGGTTTCGGTAAGGTGCTGGGTCTCGGCGCCAAGCGGCTGTGCGAAAAATACGGGCGTCCGGAAGTCGCCATGCACGTAAAGGGCCAGGAGTTCGCCGGGTACGACTCCCGTGCCTTGCAGGGCATGGGACTGGGCTACGCCACGGGCAATCGCGGCGCCTGTCACATGAAACACGATACCTTCAGCCAAGACACCAAAGACCAGTCCGGGAGCGGCAAAGCCAAGCCCGTCAAAAACTCTCAAGACGCGATTGCCGTCGTCGATTCCTCCGGCCTGTGCATTTTCCCGCTGGGGTCAGGCTGGAAATTCGACGATTACCGTGAATTACTGAACGCCGCCTGCGGCCGAGACTGGAGCAAGGACGATCTGAGACGGATCGGCGAGAGAATCTGGAACCTAGAACGGCATTTCAACGAACGTGCCGGCTTCACCGGCGCCGACGATACTCTGCCACGACGGCTGCTGGAAACACCGGCCCCCAGTGGCACGGCGAAAGGCAAGGTATGCGAACTCGACAAGATGCTGAAGGAATACTACCAACTACGGGGATGGAACGAGGACGGCAGCATCCCGGACGACATGCTCGAGCGGTTGCGGATCTGATGTGGATACAGGTCAAACTCGGCGGGCCGCTCAAACGATATGCCGACAGTGACGGCGGAACGAAAGCAGTTCATGCGGACGACCCGCTTACCGTCGCGGAAACGATGGCCCGTATCGGCGTCGAAGAGGACGCCGGAGAATTACTCGTTATCGTGAACGATGACGTGGTTCCGCCCAGCGAGCACGGGCGATTCACGTTAAAGGACAACGACCGGCTCACATTGATGCCGCGGCTCAAGGGCGGGTAACGCTCGTGTGTTCGCGCCCAACAGCAGACATCGTGCACTGGTTACGCCCGCCGGGCGGGGCAGAGGTTCGCAGAATGCTCCCAAAATTACTATATAGCCGGCCCACAGCTAATATTCATGCATTGCGCATTCCGGATATAGCCCTATTTCTGTCAAGCGGAACCCGTCAGTGAACTGGAACTCCGGCAATGTACGGATGGATAAAGACCACCACTACCAGCATAACAACAGCGATCATCAGACTTATCAGATCTTTTTTCCAGCCAGGCGGTTGCGGTTTTTTCCATGGGCCTTCTCTTCTGTTGATCAACACCACCTCAACCAGCGCCCAAATACCCAGCCCGCCAAAGAGCAACAATGACCGGGAGTCACCATTGATCAGCAAATGGGCAATGGACCAGATGACTACACTGGTCAACTGGGGATGACGAAGATAGCTTTTTATCCTGCTGGGATGGTTGGCTGCACCCAAAAGAACAAAGGCAACCACCATCAGCAAAATAGAGACCGTCTTGGCTGCAGGAGGTAAACTGTACAGAAGCTGAGGTGTAGACTGGCGCCAGCCGATCACCATTAACACTACTGAAGCAACAACGATCAGAGCAAAAGTAATCTTATATCCCCCACTACCCAGAGCGTTTTTCCATACCCGCTTGACGGGGATCAGCAGAGAAGGCACAAAATGAACCAGGCTCCAGAGCAGCAAACCAGCCAGTAACATTTTCATGATCATCCTCGTTTGTAAATCATTTGACTCTTTATTCTAGAACCGAAGCAAAAATAAGATCTCCACGCACATTATGAAAAAAGCCGGTTACACAAAAACCACGGTCCGCACTGGTGCGGTAACGTTGATTCAGCGTTTCGGAAGCGCGCTTAACCTAAATATTCATTTCTGACGTGAAGGGAATCACTAATGTCGCGGGCGCAGGATGCGCAGGAGCGACCATATGTTATTTTGGGACAATTGGTTCGCTTCGTTTCCCGGGCCGACTGAAAAACCGATAACCCCAGATTTCGACGATGTCCCGGTCAACGGATTCCGTTAACAACGATTTAATCGACGCACTGGCGGTTGAAAACGGTGTTGTGTGTCTGGTGGGCGCCGGCGGTAAAAAGAGCGCGATAAATCGAATCGCATTGGAATTTAATGGCGCCGTCGCCGTCACTTCAACCGTATATACGCCCCCGTTTCGTAAACGCTTGACGACGGAAACGATCGTCGCACCGCAAACGGAATTGAAAGAGTTGGTCACCGGATCCTCGGTATCCGGTGTCGTGGCTTACGCTTGTCCGAGCGACAAAAAGGCGCGTTTAGCGGGAGTCGATCCGGCTTTGGTGGTCGAAATACATGAATCCGGGGGTTTTGACCTGACGCTGGTGAAAGCCGACGGCGCACGCCTTCGGTGGTTGAAAGCGCCCGCCGGCCACGAGCCCGCCGTACCGGACGCCGCCTCTTTGCTTATATCGGTGATTTCGGTCAAAGCGGTGGGTAAATCTCTCGATTCTCAAGTGGCTCATCGCCCCGAACTGATCGCGAAGCTTGTTGATGCCGAGGTTGGAGCCAAAATCCATTGGCAGCACCTTGCACGATTGTTGTCGAGCCCGCAGGGCGGTATGAAACATGCGGATCGAGCGGCACGGGTTGTGCCCCTCGTAAACATGGTCGATACCGACGAGGATAAACGGCGAGCCCGCCTGATTGCCGGGATGGTCCTGGAGGTGACACCCCGGGTAGACCGCGTGGTGTTGACGAGTATGATATCGGAGAGTCCGGTGGTGGACGTCATCGGACGGTAGCGCGCGCAACGCAGTAATTTACGATTCTTGCGCGCCACGGGCATGCTCACTCCAGTTCTATTTCGCCCTCGACGTTGGTTTCCATGCCAAGCTCCTGAATAGTGACTTTCGCCACGACGGACAAAGTTTCATTTCCTGTGAGCGTGTCTTGTTCCAATGCCGTTCGAACCGCATTTTCAATTTCACGTTGACAAGTGATGCCCAGTTTCTTAAGGAACTTTCTCAGTTCCATGTTGAATTTTTCTTCATTCATTGGAATTTTCTCTCTATCTCATTAGACATTGGTCACATCCGCCCCTGGCTTTCGGCACGATCGCCGACATTGCACGGGCTTTTTAAGAAGTGACGGCTTTTGGGTGGAATTCAGGATTGGGGGGGCAAGCTCACAATTACGCACCCATGCGGCGGGATCGGAAAGACGATGAAAATAGTGCGTGCGCTATCCGTTGGATGCAAAAGAGGGCGACCGGTTACGTTCCTTTGGCAGGAACCGCCTTCTTCGTCGCGGCGGGTTTTTTCTCTTTGCCTCCCGCTGCTGCGACACCGACTTTTCCTTCGACCTCCATTTTCTTATGCCACATATCGTGGTGTTCCTTCGCCCAATTCTCATCGCAATAACCACTCGCCATAACCTCAAATGAACCTTCGGTGCCAATGGTCCCCAAGTAGATGTGACCCAGGGCAACCGCCAGTACGATCATGGCGGTAATGGAATGGATGACGTGCACCAATTGCATGGTCGCACGGCCCTGGTCGAAAATTGGGAAATCCATGATCAAGCCACTGATCACGATGGCAAAGCCACCCAACATGGCAACCCAGAACCAGAGCTTTTCACCGGCATTGTAGCAATTCGCACTGGCATGACTGCCGAACAAACCACCCCCCTTCAGCACCCATAGGATGTCGGACTTAAGGCTTGGTAAGTTGCCGCGCACGAAGAGGAAGAACTGAACGACAAGCGCCACACCGAAAACCGGCCCAGCGAAGTCGTGGATACGCTTGGCGGTGATTGCCACGTAGCTGAATCCATTGGCACCGATTAATGGAATCAGAAGAAACCGGCCAAACACTAAAATGGCGCCGGTCAGCGCCAGCGATACGAACGTAATTGCCACGATCCAATGTACCGTGCGCTGGTTCAGGGAAAATCTCGGGATTTTCACACCAGAGCGCCCCGACGAGATGGGAATCTTTCCTCTCAACAGTCGGAATGCGGCAAGCACAATCAAGATCCCGCCCAGTAGGTAAGCGCTGTACGGTACCAGTTGACTCATCCGAAACCGGCGCCACTGCTCGCCCGGGGTATTGATGAGAACACCGGCGTCCACACCCTGAACCTGGCTTCTACCGGCAACTTCCCGGCTTCCGCTCCGGACCTGGGTCCAAAGGTCTTGGACCAAATACGCCGCCGAGACATCCCTGAGGTCCGGATTCTGGGCGCTCGCATCCGTCCTGCCCCGAACTTCACGCCACAGATCCGATGCCGGATTGGGAATCTGTATCTGCCGGGCGGCGGGTGCCTCTTCCGCGCGCAGGGGTGGTGACAAGACAAGCGAAAGCGATCCGACAACCAACGTGACCGCTAACGCGGGTATAAGCTGTAGAAAATTTATTCGTTTGTTCACTGGCCCCGGTACTACTGGCATTCTGCCGGCAGACGATGCACCGCTGTACTTGCGGCGCATCGCCCGGATAGTATGTCGGTTATCCCCAAACTCGGGGAATCATTCTGAACTGCTGGCCTCGCCGGACAAGCCCGACGAAGCCCGCAGCCCGGCCTTCTGATACTGCACTCCCCAGTCCAGAACGCTCCTGCCACGATTGATGACCCGCTTGCGGTAAATATCGGCGACCACATTGGCATCCCCCGCGAGCAACGCCTTGGTTGAGCACATTTCGGCACATACCGGCAGCTTGCCCTCGGCCAATCGATTGGAACCGTATTTGCGGTACTCATCCGCGCTATGGGTTTCCTCGGGACCGCCGGCGCAGAACGTGCACTTGTCCATCTTGCCGCGTGTGGAGAATGCACTCGATTCCGGAAACTGGGGTGCACCAAAGGGGCATGCGTAGAAGCAGTAGCCACAACCGATACAAATATCCTTGTCGTGCAGGACAACCCCATCGTCCGTGGTGTAAAAGCAGTCCACCGGACATACCGCCGCACACGGTGCGTCGGAGCAGTGCATGCACGCCACCGATAAGGATCGTTCCCCTACCTCACCGTCTTTGATGGTCACCACACGGCGGCGATTGACGCCCCATGGAACCTCGTTTTCGCTTTTACACGCGGTGACGCAGCCATTGCACTCAATACAGCGTTCAGCATCGCAATAGAATTTCATTCTTGCCATGATTTAGTTCTCCTCGCGCCTTAGGCTTTCTGAATGTTGCATAGAGACACCTTGGACTCCTGCATTTGAGTTACGGAATCGTAGCCGTAGGTCATAGCGGTGTTGGCCGCCTCACCCAGCACATAGGGATCCGCACCATTCGGATATTTGTGGCGCAGATCTTTTCCCTCCATGTGCCCGGCAAAATGGAATGGCAGAAACACAAGGCCGGCCTTAACTCGGCGTGTCACCAATGCTTTGACCTCGATCTTCGCGCCCTCGGGGCTCGCCACCCAGACCATGTCGCCATCCCGCACGCCGGCGTTATTGGCGTCCCTGGGGTGAATCTCGGCAAACATGTCCTGCTGAAGTTCGGCCAACCAAGCATTGGAGCGGGACTCGTCGCCGCCGCCTTCATACTCTACCAGGCGACCGGTAGTTAAAATCAGCGGATACTCCTTGGAGTGGTCGACGGCCTGGATCGAGCCATAACGTGTGGGCAATCGCCAGAAAGACTTGCGATCCTCGTAGGTCGGATAATTCTCGACCAAGTCGCGACGATTCGTATACAGCGGTTCGCGATGAATCGGCACCGGGTCCGGGAAGGTCCAGACCATCACCCGCGCCCTGGCGTTTCCGAATGGCGCACAGCCGTGGTCGATGGCCACGCGCTGGATACCTCCGGAAAGGTCGGTTTTCCAGTTCTTGCCTTCGGCGGCGGCCTTTTCTTCGTCGGTCAGATCGTCCCACCAACCAAGCTGCTTTAACACCTTGTCGTTAAACTCCGGATAACCGTCCTTGATTTCCGAACCCACGGAGTAGGAGCCGTCCGCCAGCAGGCTCTCGCCGTCGTGCTCCACGCCGAAACGGGCGCGGAAGGTGAGGCCGCCATCGGCGACCGGGCTGCTCGGATCGTACAGATTCGGCGTGCCCGGGTGAGCCATTTCCGCGGTGCCCCAACAGGGCCACGGCAAACCGAAAAACTCGCCGTCGCAGGGACCGCCTTCGGCCTTGAGACTGGTGAAATCGAAGGTGCCCCAATTAGCTTGTTGCTTCTTGAGGCGCTCCGGACTCTGACCGGTGTAACCGATGGTCCACATGCCCCGATTGAACTCACGGGTGATGTCTTCGACCAACGGTTCGTCATTTTCGACCTTGATGTGTTTGCACAACTGGTCACCCAACCCGACCTTGGCCATCAGTTTGTACATAATGGTGTGGTCCGGCAATGTCTCGAACATCGGGTCGATGACCTTGGAACGCCACTGGAATGAACGGTTGGATGCGGTAACCGAGCCATAGGTCTCGAACTGGGTCGAGGCAGGCAGCAGGTACACACCGTCCTTGCGATCGTGCATCACCGCCGATGCCGTAGGATAGGGATCCACCACCACCAGTAAGTCCAGTTTTTCCTGGGCTTTTTTCATGTCCTTGCCACGGGTCTGACTGTTCGGCGCATGGCCCCACATAAATATGGCGCGCAGATTGTCCTTCTGGGCAACATTCTCCTTATCCTCCAGAACGCCATCAATCCAACGGGATACCGGCATACCTTTGGTGTTCATGACATGCAAATCCTTGTCGCCCTTCCTCTCGTAGCTGCCGCTGTCGAACTGTCCCTTGACCCATTCGTAGTCAAGATCCCAAACCCCCGACCAGTGCTTCCAGGCACCCGCCGACAGCCCGTAGTAACCGGGCAGAGAGTTGGCCAATATGCATAGATCCGTGGCACCCTGCACGTTGTCGTGACCACGGAAGATATTGGCGCCGCCACCGGCCACGCCGATGTTGCCGAGCGCCAACTGAAACGCGCAATAGGCGCGGGTGTTGTTGTTGCCGACGGTGTGTTGGGTGCCGCCCATGCACCAGATGAAGGTACCCGGGCGATTATCCGCCATGGCTTTCGCCGCGGCGTAGACCTGGCCTTCCGGCACGCCGGTGACGCGCTCGACCTCCTCCGGGGTCCACTTGGCGACTTCCGCCTTAACATCATCCATACCGTAGACGCGCTGGCGAATGTATTCCTTGTCTTCCCAACCGTTCTCGAAGATATGCCACATCATGCCCCATATGATCGGCACGTCGGTACCCGGGCGGATCTGCAGGAAGTGATTGGCATGGGCCGCGGTGCGGGTGAAGCGCGGATCGATAATAATGATCGGCGCGTTGTTCTCTTCCTTGGCCTTGAAGATATGCTGCAGGGCCACCGGGTGAGCTTCCGCCGGGTTGGAGCCGATCAGCAATATCGCCTGGGAGTTATGGATATCATTGAAGGAGTTGGTCATGGCACCATAGCCCCAGGTATTGGCTACCCCAGCGACGGTGGTGGAGTGGCAGATACGGGCTTGGTGGTCGACGTTGTTGGTGCCCCACATGCCGGCCATCTTGCGGAACAGATAGGCCTGTTCATTGCTGAACTTGGCTGAGCCGAGCCAGTAGACCGAATCGGGTCCGGACTGCTTGCGTATTTCAAGCAGCTTGTCCCCAATCTCGTCGATCGCCACGTCCCAGGAAATTTTCTGCCATTTCCCGTCGACCAGCTTGGTGGGGTATTTCAGACGCCGTTCACCGTGACCGTGTTCGCGCACGGACGCCCCCTTGGCGCAGTGGGCACCACGATTGAAGGGGTGGTAGAAGGCCGGCTCCTGTCCGGTCCACACACCGTTCCGTACTTCGGCGAGAATGCCGCAACCCACCGAACAATGGGTGCACACAGTTCTTACTTGGGTAACCGCGCCCTTCTCGCCGGTGCCGGCCCGAGCCTTTTTCATCATTACCGGGCCGAAACCCGTGGTCAGTGCTGCGCCACCCGCCAACAATCCGGAATTTCGCAAGAACGCTCGCCGGCTTATTGCCGAACCACATTCCACCGCGGACGTCTCCACTTGCAGTGCTGCGACCTGAGCCGATTTCTTTCTGAGTTTCATTACAGTTCCTCCTACTTGGAGTTTGCTAGGAGCCTGTCGGGTTTAGGGAATCGTGGCGAGACGAATAGTGGCGACTACTTAACGAAAAAGATCGGGAAAATGGACCGATTTTCCGCCGTCGCACGACTGCATGGATGCACGAGGTAGTGCAGCGCATGGAGCGGTTGCCGAGTAGATTCAACCTAAATTCGATAAGCTCCTAAATTGCCGGTTTTCTACATTGCGGATTTGTAGTAGTCGGCGATATGTTTTGTCAGCCGATAATTTTCGTCCTGCTTCGCCGGACCTTCCTCTCCGAAATTCATTGCCAGCGCGGTATCGGGAACCGCGGCCGCAACGATCGCACCCGCCCCCGTCACTGTACTGTTGCGGAGAAAATTGCGACGATCAACGTCTGGATGATGCCGGTCTTTCTTCATTTCGCTTCCTCCCGTGGATGAAATATTCAGTATCGTTAAATTATGCTGAATTACACGGAACTCAGCATTAAACCCTAACACTCGTTAGATCCATTTTTGGTAATTTCTCAAAAAGTCCGTGCAATGTCGGCGATCATGTGGGGGTAGGGTTGTCTTTCAGGGACGCTGTAAGAAGTGGCATAGGGAAGTGCCGTTTACGGAGCTAAGCAATA
>JAANXG010000052.1 GCA_018263405.1 Gammaproteobacteria bacterium
TCGAGACCAATTTTTCGATTTATTGAGGCGAATAGCCAGCTATTTAACGAAATAAATCGGGAAAGTGGGCCGATCTCCCGCCGCCGCAGTAGATTCATCCTAAGTCCGACAGGCTCCTAGCAGGGCTGATATGAGGATTTTGCGATTGAGGATCGTTCAAAGATGGCCCGAAGACGGGATGTGAAAATGGGAAGTTATTTTTGCGCGAGCCCTTATGTCTTTGTTTGAAGGAGTGCGTTGTACCGATGAGTTCCGAGATTCTCGAAGCCGCGAATGTTGAATCTTTCTTCCACGAATCGATAACCGATTCTGTTTCCAATCAGAACGTAGACGTTTGCGATGAAACCGTCGTCTACATCACCCAGCTCTTAACGCAGTATGTTCGAAGCGAAGAGTTGTTCGAACGGGATGAGGATGGTGTTCGGCTCAAGCCCCTGGCGATACTCTACTGCAAAGCGGCTGCGGAGCACGATCGCAAGACGCGGTGCGATTATCTGAAAAAACTGGGGGACTTGGCGCTTTTCGTTTCCGGGTGGTTTGCTTACAACCTCGAACGCCGGCGCGTCGGGCTTAACTACTATGTGCAAATGGGCGAATGCGCTTATGACTGGTTGCGTGAATCCTGCGGCTCGAGCGTGCGAGAGCGGGTCTTCGCGCAGATCTTCCAGGATTTATCCATGCATTTCGCCGAGCTGCGGGATGCAATCTTTGAAATACACATATCGGTTGACGCACGCTCGAATTCGGATCTTTTGGGGCTGTACGAGCTATGGCAGCGCTCGGGCAGTTCCCGGGCAGCGGAGCTGCTGCGTTCGGAAGGTATCGATGTCCTTCCCGAACACGGTGATAAACAACGCAGACACTAACGCGTGGTTCTGAATACTCTCCAACGCGTCATCCAGCACGTCTACGAAATCGACCTGCAGCAACACGTCGCGGATTTCACTACTTCGGATCGGGCTTTTGCCAGGCAATATGGCAGTGCTCATGGGCCTATGGAACAGTTGATATTCCGCGAGGATGGCAATGATGTCGATGTGTCCCTGTATCTGGACAACCGCGTGGTAGATGCACTCCAAGGTATTGAGGACGGGCACTCGTCCATCAATATGATTTGTCTGGCAGTCGAAGGTGTCAGCCACTTCGTTCATTTTTGCTGGCGGTCACAGTACAAATTCGATATGTCATTATTGGAACTGGAAATCCAGGCTGAAGTGGATAAATATGTGCTGCTGACCGATCTGTATGGGGACCACGATATGCATCGGCGGCTGTTCGAACGGTACTTGTGTCAACGCGGTATGAGCGGTCAATTAACAGAGCGTTACAAATCCGCTAATCGCTTCGCGGCTAAGTACTGCCGAAAGCTGGAAAAGGAGTTTATCCAGCCGGGGAAAACCAAAGAAATGTTGAACGAATTGAGGCGCTTTTGCAGAAAAGACCAGAGGCAGAAGATATCCGCGATTGAGCAGGCGATATGAATCGCGAATGATAGCCCCCCGCCGGTATGGCAAAGAGCGGGATAATTATCGGGATTATTATTGTGATCGTTCTCGTTTATAATCCGGTTTGCCGAAGTTTGGCCATTATTCCCTATACCTCAAAGTTTCCAGATACAGGGCACCTCTATTCATTGTGGGCGAGAAAGGTTGAGAGACGAAGTATTCAAGATCAAGGCGAAATTCGCACGTAGTAGCAAGCTATTGCGAAGGATTTCAACGCGGATATTGGATATTTTGGACTCAAGATTTCCGGCCATCAGTGAATAGAGGCGCCCTACAGTAGATGCCGGTTTCTAATCGAAGTATTTCGGTGGTGCATGCCATTGTGTACACGGTGCTGGGGCTGCTGTTGGCTGCGCCGGTGTCCGATGCCAAGCCCCCGGCCGTGGAAACCCACGACCTCGGTTGCGGGGACACGTTTCCGTGCCTGCGGGAAATCCAACGGCGGGTCGATTTCTGGATCAAGGTATTTCGATCCTGGAACACCGACCAACTCATATTCCATGATCGAGCGAATCCCGCTCGTGTCTATTCGGTGATGACCAGTAAATACTCATGCCGCCGATCGAAGGCCGCGCGTCCCGTGCGGGCCGAACGCAAGCGCATCGAAGACATGCTGCGGACCCTGGCGAAAAAAGCAACCTGGGAAAAACCCGGGTGGAGCGAAGAGGAGCTGGGTTACTTGAGATTGTTTCCGAAGCGAGATCCCGATGAAATCTCGCCGGCTGTCAACCGGGTGCGGTGTCAGCAGGGCAACCGCGACCGGTTCCAAAAAGCGCTGAAACGGTATGGACGCTATAGGAGCAATATTCTGAAGGTCCTTCGGGGGCACGACCTTTCGGAAGACCTTATTTACCTGCCGTTCGTTGAATCCGCTTACAATCCGGAAGCATATTCACGCGCCGGTGCGGCCGGTTTATGGCAAATAATGCCCGCCACTGCCCGTAAGCTTGGATTACAGCTTGATGCAACCATGGACGAGCGCTTTGATCCTCATCGCTCCACTTGGGCGGCCGCGAGATATCTCCGCCGGAGCACTGACCGCCTCAATGCGGTCGCGCGGCAACTGGACGCTTCCGTCGAGCCATACCAGGTGAATCCGTTTGTAATCACTTCGTATAACTACGGCGTAACCGGAATGGCACGGGCGATACGCGCTGTCGGACCGGATTATATCGAAGTGCTTAACAAGTACCGTTCAAGAAGTTTTCGAACTGCCGTTAGAAATTTCTATGCAAGTTTTCTGGCGGCGCGCTACGTTGCACGCAACGCGGAAAAATATTTTGGCCCCATCAAGGCTGACGGTGAACTCGCAGTCGCGCAATTCGTATTAACAAAACCAATCTCGGTGGACCGGATTGTGAATGTCTTCGGTGTTCATCGGAAAACCGTCAAGAGATTGAACCCGGCGTTGACACGCTACGTATGGAAAGGGTGGCGCCTGATTCCCAAAGGCTATACCTTGAAAATTCCGTACCGGAAGGGCGGGTGGAAGGCGCGGATCGCCAAGTTGGAATCCCTGCCTACGGAACACCCTCAGCTCAGCGGCCGGCAGTATGTCGTGCAGCGAGGCGACACGGCATGTGAAATCGCCAGGGTATTCAAGGTGCACTGCAAGGATCTAATTCAACTGAACGGACTCGGCCGCCGGGCGTTGATTCGAGTGGATCAGAAACTAGATATACCCGGGCGGCCAAAACCTACGGCGTCGCAGCGCGTGGCATCCATCGAAGGCGGTTCCTATACTGTACGGCGCGGCGATACAGCATGCGAAATCGCGGATTCGTTCAAGGTTGCTTGCAATAAGCTGATTCGTGCCAATGGCCTGGGCAGCCGTGCGATTATTCATATCGGACAAAAGCTGCGTATTCCGGGTCTGGAGCAGGCACGCCAAGTCGCAAAAATCGAGGCGGGCAAAACCGGCGGCGATGGATCCGGGAAAACATCCGAGAATCGCTCTCGGCAAAACAGCGCCGGACAATCGACGACATCCAAAACAGAACCGGTGTCCGAGTTGATGGAGGCGGTTGATGTGGGCGTCCAGGTGTCAACGAACAACGGTAATGTGCGATACACAATGGAAGTGTTGCCTGGGGAGACTCTGGGACATTATGCCGACTGGCTGGGACTGGGTGGAACCCGGAGGCTGCGGAAATTGAACAACATACCATACGGAGCCCGGTTGCGTTCCGGTAGGACTATCGAACTTCCGATATCGGGAGATTCGAAAAGACTCTCGTTTGAAGCAGACCGGTTCGAGTTTCACCAGACACTGGTGGACGAGTTCAGTCAGTATTACAAAGTAACGGGCGTAAAAGATTATACGATCAAGCTCGGTGACACCCTGTGGAAAATTGCAAATCGACACGATATTCCTTATTGGGTTTTAAATCGAACGAACCGAAGTGTGGATAGGCCTGTAATTGGACAGAAAATACGCGTGCCGATAGTAGAGGCGAGAAACGAGTCAAAGCAACCCTTGTTAAAGACCAATTAGCGAACCTTTTAGTAAAAGGATGTGTGAGCCTACGCTTGATGATGTCGCTTGTTTGAATGACAAGGGATGGAGCCCCGAACTCAAGTCCACCATCGGCCATCATTGCGACGTCTGGCAGATGTCCGTACATCGCGCCCGCCGCCTCAAACCCTATGATGTAGTGATAAAGAAGTACCGCGGCGCGTGTACCTTCAGGCAGATCCAGATCCTCGATAAGGATTACCGGTATCTGAAAGCAAGCTTGGAGGATATAGTGCCCGGAACGATATTTTTGTCGATCGATACGGCAATCGGACGCAGCGTAATCGCCGTCAGCTATGCCGTGGTGTCGTGGTTTAACCTTGCCAATCCAATCAATGAATCCGATGCGGTTCCATTGCTTAGAAAGCTTCCCAAGGCGAGAAATCAGCTGATGCGCTTTTGCCATGTTGCCAGAAAGTGGTCGTATGAAAAACACAGTAAAGTAATCGACTTATATGGTCTCGACAACCTGGTGTTAAATACGGATCGAGAGATACGTTATCTGGACAGCTTCCATGTATTTTTTTACACGGATATGGCTCGTCTATTGGAGGATGAATCCGATTATCAACTTAAACGGCGGATGGATATATCCTCGGATCGTTGCCGGTATCTTGAACACCTACTTAAGGAAGTACGGAAGAAGTTGTGATGACCGATAAAAGCAGGCAGACGGGGAATTGTCCGGCAACAGGGTCCGATGTCCGCTTCCGCGGTGAAGCGTATTGGACAGGACCGATGGTAGTGAATATACTTTGAGGTCGTACTACCTGCACCCGTTGGGCCGCCAATCGTCCCTCGTGCTTATCTTGTGCTGTGCCACGACTCCAGTCATGTCGCCGATCCAGGCCTGGGTGTGACCGTTCCGGCCTCGTATCGTGCCACGTTCTAGAATGCAGAAGTTGTAACAGGGATGCTTCACGAGACTGAAGCGCCCCTTTTTATTGACCGTGTATCTATACGACACTCTCAGCCGGCGTAAAGAGCGTTTCATCCCCGGTGATGCCGATCGCGTTACCGTATACGTCTGCGGCCCGACCGTATACAGCTATGCGCATATCGGAAACGCGCGGCCCGCCGTTGTGTTCGATGTACTCGTGCGCCTCCTGCGCCATGAATACGAGAACGTGTTTTACGCGCGAAACATCACGGATATTGACGACAAGATCAATACAGTCGCCGAGCGCGCCGGGATACCTATCTCTGAGGTCGCCGCCGGATTCACGGAAGCGTACCACGCGGATCTAGACGCTCTTGGAGTGCTGGCGCCCGATGTTGAGCCCCGGGTTACGGAAACAATGCCGCGGATTATCGAGATGATTCAAGCGCTAATCGATAAAGGGGCCGCTTATGAAGCCGATCGCCATGTGCTTTTCCACGTTCCCGCTTTCGAACGCTATGGCGAACTCTCCCATCGCGACCGTAAGGAGATGGTGGCCGGCGCGCGCGTCGAAGTGGCGTCCTACAAGAAGGACCCCGCGGATTTTGTCCTGTGGAAGCCTTCCACCGGTCAACAGCCGGGTTGGGAAAGCCCGTGGGGTTACGGCCGGCCCGGCTGGCATATTGAATGCTCAAGCATGATCGAGACCCATCTCGGTACGACCATTGACATTCACGGCGGTGGCAGTGATTTGATATTTCCTCACCACGAAAACGAAAACGCACAGAGCGCCTGCGCCCATGGGGGCCAACGATTTTGCCGTTACTGGGTTCATAATGGATTTGTGAATGTCAACAGCGAAAAAATGTCCAAGTCGGTCGGGAATATTTTACTGGTGAAAGATTTGCTCAAGGAAACACCCGGGGAAGCGGTCCGTTTAGCGTTGATCGGTGCCCATTACCGCGCACCATTGGAGTGGACCGACGAAAGCCTGGATCAGGCCCGGCGACGGTTGGATGGGCTATACCAGTCATTGCGGGACCTCGAGGATGTGCGGGCCGCACGGGACGGCTATGAGACTCTCATGACAGGATTCATCAAGGAACTTGAAAATGACCTGAATACGCCAAAGGCGTTGGCCGAGTTATCGGCGTTGGCGCATAGTGCCAATACGACGCGGGGCGATGCCGAGCGTGGACGGCTGAAAGCCGCTATGCTGGCAGCCGGAGGTTTATTGGGCCTGTTGCGGCAGAACCCTGAACAATGGTTCGCCGGCGACGGCTCCGGCCTGGATGTTGGGGCCATCGAAGCGCTTATCGCCGAGCGCAGTCAGGCGCGTAAAGACAAGAACTTCGCCAGGGCCGATAAAATTCGGGATGAGCTTAGAGACATCGGGGTTGAAATTGAAGACAGTCCGGACGGTGCGCGCTGGCGCAAACGAAGCTGAATTGTTTATGACCGACGAAGTGCAACAAGCGCAACGGGAGATCGTCGACGAGTTCGCGATATTCGACGACTGGATGGGCCGGTACGAGTACCTGATCGATTTGGGCAAGGAGCTGCCGGAATTTCCCGAGGCGTGGCGGACCGATGCCAACAAGATACGTGGATGCCAGTCGCAGGTCTGGTTCCATACCGAACTCGATGACGGACGCATGAAGTTCGAGGGCATCAGCGACGCGGCGATTGTATCCGGCCTGATTGCCGTACTAATCCGCGCATACGGCAGAAAATATCCACAGGATATTTTGAATTCAACACCCGGATTTATCGGCGAAATCGGATTCGACGAACACCTCTCCCCGACCCGCAGCAACGGGTTGCACGCCATGCTTGCGGCGCTCTATGGGCGGGTGCAACAGTATGCGGACCAATAATGGCCGTACGTACGCGCTTCCCGCCCAGCCCCACCGGTTTTTTGCATATCGGCGGCGCAAGAACCGCGTTGTTCAACTGGTTGTATACCCGTCGGCACAAGGGCCGGATGGTGCTGCGCATCGAAGACACCGACCGCGAGCGATCGACGGAGGAGTCTGTCCAGGCCATATTCGAAGGCCTGGAATGGTTGACCCTCGATTACGACGAAGGACCGTATTACCAAACCCGGCGCATGAACCGCTATGCCGAAGTCATTCGTCAATTGCTCGACAGTGGATGGGCCTACCGGTGCTACTGCACGAAAGAAGAGCTGGAGGCGATGCGTGAACAGCAGCGGGCCGAGGGCATCAAAACGCGTTATGACGGTCGATGCCGGGAGCGTTTGCAGCCTGAACCGGGCGTGGACCCTGTTGTTCGATTTAAGAATCCGAGAGACGGCTGTGTCGTCATCGACGATCTTATCCGTGGCCGGATTGTCATCGGAAATAACGAACTCGATGACCTGATTATTGCCCGTTCCGACGGTTCGCCGACATACAATCTGACTGTCGTAGTGGATGACATTGATATGGAGATCAGCCACGTGATTCGCGGCGATGACCACATCAACAACACACCACGGCAGATCAATATCATCAAGGCGCTCGAAGCGCCACTGCCGGTTTATGCGCATGTCCCCATGATTTTGGGCCCGGATGGCAAGCGGATGTCAAAGCGCCATGGTGCCGTGAGCGTGACGGAATACCGGGAACAAGGTTTCCTCCCTCACGCCGTTTTGAACTACCTTGCCCGGCTGGGGTGGTCGCACGGGGACGACGAGCTTTTCAGCGTTGAACAGCTCGTGAATTTGTTCGATATCGATGCGGTGCACCGGAATCCGGCCGTGTTCGATCCGGAGAAACTGCTATGGGTCAACTATGAGCACATCAAGGCAATGCCGGTGGGCGAGTTGAAGGAACATGCCCGTTTTCATTTTGAAAAAGCAGGCATAGATATTGACGCTCAGCCGCATTGGCGCGAAATAATCGACGTGAACCGCGAACGTTCCAAGACTTTGGTTGAATTAGTGGACCGTTCGCGCTTTTTCTGTCAGGACGTACTGGACTATGACCCCGAAGCCATGAAAAAGCATGTTCGGGGAAATGCCGGCGATATTCTGCTACGCCTGCGCGACCGGTTCTCGGAGCTGGAGCCGTGGGCGGCGAACGCGATTCACGCGCAGGTTCATGCCGTGGCGGGGGAGTTCGATGTGGGACTCGGCAAAGTGGCGCAGCCGATCCGTGTGGCGGTGACCGGGGCGGCCGTGTCGCCGCCCATTGATGAAACGCTCGCGATTCTGGGCAGGGAAAAAACCGTCGAACGCCTTGAGCGGCTGCTAGAGCACCTGAAAACAGACCCCGCACAGGCCTCCGCCACTCAGCCGCGGGGCTCGTAGTTTTCTATTTGCAGCCGCTTACCAAAAACCGAAGGTGAGACCCGGCCGTCCCGATACGCGAGCTGTCCGTTGACAAATGTCGCAAAAACGGAGGAAGGGAACGTATAACCGTCAAACGGTGACCAACCGCATTTATAAAGTATATTGTTTCTGGATACCGTGAACGGTGCGCGTAGATCGATTATAGCCAGATCGGCCCAATATCCTTCTCGAATATATCCACGGTCGACTACGCCGAAAATGCGTGCCGGCGTATGACTGATCTTCTGGACGATCGTTTGCAATGTTAGCCGCCCCAGCCTGTACTGTTGCAGTAAAGACGGCAAAGCGTGCTGCACCAGCGGCAGACCCGCTGGTGCATTAAAATATGTTCGCTGTTTTTCTTCCCGGGTATGGGGTGCGTGATCGGTGGCGATGACGTCAATACGGCTCTCAACGACTGCCCGCAGCAGAGCCTGTTTGTCCACCTCTGTTTTGATCGCCGGGTTACATTTGATCAATGTTCCCTTGGTGGCATAGTAGCTGTCGTCGAAGAACAGGTGGTGGACGCAGACTTCCGCGGTAATACGCTTATGTTCCAGTGGCGCGTTCGTGAATAACGTCACTTCCCGGGCCGTAGTCAGATGCAGCACGTGTAGCCTGGCTTGGTGCCGATTGGCCAGTTCAACGGCGAGCGCGCTTGACATATAGCAGGCATCCGCACTGCGGATATGCGGGTGCATAGCCATGGGTATGTCTTCGCCGTGGATGTTTCGGTAATACCGTTCGGCCGCCTGGATTGTAGGTGTGTCTTCGCAGTGTGTAACGATCGGAACCGGGCAATCGGCGAAAATGGCATTCAGGGCGTTGGGGTCATTCACCAGCATGTTGCCTGTGGATGCACCCATGAATATTTTTACCCCGCAGGTCTGGTTTGGTTGTACATTCCTTATTTCTTCGATGTTGTCATTGCTTGCTCCAAGGTAGAAGCTGTAATTTGCCCGGGCGTTCTTTGCGGCGCGCCGGTATTTGTCTTCAAGCCGCTCGCTATCGAGCGTGGGGGGGTTGACGTTCGGCATGTCCATGAAACTTGTAATTCCCCCTGCGACCGCCGCGGCGGATTCGCTGGCGATGTCGCCCTTGTGGGTCGCGCCGGGCTCCCGGAAGTGGACCTGATCGTCGATCATGCCGGGCAGTACATGCTTCCCCCTCGCATCCAACACATCCCAGCCGTTTTGTGCTTCGATTGAAGCGGCGATTTTTTCAATACGGCCGTTGTCTATGAGGATATCGGCTTCTCGTATCGTGCCTTCATTCACGATCCGGGCGTTGCAGATCAGGCTTTTTGGCATCACCGTTGGATTGATGGACGGGTGCTTGTCGTTATAACATAATCCGGGTCAGGCAAGCGCCCGGCTTCAATCGATCTGCGCGAGCCGAAATATCACCCATTCCAATAACCGCGAGACCGGTGCTTCGGCGTCGTATACAGAGAGTATTTATAATATGTCCGTTGACGTGACACTAAAAGATGGATCCGTCCAATCGTTCGATCGGCCTCCATTCGGCCTGGAGATTGCGGACAATATCGGCAAGTCGCTGGCCAAGAAAGCGGTTGCGATTCGAGTCAACGGAGACCTGGTGGATTTAACACGCCCGATCGAGCGGGATGCCATCGTCGAAATCGTGACTCGCGATACCCGGGAAGGGTTGGATTTATTACGCCACGACGCCGCTCACGTGCTGGCCGAGGCCGCAAAAGAACTGTTTCCGGAAACCCAGGTAACCATTGGCCCTTCCGTTGAAAACGGCTTTTATTATGACTTTGCGCGCGATGCGCCGTTCACGCCCGAGGAACTGGAACGTATGGAGGAGCGCATGCGTGAAATCGTTAACCGCGACGAACAAATCGTACGCGAGGTGTGGGGTCGGCAGGAGGCCATTGAATATTTTCGAGGCATTGGCGAAGAATACAAAACCCGGATCATCGAGGATTTGCCCCGAGACGAAGTAATTACCATTTACCGTCAGGGTGACTTCGTCGATCTGTGTCGTGGCCCGCACCTGCCGTCGACAGGGCGTCTGGGCAAGGCATTTAAGCTGACTAAACTGGCCGGCGCGTATTGGCGTGGTGACTCGAGCAACGAGATGTTGCAAAGGGTGTATGGCACGGCGTGGTCCGGTGAAAAGGAGCTAAAGGCTTACCTTAGACAGTTGGAAGAGGCCGAAAAGCGGGACCATCGACGACTGGGCAAACATCTCGACCTGTTTCATTTCCAGGAAGAGGCCCCGGGCTCGGTGTTCTGGCATCCCAAGGGCTGGACAGCGATTCAGACCCTGATTCGTTACATGCGTGCGAAGGTGCTGGAATCGGGCTACGAGGAAGTGAATACGCCGGACATGATGGATCGCAGCTTGTGGGAGGCTTCCGGGCATTGGGAGGCGTTCGGTGAAAATATGTTCACGTCGGATACAGACAAGGACCGTACCTTGGCCATGAAGCCGATGAACTGCCCGGGCGCGGTGCAGATTTTCAACAATCGCCTGCGTAGTTATCGTGAATTGCCGCTGCGTCTGGCGGAATTCGGCAAGGTTCATCGGTTCGAGCCTTCCGGCGCGCTGCTCGGGCTAATGCGGGTGCGCTCGTTCATACAGGACGATGGTCATACCTTCTGCACCGAGAGCCAGATCACCGGGGAGAGCAAACGTTTTTGCCAACTGGTCCGGGAAGTTTACCGCGACCTGGGGTTTGACGACATTCACATTAAATTCGCCGATCGTCCCCCCAAGCGCGTGGGTGATGACAGCATTTGGGACACGGCGGAAAAAGCCCTGGAAGAAGCCGCGATCGCTACGGGTTTGGACTACACTCTGAATCCCGGCGAAGGGGCATTTTACGGCCCCAAACTCGAGTTCGTGTTACGGGATGCGATCGGACGCGACTGGCAATGCGGCACGCTGCAGGTCGATCTGAATCTGCCTCACCGGTTGGGTGCTTATTACATCGCCGAAGACAGCGATAAACATACCCCGGTACTGCTGCATCGTGCGGTTTTGGGCTCATTCGAACGTTTTCTGGGAATCCTGTTAGAGCATCACGCCGGCGCGCTGCCGTTTTGGTTGGCGCCTGTACAGGTGATGATTGCTACTATCGTTTCGGACGCCGACGACTACGCCCTGGAGCTGGCCGAATCACTAAGGCTGCATGGTGTGCGTCTGGACGTGGACCTAAGAAACGAGAAGATCTCTTACAAAGTGCGAGAACACAGCGAGATGAAAGTGCCGGTTATGCTGATTCTGGGTCGCAGCGAAGCAGAAGAGCGGACCGTAACCGTACGCCGCTTTGGGACGAAGAAGCAGGAAAATCTTGCTTTCGACGATACGGTCGAAACCCTGGCACGCGCCGCGGGCGAGGCGCCCCGGAGCGCATTCAGAACGAACACGCCATGATCACCCGGGCTACGGGACCGCACTTGCACTGGGGTATGAACTGGTTCGAGACGAAACTCGATCCTCAGCTCCTGCTCCAATCATGACACGAGTTTGTCGGTTATTCGGAACTGTGCGCCCAGTCGGGCGTCTGATTCATGAAGGAGTACTAATTCAAATCCCCATTCGGAGTTATTGTCTATGTTGTTTCGTATCTGTCTGATTTTCGCGGCGACGCTCGGCTTCACTACAACAGTATTAGCGCAGGAACTGGAGACGCAAAAAGAGAAGTTCAGCTACACCATGGGGTATCAGATGGGACTTTCCCTGCAACGCCCCGGCGTAAAATTGGACCAACGGATTCTAGTACAAGCCATCCGCGACGCGTTGAACGGCGTGGATCCCAAACTCAGCCGGAGCGATATGGATGCCGCCATTGCCGAGCAGCGTGCGATACTGGAAGGCGAACGACAGGAAAAGGCTGCCGCCAACCTGGCGCACGCAAATGAGTTTTTGAAGGAGAATAAAAAACGTGAAGCCGTCAAGGAAACCGATACTGGCCTACAGTATGAGGTACTGAGGGAGGGAGACGGGGCGCAGCCGACGGCGGCGGATACCGTAGTGGTGCACTACGAGGGTTCACTGACCGACGGATCGGTATTTGACAGCTCTTACGAGCGCGGTAATCCGGCGACGCTGCCGCTGAACGGGGTCATCAAGGGCTGGCAAGAGGGCCTGAAAATGATGAAGGAAGGCGCCAAGTACAAGTTATACATTCCGGCGGACCTGGCCTACGGCGAGAGCGGCGCGGGCAAACGCATCGGGCCGAGTGAGGCGCTGATATTCGAGGTGGAGCTGATCGAAATTAAGTAAGCAAAGCGCAGGATAATAGAGGTGCCCTGAAGTGTAATTTCCGAATCCCGAGCCGTTTCAGGACAATCTGTCCAGGATCTGCCGCTTAATTTCATCAACGCCACCGATCCCGTCTACACGCACATACTTGGGCGCATTGGCTCCGCCGGATTGCTCCCACCGCGAGTAGTACTCGATTAACGGCGCAGTCTGTTCATGGTAAACCCGAAGGCGTTTTCGAACCGTCTGTTCCGTGTCGTCGTCCCTTTGAATCAACGCCTCGCCGGTGACGTCGTCCTTGCCTGCCTCTTTGGGTGGATTGTAAAGCTCGTGGTAAGTGCGCCCGGATGACAGGTGTACGCGGCGTCCGCTCATGCGCTTGATGATTTCTTCGTTCGGCACGGCGATTTCCACGACATAGTCTACATCGATTCCTTCGCTTTTCATCACTTCCGCCTGGGCGATTGTTCGTGGAAATCCATCGAACAAATAACCATTTACGCAATCGGGCTCTTGTAAGCGCTCCTTGATTAAACCCATTATGATATCGTCCGATACCAGTCCGCCGGTATCCATGATTTTTTTCGCCTCTTTGCCCAGTGGGGTGCCCGCTTCGACGGCTGCGCGCAGCATGTTACCCGTGGAGATCTGGGGAATCTTGAAGTGTTCCGTCAGAAAATTTGCCTGGGTTCCCTTCCCTGCCCCGGGTCCACCCAATAAGATCAGTTGCATGTCTTTTAAGCCCCATTCATCTGATTTTTTATCTGCGGCCACACGGACCGATATTCATTTCGATCGACACCGAACTCTACCATAGACCCGCTTCCGCCATAAGTTTCCCTGCGAGACAACCCTGCCCTTACATGATTCGCGGTATTGCACGAACGTTTTGAGTTACGCTACGCCAACGTGTCCGACAGCGGTAAATCGATGATCTTTGCGGTAGATACAGTTCCAACCGACGGGCAATTCCGTTCAGGGTTCATTCAGGTTTGGTTCAGAGTCGATTAATGTATTGTTGGGTATGCTTTGCACCACTATTCAACCGTGCATCGAGGTGCAAGTCCATGAAAAAATGGCTGAGCAGAACCTTCATTATTACCGCCCTTGCCGCCACGGCGGCGCTGGCGGACGGGCGTTCCCATATCGACGGCCACTACGGCTATGCGCGAGTCCTGGGCGTCGATCCCCTCACTGAAGTAGTGCGGGTCAATGAGCCGCGGGAGGTGTGCTGGGTTGAAAACGTCACTCGACGGCGGCCCCGTGGTTCCGGCAGTGCCACCCCGGAAATCCTCGGTGGAATCATTGGAGGCGTTGTAGGTAACCGATTCGGGAGTGGGCGCGGCAAGGATATTGCGACTGTCGCCGGAGCGATATTGGGCGGGTCTATTGCCCATGACGTGAAACGGCGGCGCGCCTATGCATATGACGCTTACACCGCCCCCGTGGAACGGTGCCGAATCGAACATGAGTATTATGAGGAACAGAGAATTGTCGGGTATCATGTGAAATACCGATATAATAGAAAGGTGTACCAGACACGTATGGACCATGATCCCGGAGATACCGTGAAAATTCGTGTCAACATCGCCGTGGCCGAATGATTGGGCGTTATGCTGAATCGTGAGGTCATCGCGCCGAAACGGTATTGTCCGTTGACTTCGAGCTATTGAATAGATGCGACAGATCGTCTGTTTATGTTTATTTTTGACTTGCAGTGTCCCGGCTGTTTCGCTGGGAGAGCAGCAGGGTGTGGCCCTGGATGAGGCGGTTAAGCGCATCAAGAATCATCAGCGCGATGTCCGGGTGTTGTCCGCGGACCGCGTGAACGTGAACGGCGAGTTGCGGTACCGTATAAAAGTGTTGACCCGGGATGGTCGGGTTAGGCACATATGGAGAAAACCCTAGTACTCCATGCGTATACTGGTAGTCGAGGATGAACACGTCCTGCGGGAGCAGATCGGTGCCCGACTGCGGGAACAAGGATTTGCCGTCGATCTTGCCGCGGACGGTGTGGACGGTTCATTTATGGCCCGGGAATACCCACTCGATCTGGCGATAATCGATTTGGGTCTGCCCGGACTCGACGGGCTGGAGCTGATCGAGAACGCCCGCACGCACGATAAAACATACCCCATTCTGGTGCTGACCGCGCGTAACCGCTGGCAGCAGAAAGTCGAAGGACTCGAAGCGGGGGCGGATGATTATTTGACCAAGCCATTTCACATGGAAGAATTAATCGCGAGAATCCGTGCCCTGCTGAGAAGATCGAAAGGTGTTGCGCAATCATCAATACGGTCCGGTCCGATTGCCCTGGATACGTCCCGGCAGTCCGTCCACGTCGACGGAGAAACGATCGACCTTACCGCTTATGAGTACCGTCTTATCGAGTATCTGATGATGCACCCCGGGAAGGTAATATCGAAGTCCGAATTGGCCGAGCACGTGTACGAGGAGGACGCGGACCGAGACAGCAATGTCATCGAAGTATTTATCGCTCGCTTGAGAAGAAAACTCGATCCGGGCAACCAAATCAATCCTATCGAGACACTCCGGGGGCGTGGGTATCGGTTAAACGTGTCGTGACGCGCTCCATACGGGCGCGGGTGTTGTTGGCGGCATCATTGGCTCTGGCGGGATTTCTGGGACTCACGGGTTTCGCCCTGGACCGCGCTTTTCGCAGTAGCGCTGAATCTACGCAGCGCGATTATCTGCAAACGCAAATTTATGGTCTTCTGACGGCGGCCGAAGTAGCGTCGGATAATCGCCTCACGCTGCCGCGCTCGCTTCCCGAACCCCGACTCTCGCGGACCGGTTCGGGACTCTACGCCTGGGTGACGGATGGCTCCGGTGCGACGATTTGGAAATCGCCGTCGGCTCTCGGTACGGGTATCCCCGACGGGCAGAAACCCGCAGCCGGAGAATTTACGTTCCGCAAGGACCGTACACCGGGGGGCAAGTGGGTATTTGTGTTCAATTATTCGGTGATCTGGGAAACGGGGGATGGAGGAGAATTACCCTTCGTTTTGTCCGTTGCCGAAGATCTTTCGTTATTTCACTCCCGCGTCAACGCTTTCCGCCGGACTCTGTGGTTGTGGTTGTCCGGGTCCGCGGTGGTACTGGTTATTCTGCAACTGATTGTTTTGATGTGGATTTTGAAGCCACTACGAAAGATCGCAGCAGAAATTAGCGAAGTGGAAAGCGGAGCCAGAGAACGGCTGAGCACCGATTATCCCGAGGAATTGCAGTCTCTGGCGCTGAACCTCAACGCCCTGCTGGTAAACGAACGCAAGCAGCGCCAGCGCTACCGCGATAAACTGGACGACCTTGCCCACAGCCTAAAAACGCCGCTGGCCGTGCTGCGAAATCTCGTGGATCGACAAGAGGAATGCGACTTGAATAATTTAAGCGAAGTTACCTCTCAAGTGGACCGAATGCAGGATATCGTGTCGTACCAGCTACAAAGCGCCTCGATCGGGCGTAGTAAATTCTCGCTCGCGCATCCCGTTAAACCGGAAATCGAGAAAGTCGCGCGAAGTCTGACCAAAGCATATTATGAGCGCAGTGTCGATGTTGACGTCGACGTCCCCGCGATGTGCCGGTTCCGCGGCGAAGTCGGGGATCTTGTCGAGATCGTGGGAAACATTATGGACAACGCATACAAGCACTGTCGAAGCAAGGTTGCGCTAAGGGTCGAACAAAACGGGGGAGGCGACGAACTGATTATCATGGTGGACGACGATGGACCGGGGATCCCGGAAGCGCGACGCACCGAAATTGCCGAACGGCGCGTATGCGGGGACAGCCGCACCGAAGGGCAAGGCATCGGACTTGCTATAGTGAGGGACATTGCGACGGATTACGGTGGCTCTTTGGAAATACGGGCTGCTGCCCTCGGGGGTGCCAGAGTGGTGGTGCGGTTTCCGGGGATGATGCGGCGGTGAGTTGGTGGGGTAAAATCGCCGGTGGCGCGTTCGGGTTCATGCTGGGTGGACCCTTGGGCGCGGCGCTCGGTGCGGTACTTGGGCATCAAGTCGATAAGGGCTTCAGCGGCACGGCGCGCCTCTCGTTCAAAGATCAGGAACGAGTTCAGGTTGCGTTTTTCACGGCGACATTTTCCGTGATGGGTCGCATTGCCAAGGCGGACGGTCGCGTCTCGGAGAGTGAAATTGCATTGGCTAAACAAGTCATGGCTCAAATGCATCTCAATGAAGAACAGCGCCGGGCAGCCATCGGATTGTTCAATCGCGGGAAAAGCGAGTCGTTTTCCCTCGACGAAGTGCTGGATCAACTGCGAAATGTCAGCCACCGCAACCGCAATCTGCTGCGGGTTTTTCTCGAAATTCAGATACAGGCCGCACTGGCGGACGGAGTCGTGGACGATGCCGAATACCGGATGCTGCTCAACATCGCCGAACGGCTGGGATTTGACCAGGCGCAGATCCGCCGGCTACTGGATATGTTGCAGGCCGGCCGGGCCGGGCAGTCGGGAGGCGAGGGTCCCAGCCTGGAGGAAGCATACCGCACGCTTGGCGTCAGCCAGGATGCCGGCTTCGATGAAGTCAAAAAAGCCTATCGACGATTGATGAATCAGCACCATCCCGACAAACTGGTGGCCAAGGGGTTACCCGAAGAAATGATCGAGGTCGCCACCGAGAAGACGCAGACCATAAGAGCCGCCTACGAACAGATCAAGGAAGCACGGCGCAACACCATCCACTGAGTTAATCCAAATGCCGGGAGGTACTTGATGATGCACGCCATTCGAATCCATGAGCCGGGTGGACCGGAGCGAATGCAATGGGAATCCGTAGACGTCCCCGAGCCGCGGGAGGGTGAAGCCCTGGTCCGGCACACCGCGGTCGGCCTTAACTATATCGACGTCTACCACCGTACCGGATTGTACCCGTTGAGCGAGCGGCCTTTCGGTATCGGAGTGGAAGCCGCCGGTGTGGTCGAGGCGGTGAGCGAAGACGTGGACCGCGTATCGGTTGGGGACCGGGTCGCTTATGTGGCGCTGCCCCCTGGTGCTTATGCGGAAAAGCGTAATGTTGCCGCTAGCCGCCTGGTGCGCTTGCCGGACAGCGTCGATGATCGGACAGCGGCGGCGGCGATGCTGCAGGGCATGACAGCCCAGTATCTGCTGCGCCGGACATACCCGGTAAAGCCGGGTGACACCATACTCGTTCACGCGGCCGCCGGTGGGGTGGGCCTGATCGTATGCCAGTGGGCGAAACTTCTCGGGGCCACCGTCATCGGGACGGTAGGTTCCGACGAAAAAGCGGAAATCGCCGGCAGCCATGGGTGTGAGCATACCGTGTTGTATACCCGCGAAGATTTCCTGGAACGGGTGAAAACCATCACCGAGGGCGCCGGCGTCGACGTCGTTTACGATTCCGTCGGGCAGGATACGTTTACGCGCTCCCTGGACAGCCTCAAGCCGCTGGGTATGCTGGCGTTGTTCGGTCAGTCGTCGGGACCCGTGGCACCATTGGATCTGGGCCTGTTGGCCGCGAAAGGCTCGTTGTTCATTACCCGGCCGACACTGTTCCATTACACGGCCTCGGTGGAGGACTTGGATCGAACCGCTGCGGAATTATTGGAGCTGGTCGGCAACGGAACGATCCGGATCGAGGTCAATCAAACTTATCCGCTTGAAGACGCTGCCCAGGCGCATCGTGAGCTCGAAGCGCGCAAGACCACCGGTTCCAGCGTCTTGTTACCCTGTTCTGGATCGTCCGGGTCGCTCTGAACACGACAATATCATGATTGGGGCCTGTTAACAGGCCCTACTAGGAGCCTGTCGGACTTAGGGGATCGTAGCGAGGTAGGTGGGAAATCGAGACCAATTTTTCGATTTATTGAGGCGAATAGCCAGCTATTTAACGAAATAAATCGGGAAAGTGGGCCGATCTCCCGCC
>JAANXG010000053.1 GCA_018263405.1 Gammaproteobacteria bacterium
GGCACTTCCCTATGCCACTTCTTACAGCGTCCCTGAAAGACAACCCTACCCCCACATGATCGCCGACATTGCACGGACTTTTTGAGAAATTACGGTTTTGCTCCATCGGATCGTCCAAATCTAACCCAAATTCAGGCGCGAATTCTGTGAAGTTATTTTTGCGCGAGCCATTAGCGTTGAAGGTGATAATGCACATCGATTGTGTTACAAAACTCAATACATGAATGGCCCGTCGATCGAACACTTCCAAGACTCGATAAAAACCAGAACGGCCTGGCGCGAATGAAAGACTACCAGGAAGCTTTTCTAACGTTCGCCCTCGAGGCTGGTGTCCTGAGTTTCGGCGAGTTTACGCTCAAATCCGGGAGAGAGAGTCCGTATTTTTTTAACACGGGTCTACTCAACAGCGGAGAACGCCTGCGTCGCCTCGGCGAATTTTACGCCGTCGCTATTACCGATAGGGACCTGCACTTCGATGTACTCTACGGACCCGCCTACAAAGGCATTCCCCTCGTCAGTGCAACGGCCGTTGCCCTCGCGGCACTGTACCAGCGAGACGTGCCCTTCAGCTTCAATCGCAAGGAGATCAAGAATCACGGCGAGGGCGGGACAATTGTCGGGGCCACGCTCGCCGGCGACGTCGCGATCGTGGACGATGTCATCTCCGCCGGCACTTCCGTGGGTGAATCCGTGGCCACGATTCGCGCCTGCCATGCCCGGCCTGTCGCGGTATTCATCGCCCTGGACCGCCAGGAACGCGGTTACCGCGGCTCAACATCGGCCACCGGGGAAGTCCACAGTCAATACGGTATACCCGTATACGCTATCGCCACCCTGGAAACGCTGGTGGAATACCTGCAGGCCGATACACGGCACCGAAAACACCTCGACGCACTTGAAAATTACCGCGAGCGGTATGGCGCTCGATAGTTGCCCCACATTCCGCACGGGGTAGGGCTCGCGCATCGATATTATTCTTCCATTAGAATGGAGATATGCGAAAACAATTGAAGATCTGCATATTGGGGGGCACCGGCTTCGTCGGTCACCGGATCGCCGCCGACCTGGCGGAACAGAGTCACCGGATCGTCATCTTGACACGGCATCAGCAACGACACCGCGATGTATTGGTTTGGCCGACCGTCGCCCTGAAGGAAGGCGATGTTTACGATTCCGGTCTCCTGGCCCGGCAGTTCCGCGGGATGGATGTCGTCATGAATCTGGTGGGTATCCTCAATGAACGCGGCCACAGGGGCAAGGGCTTCGAGCATGCCCACGTGGAGCTTGTAGAAACGATCTCCACAGCGATTCAGGCCGCGGGCGTGCCGCGACTGCTGCATATGAGCGCGCTGAACGCGTCTACCGATGCGCCAAGCCATTATTTACGAACCAAGGCCCTCGGCGAAGAGTCGGCGCATCGGATTCCGGGATGCAATGTCACCAGCTTCCGCCCGTCAGTGGTCTTCGGCGAGAGGGACAGCTTCACGACCCGCTTCGCACAGCTCCTCAAGTCCATTCCGTGGAAGTTTCCGCTGGCCAAGCCCGCGGCTCGTTTTCAACCTATCCACGTCGACGATGTCGCACAGTGTTTTGTACGGTCCATTTCCCGGCACAACACGTTCGCTCAAAGCTATAACCTCGGTGGACCGAAGATCTATACGCTTTATGATATCGTCCAACTCATCAACGAAGTCACGGGCCTACATCGCCGGATCGTTTCGCTCGGGGACTGGCAGGCGTGCTTACAGGCAGCGGTCATGGAATGGGTGCCGGGCAAACCCTTCAGCGTCGATAACCTGCGGTCACTGGAAGTTGACAATATCTGTCGCACTCCCTGTCTCCTGCCATTCGGCATCCAACCGACACCCATGGAGTCCGTGGTTCCCGTGTATCTGCGCCCGGGCAACGATACGCTCAACCGCATTCGCAACGCGCCGCCCGCTCCATTACCTTGAAGCGCAATGTCGAGGGCGCTGGAAGAGCATTTGCCATCTTCCGAACTGGAGGCGATTTCCGATCTGGTATCAAGTGAGGTGGATGTCGAACTGGTTACCCGAAACGTGAGAGACTTCGCCGGCATTGCATGGACTTTTCGAGAAGTCGCACATTGCGTTACGAAGGGTTTGGTCCCGGCGCGATGCCGGTTGGCGGCCGAGTTCAATGACAGCACCATAGAATGACGGCAGGTCCCCGCCGTGGCGCGCGAGCAGTGCACGAAACGCCGGAACTTTGTCGTGGTAGGCAACGATCGGCACGAAGTGTGCGTTATTCAATTCCTGTTCAAACCAGTGGCTGTAGCCCTGGTAGCCTTCCCATGCGCCAACCATTTTGGTATAGCGTTCCTTCAGCGAAGAGATGATTTCGGCTTTTCGCTGAAGTTTCCAGCGCTGGTCGCGATCGGAACGATACGCTTTATCAAGGCGGCGGCGGTGCGCCAGGATCGTTTCCACGACCCGGCTATCCCGCTGCCTGCGTAACTGGTAGGCGGTGATCTCGTTCTGCTTGCCTTGATGCTGCAGCCAGCGCTCAACGCCTTCGATCTCCACCGTCGTGGCGAACGATTCGTTGAAAACGCTGTCGTTCTTCACGTACGCAACCTGGTGTGCCAGCTCATGGAATATCAAGCCCGCCAAATCTGCTTCCGAATAGTTCAACACCGTGTTCAGTACCGGATCGTCAAACCACCCAAGCGTCGAATAGGCAGGCACGCCCATGACAAAAGTCTCCAATCCCTGACGTTGAAGCCCTCCGGCATATCTCCGGGCCTCCGTTTCACCGAAATAACCGCGGTACACCACGCAACCGGCGATGGGAAAACACCACTGGTGGGGGCGGGTAGACAATCCGGGTGCGGCAAAGACGTTCCAGAGCGCGTATTCCCGCTCCAAGTCCGCGTAACTGGTGTAACTGTCGTTATCCGGTAACTGCAGGGATTCGCTCGCGAATCTACGTATCGATAAAACAGTTTTCAGCTTCGCGCGGGCAGACGGCGCCACCTCGTTGTCTGCCAAGACGATTTCGATATCCCGCGCCCGGCCCATTAAGTCCACTTGCCCTTTCACGGACTGATAGTAATAACCCAACGTATTGCAGCCGCTAATGAGGCAAACGAAAAGAAGAGCCAACCCGCACCGATAATGGGATAAGCTGACTTGTGAAGGTTTGTCGCTCAAGGTTATGGTTGTCCTATCACTGATATTGCCGTGTTGAGTATGAATAAAAAGCGCAAAGGCCTGGAAGTGTACCTTGTCGGCGGTGCCGTGCGCGACGAGCTGCTCGACCGTGAAGTGAAGGACCGAGACTGGGTCGTGGTCGGCGCCACAGAGGATGACATGATCAAAAGAGGCTACAAACCAGTGGGCCGGAATTTCCCGGTTTTCCTGCATCCGGAAACCGGTGAGGAATATGCACTGGCCCGCAAGGAACGAAAGACCGGACCGGGCTACAAGGGTTTTGCCTTTGAATTTTCCCCGGACGTCGGCCTGAAAGAGGACCTGATGCGCCGCGACTTGACCATAAACGCCATGGCCCGGGACGATAAAGGGCAATTCATTGATCATTTCGGCGGCCGGTGCGACCTGGAAGAAGGCGTCCTGCGCCACGTCTCGCCCGCTTTCGCGGAAGATCCTGTGCGTTTGCTGCGTATCGCGCGGTTCCGGGCGCGCTATGGTTTTGCCATCGCTCCCGAAACCTATGAAATCCTTATCGATATGGTCAAACGCGGCGAGGTGGACGCTCTGGTCGCGGAACGGGTCTGGCAGGAACTCGTGGGAGCGTTGATCGAGCCGTGGCCCGATTTGTTCATCGACAGCCTTCGGAGATGCGGTGCACTGACAAAGATCTTTCCCGAGATCGACGCACTATTCGGAGTACCGCAACGAAGAAACTACCACCCGGAAATCGACGCCGGCGTGCATACCCTGATGGCGCTGTCCCAGGCACGCAAGCTCACGGACGAGCCCATGGTTCTTTTCGCCGTGCTGGTCCACGACCTCGGTAAGGCCGTGACACCAGAAATAGAGTGGCCGAGTCACCATCGTCATGAAATCCTCGGTTTGAAGCCTGTTGATGGGCTTTGCGACCGATACCGGGCTCCGGCACGCTACCGAGACTTTGCCCGGCAAGTTTGCCGGTACCACCTCCACCTGCACCGGCTGGATGAATTGAAACCCGGAACCATCGTTCAACTCATCGAAAAACTCGGCGGCTTCCGTGACGCACGGCACATCGATCAATTTATTACCGCCTGCCACGCCGACGTGCTCGGTCGTAAAGGGAAAGAGGATTCGGCCTACCCTCAGGCCGGGTTGTTCAAGCGCTGTGTGGATGCGGCCACCGACGTTTCGGCGAGCAAAATCGCGGAACGACTATCCGATGGCAAGAAAATCGGCGAGGCTTTGTTCCAGCATCGCTGCGAGGCGGTGAAGTGTACTTTGGCGGAAAATCGAACGCATGGATAGGAAGCGCCCTTTATAAGTAAATCGCCAACAGCAAGGCGGTCAGCAGAATTCGGT
>JAANXG010000054.1 GCA_018263405.1 Gammaproteobacteria bacterium
AAGTGCCGTTTACGGAGCTAAGGATGCAATACCTCCCTGTACGCTCTGGCGAAAGCCTCCGTGCTTTCGACAGCCCTGAAAGACAACCCTACCCCCACATTCTTGCACGGGGTTATTGAGAACTTACATCAATTCGACTTGAGCAAGTATAACGAGATCCAATGATAGGCCCTCCAAAATTCGTTTCGGAGGCGGTAATCGACTCACTCTTAAGCGGAGGGAATGCCGCTTATCTCGATCGGCTTTACGAAAGCTACCGCCGGGACCCCAACGCCGTCGATACACAGTGGCGGGAATACTTCGCCCGTCTCGAACCAAGGCGTGAAACCGCTCAAGACGCCGGAAAAGCCGCCTACTCGGAGGCGGATGCGAGCAAGCAATCGTCGATACTGCGCCTGATAAACGCCTACCGCATGCGGGGGCACCAAGAAGCGAAGGTCGACCCCCTCGACATGCTGGCACAGCCCTCGGTACCCGACCTGGATCCGGATTTTCACGGACTCACGCGG
Source organism: Gammaproteobacteria bacterium (assembly GCA_018263405.1). Lineage (GTDB taxonomy): Bacteria > Pseudomonadota > Gammaproteobacteria > Arenicellales > JAANXG01 > JAANXG01. Next base: position 510 of record JAANXG010000054.1, read on the forward strand.
GAAGACATGGGCCGGGAGTTCGACAGCAGTTCACTGTCGGCCCCCAAGCGAATGAAACTGCGGGACATCTTGACGCTACTCAGGGAGACGTATTGCCGCACCATCGGTTCCGAATACATGCACATCACCAACATCGAGGAGCGGTGGTGGCTGCAGAGCCGGCTCGAGTCCAATCACGGGTGCCCCGATTTCGATCACGAAAAGAGGAAGGAGATACTTTGGTGTCTGACGGCCGCGGAGGGCATCGAAAAGTATCTTCACAAGAAATACGTAGGTCAAAAACGCTTCTCCCTTGAAGGCGGAGAAAGCCTAATCCCGCTGCTCCACGAACTCAATCATCGCGCCGGCAGCGGCGGCTTCAGAGAGATCGTCATCGGCATGGCCCACCGGGGCCGGCTGAATGTGCTCGTGAATATACTGGGAAAATCGCCCGCCGATCTATTCTCGGAGTTCGAAGGCAAACATGAAACGGAAGGATCGGGGGACGTTAAATACCATCAGGGCTTTTCCTCGGATATTCAGACCGAGGGAGGACCGGTACACCTGGCCCTGGCGTTCAATCCGTCGCATCTGGAGATCGTGTCCCCGGTTGTCGAGGGCTCCGTGAAAGCCCGGCAGCTGCGCCGGGAAGATCGCCACGGTGAATCCGTGTTGCCCCTGGTCATTCACGGCGACGCCTCCATCGCCGGACAGGGGGTGGTCATGGAAACAATCAACCTTTCCAAGACCCGGGGGTATGGCACTGGCGGCACGATCCATATCGTGGTCAACAACCAGATCGGCTTCACGACCAGTAACCCCTTGGACGCACGTTCGACGCTGTACTGCACGGAAGTAGCCAAAATGGTCATGGCGCCGGTTTTTCATGTGAATACGAACCACCCGGAAGCCGTTGTGTTTATTGCCCAATTGGCTCTGGATTACCGCGTGAAGTTCAACAAGGACGTGGTGATCGACCTGATTTGTTACCGGCGGCACGGCCATAATGAAGCAGATGAACCGCGGGTCACCCAGCCGATGATGTACAAAAAGATCAGTCAGCTGAAAACCACACGGGAGCTGTATGCCCAGTCGCTAGTCGAGGATGCCGTGATCCAACAGGACGACGCCGCGCAAATGGCCGACGAATACCGGGATTCGCTCGACAACGCGGAGGTGGTGGCGGAAAACCTGGTGGACGGCGGCAACGACGAATATCTGGTTGACTGGACGCCTTATATGGGCGGGTCTTACAACGAAGAAGTCGACACCGCCGTGTCCGAGGAACGTTTACGGGATCTCGGCGAACGCCTGATCAAGCTGCCCGAGGGATTTGAAACCCACGCACGGGTCACCAAGATCCTGAAAGACCGCCGGAAGATGATAGACGGGGAGATTCCCATGGACTGGGGCACAGCGGAGAATCTCGCCTACGCCTCGCTCCTGGAAGACGGAAACTCGGTACGCCTGTCAGGGCAGGATTCGGCGCGCGGTACGTTTTTTCATCGGCACGCCGCCTTTCACAATCAAAAAACCGGCGAGATTCATATTCCCCTTAGAAATCTGTTTACGGATCAACCGCGTTTCCTGGTCATCAACTCCATCCTGTCGGAGGAGGCCGTACTGGCGTTCGAGTACGGTTATGCGACGGCGGAACCGAATACCTTGGTGATCTGGGAGGCGCAGTTCGGCGATTTCGCCAATGGCGCCCAGGTGGTGATCGACCAGTTTATCTCCAGCGGGGCGGCGAAATGGGGACGATTGTGTGGGCTGACGCTGCTCCTGCCCCACGGCTACGAGGGCCAGGGCCCGGAACACTCCTCGGCACGGCTGGAGCGGTTTCTGCAGTTGTGTGCGGAATATAACCAGCAAGTCTGCGTGCCGACGACGCCCGCCCAGTTTTTCCACATGATTCGAAGACAGGCCCTGAGGCGTTTCCGCCGGCCGCTGGTTGTCATGACCCCCAAAAGCCTCCTGCGACACAAGCTTTCGACATCCACGCTCGATGCTCTCGCCAATGCCCAATTCGAAACCCTGATTCCCGAGATCGATCCCCACGACGAAGGAAAGGTAACGCGCATCGTGGCCTGCAGCGGCAAAGTGTATTTCGATCTGCTTGAAGCGCGCCGAAAACATGAAAAGGCAGACACCGTCATCGTTCGAGTCGAACAGTTGTATCCGTTCCCCCGTGAGCGATTGAGCAAGCAGTTGGAAAAATACCCGAATGCCGCCGAACTGGTCTGGTGTCAGGAGGAGCCCCGAAACCAAGGCGCGTGGTATCAGATCAACCATCACCTACGCGCCTGCATCCGGAAGGACCGGTCCCTGGCTTATGCCGGCTGCGGACCCTCTTCGTCGCCGGCTGTCGGCAGTTTGAGCATACACAACCGGCAACAGAAAGAACTTGTACAACAAGCCCTCGGTCTTACCTATACAGGCGAACAGAACGATCAAAAGAAGAAAGGTAATAATCCATGACGATAGAAGTTAAAGTACCGCAACTTCCGGAGTCGATATCCGAAGCCACGGTCGTTGGTTGGCACAAAGCCGCCGGTGATACCGTGAATCGAGATGAAAACCTCGTCGATCTCGAGACCGAAAAAGTAGTTCTGGAAGTGCCGGCGCCCAAAGACGGCGTGCTGACTGAAATCAAGAAAAACGATGGTGACACAGTCGAGGCGGATGATGTGCTGGCCATCGTTGCCCCCGATGCTTCCCCGAAAGAAAAACCGGCGGAGGATGGCGAACAATCCGCCGAGGACAAGAAAGCGGGAAAACCCACGAGGGAGCTGGAGCAAGGCTCACCCAGAACCAGTCCCTCGGTGCGCAAGCTGTTGGAGGAGCATGACTTGGATCCATCGAGCCTCAAAGGAACGGGCAAGGACGGACGTCTACTGAAAGAGGATATGCTGAAGTACCTGGAGGGAAAAGAGAAATCCGCGACCAAAGAGAAAGAATCGGAGAAAGCGTCCCTCCGGTCGCCGCTAGAAACGAAATCCAAGGGCGAACGTGCGGAGCGGCGCGAGCCGATGTCTCGGTTACGGGCAACTGTCGCGAGCCGACTGAAGAACGCCCAGAATACCGCGGCCATGCTCACGACTTTCAACGATGTAAACCTGCAGGCTGTGATGGACATACGTGCAAAATACAAGGAAGCGTTCGAAGAAAAACACGGTGTACGACTGGGCATGATGTCGTTCTTCGCCAAAGCCGGCGTCGAAGCACTCAAACGCTACCCGATCGTGAACGCCTACGTGGAAGGTGACGAAATCGTCTACCACGACTATCAGGACATCGGCATCGCGGCCGCATCGCCTCGGGGCCTGGTGGTGCCCGTTGTGCGCGGCGTCGGGCAAAAAAGCTTCGCCGAGATCGAGGCGGAAATCGCGCAGCTGGGGAAAAAAGCACGGGACGGCAAACTCACCATGGAAGAGCTGAGCGGCGGCACCTTCACGATTACCAACGGCGGTGTATTTGGTTCGATGCTGTCGACGCCCATTCTGAACCCTCCCCAAAGCGGGATTCTCGGCATGCATCGCATCGAAAAACGCCCTGTCGCCGAAAACGGTGAAGTCGCGATACGGCCAATGATGTACCTGGCGCTGACCTACGATCACCGTATTATCGACGGCGCGGAGGCTGTACGTTTTCTAGTAACAGTCAAAGAAATGCTGGAAGACCCAGCTCGGTTGTTGCTCCAGATCTAATCGAATCAGAATCTATAATAAGGCGGAGTTCTAATGCCCGATAAATACGATGTGGCCGTGATCGGAGCGGGACCGGCAGGATATGTCGCGGCAATACGCTGCGCGCAACTGGGTTTCAACACTGTCTGCATCGACGATTTCAAGGGCGGCGACGGCAAGGCGTCGCTGGGCGGGACGTGCCTGAACGTCGGCTGTATTCCTTCCAAAGCTCTGCTTGACTCCTCGGAACAGTATCACCGGGTGAAGCACCAATGCAGCATTCACGGTATACAAGTTAAAAACGCCAGCATCGACATTGGTGAAATGCTGGCCCGCAAGGAAAAGATCGTTCAGTCCCTCACGAGCGGCATCAAACAATTGTTCAAAGCCAACAAAGTCACCTCGCTGCACGGACACGGCAAACTCGCCGAACACAGTTCTCGCGGTTGCAAGGTGGAAGTCGAGGACGGAAAGGAAAAACGAATAATCGAAGCCCGGCACGTTATCCTGGCCTGCGGTTCCATACCGATCGATATCCCCGTAGCTCCCGTCGATCAGAAGACCATAGTCGATTCCACCGGGGCATTGGATTTCAAGGAAGTGCCCGGGCGTCTCGGCGTGATCGGCGCGGGCGTCATCGGGCTGGAGCTCGGCAGCGTGTGGGGTCGCTTGGGAGCGGACGTCACCATTCTCGAAGCCCTCGACACGTTTCTACCCACCGTGGACAAGCAGATCGCCCGGGTCGCCCAAAAGCAATTCGAGAAGCAAGGATTGGATATCAACTTGGGTTGCAAAGTTACCGAAGCCAAATCCGGGGAAAACGGTGTTGCCGTTAAGTACGAAGACAAGGACGGCGCACACAAAACAGAGTTCGACCGGCTTATCGTTTGTGTCGGGCGGCGCCCGAACACGAATGACCTCTCGCATGAAAGCGTCGGTTTGAAACTCGATGACCGGGGCTTTATCGAGGTTGACGACAGCTGTAGCACGGGCCTCGAGAATGTCTACGCGGTGGGCGATGCCGTACGCGGCCCCATGCTCGCGCACAAGGGTTCGGAAGAAGGCGTGGCGGTAGCCGAGATGATTGCCGGACAGCCGTTTCACATGAATTACGATGTAATTCCCTGGGTGATCTACACCTGGCCGGAGGTCGCCTGGGCAGGCAAGACCGAGGAGCAGTTAAAGGATGACGGCGCGGATTACCGAGTAGGCACTTTTCCGTTTGCGGCGACGGGCCGGGCGCTTGCCATGAGCGAAGGCGGCAGCGGCCGAGTGAAATTCGTGGCGGACGCAAAAACCGACCGTATTCTCGGCGCCCATATCGTGGGCCCCTATGCCTCCGAACTGATCGCCGAAGCCGTCGTGGCCATGGAGTTCGAAGGTTCCAGCGAAGACCTGGCGCGCATCGTGCATGCGCATCCCACGTTATCGGAAGCGGTGCACGAGGCCGCCCTGGCCGTGGACAAGCGCGCTATTCACAAAGCGAACTAAGGGCTCGCGCAATGTTAGCGATGGTGCGGGGGTAGGGTTTCACTTTCCCTGAAAGTCAACCCTACCCCCACATTCTCACATGGGGTTATCGAGAGCTTACCCCTGGGCGGGATAAGCATTTGCCGTATAGGCTATAATCCACGCTTGCCTGACAGACGAGCGACCAGACGTTGCGCAAACTGCCACCAGAGATTTTCAAGGCTTACGACATCCGGGGCGTCGTCGGCGACGGATTGACCGAGGAGATCGTCCGCGATATCGGTCAGGCCATCGGCAGCGAAGCCCGCGACAGAGACGTCGAAACCGTGGTAATCGGGCGGGACGGCCGGATATCCGGCCCGGTTCTGCTCGATGCTCTGGCTTCGGGCCTGATGGCGGCCGGCTGTAATGTCATCGATATCGGCCTGGCCCCGACGCCGGTCGTTTACTTCGCCGCGTTCGAGCTGAATACCCATTCCGCCGTGGCACTAACCGGCAGCCATAATCCGCCGTCGTACAACGGCTTGAAAATGGTGATCGACGGAGAAACCCTGTCGGGGGAGCGTATACAAGCTCTAAAAGAGCGCATCGAACGCAGCGATCTGGTCGATGGCCAGGGGGCCCGCCTGCAGCGTTCGCTTACCGAAACATACATCGAGCGCGTCTGCGGCGACGTCAAACCCGCACGTCAACTCAAGGTCGTTATCGACTGCGGCAACGGCGTGGCCGGCGCCGTAGCGCCGGCATTATTTCGCCGTTTGGGTTGCCAAGTGGTCGATCTGTTCTGCGACGTCGACGGTTCGTTCCCCAATCACCACCCCGATCCGAGCCAGGAAGACAACCTGAGAGATCTGGTACGCGCACTACAGAAACACGACGCGGACCTGGGACTGGCATTCGATGGAGACGGTGACCGCCTTGGTGTGGTGTCTCCCGACGGCAAAGTTATCTGGCCGGACCGCCAAATGATCCTTTTCGCGCGGGATATCCTGGAGCGGCAAATCGGCGCCGAAATTATTTTCGACGTCAAGTGCTCGAGAAATCTCGCCACCGCCATTCGCGCTGCGGGCGGGCGGCCCGTAATGTGGCGCACCGGCCACTCCTTCATCAAGACCAAGCTCAAGGAAAGCGGCGCCGCGCTGGCGGGCGAGATGAGCGGGCACATTTTCTTCAAGGAACGCTGGTACGGCTTCGATGACGGAATGTACGCGGGCGCCCGGTTGATCGAATTGCTGTCGCGGGACGAAAGATCGCCACAGCGGATCTTCGACGCATTGCCCGACAGCTACAATACGCCGGAGCTGCACATCGAAATGGAGGAAGGCGAACACTTCAAATTCATGGAGGAGCTGGAAAAAACCACCAACTTCAGTGACGGCAAGGTCAGCACCATCGACGGCGTGCGCGTCGATTTCGACGACGGCTTCGGTCTGGTGCGGCCGTCCAACACCACACCGATCCTGGTGCTCCGGTTCGAAGCCGAAAGCCCAGAAGCCCTGGAGCGTATCCAGAAGCGCTTCCGGGAATGGATCCTGGACACCCGAGCGGACGTAACCGTGCCGATATAGCTTTGTCACGCGGCAAATCGGATCGAAATGCGGGGATGGGATGCGGCGTGATGGCGATGTCCGCGGCGATGTTTTGCAGTATCGTGGTGCACGAAGAAATCGCCTGCGCTTACTCATCGACGTGACCAACAACGATCACGATTCGCTTGTCCGACGCCAGTTCGGAGCGAGCGCTGTAAATTATAGAACGAGTGCGACCCACGCCCGGGGCAAAAGCCTGTCGAGGCTGATGGAGCTATTAAGTCTGGAGCCTTCCTGGGTCGTTTTGGATGTCGCTACCGGCGCCGGTCACAGCGCCGCGCTCCTGGCACCCCACGTCCAGACAGTGATCGCGAGCGATATGACCCATGAAATGCTGACGCAGGCCGGTATCGTCAGCGGCGAACGAAGCTTACCCAATCTGTTTCTGGTCCGGGAAAACGCCCAGGCGCTTTCTTACCCGGAGGATGCGTTCAATCTGGTCGTTTGCCGCATCGCCGCTCATCATTTTCCGCGGCCCAATACGTTTGTCGCGGAAAGCGCAAGGGTTTTGAAACCGAACGGCATACTCGTCGTTATTGACAATATCGTTCCCGATGACGAGGTCGGTGCGGATTGGATCAACAGCTTCGAAAAACAGCGTGACCCAAGCCATGTCCAATGCCTTACCCTGTCGCAATGGCACGATCTCTACGCAAACAATCGATTAACGCTGGCACACAGCGAAGTCAGTTCTAAATGGTTCGATTATCACGATTGGATGCTCAGAATGAACGTCGAATCGGAGTACATGGAACGTCTGGCGTGGAATCTGCTCGATGCGCCAGAGAGTGTTCAGCACTTCTGGCGACCGACGCGGGACGACGGCCACATAAGCCTGACATTGCGGGAGGCTATATTGATCGGCCGCTTATCCGGCTGATGGAACACGCGGGCACTGCATCCGGCGGGGAGCCTTCCGTGTTTTGCCGCCGTCATGGTGCTATGATGCGGAACGAGATCACCCGATGACTCGACCATTCCGCTTTTTACTGCTCTGCGGTGCGATCGCTATCGCCGTTTTTTCCGCCGTGGAACTCTCCAACCGCTTTGACGAGCAGTCCTGGGTCCTGCCCGTGGACCCCATCGACGAGGCAACCCGGCTTGTGTCCGAAAGGCGCTGGGCGGAAGTCAAACTGCTTGCGGATTTCGTACTTGAAAACCCGCGCCTGGGAGATGAACAGGCCGCCGCGGATCTGAAGCGAACGGCCGATATGGAATTGAATTCATTCTGGGGCAAGGTTCGCCGATTTGCCCGTGGCGCGGCCACCGGTGAACCAACGGACGGCGCCAGCATGCTCGGCAGCCTGTCATTGGACCTGTTCGTAATCGGCGACATCCGGGACCTGGCCGTGCAGGGCTGGAAGGAAATGCAGTACGGTGAAGGCGACACCATCATCCTCGCGTTGTCGGCGATCGGCCTGACAACCACCATCGCACCACATATCGATTGGGCGCCGGCGTTGCTAAAAGCCTTGAAACGAACGGGCGCCCTAACCCGGGTTTTTTTAAGAAGCCTCAAGAATGCGAGCCGGGTCGCGTTGAAAACGGGAAAATTCGACGGACTCGGAAAGATGGCATCGGACGTCGGCCGAACCGCAAGACGACTGGGGCCGGGTCCGTTGCGCGGCGCCATGCGCTCTGTGGATAGTGCTGAAGACTTGGCTAAAATTGCCAAGGCATCCAAGGTCGATGCCAGGGGCACCTATGCCATAACCAGACTGTTCGGAAAACCCGGCGTCAAACGATTAAGCAAAGACGGGAAAAACGTGAGCAAACTCGTGACCACCATGAAAGCCGGTTCGCGTTTGGGCAAAATCGCCAAGAAGTCCGTCGGCACCCTGCCAAATTCCTGGCTATTTGCCCTGTTACTCCTGTCGGGTTTGTCCGTGCTGGGTTCGCTATTGCCCAGGCGGCGGCGACTCAAGGGGCGTACAACCGTGCACGAACGCGCCGAACCGCAATTGAACGATCATAGCCCGTCAACACCGCAGCACACTAATCGTTAAGTACCACAACTAACGATTCCTCAACCATAAAATGCTTCACCGCAGGTTAGTATATTGTGTTGCCGCAATCATGCTCGGCGGCTGTACCGCGATACCGAGAAACATCAGCACGCCAATCGCGGGGCCGGATGTGCGCGAAGTGCGCGACAACCCCGAAGCGCATATCGGCAAACGGGTTCGCTGGGGCGGTACGATCAGTGATATCGAAAATTTGGAAAACCGGACGGTGATTACCGTTGTCGCACGACGGATTACCCGCAAAGGCGAGCCCCTCGCGGACACGCCGTCCACCGGCCGCTTCCTCGCCGAAACCGAGCGGTTCCTCGACCCGGAAGAGTATAAATCCGGCCGGCGCCTTACAGTGAAGGGTCGGATCACGGGAACCAGGTCATCCAAAATCGACCAGTATTTATACACCTATCCCGTTGTGACGACAGAAAACCCGTACCTCTGGGAGGACTACGTCGGGCGGGACCCCTACCCCCATGACCGACCTTATTATTATCCTTACGGGTCGTATCGCTACCCGTGGCATCACCGTCATTTCCACGGATTCTCGCATTACCCATGGTATTAGGAACCTATCCGAGCAATGTTGGCGGTCATGCGGGGGTGGGATGGTTGTCGGCTTTGTTTGCCGTATGCCTGTTGACGGCGTGCGCGACATCGCCTCTGGATACCAGCGACGTAACCAGTGGTGCCACACCCACAAAAGTGGTGGAACTATTCCCCAACCACCGGGGCGGACGCGTCCAATGGGGTGGACATATCATTTCGATTGCCAACGACGCCCGGATGACCCGTATTGAAGTGTTATCCTATCCGTTGGCACGAGACGGGTTACCCAATACATACCGAAAACCCACCGGACGATTCGTGCTGCAGCACGACGATTTTCTGGAGCCACAAGATTACGCTCCGGGAAGAATCCTTACAGTGGTGGGTACCGTGGATTCATTGATCACCACATCCGTCGGCGACACGGAATTCCTCGTGCCGCTGATAAGCGCGGAGCAAATGAACCTGTGGTCCGACCGATACGGTAGTCGTAGTCGATCCCGTTTCGGATTCGGCGTGGGTATCAGCATCGGGCTTTGAACCGACTTTGACTGTTTTTTTCAAAAAAATCATCAGATTACGCGCACGGCGTGTAAGTTCTCAATAACCCCGTGCAAGAATGTGGGGGTAGGGTTGTCTTTCAGGGCTGTCGAAAGCACGGAGGCTTTCGCCAGAGCGTACAGGGAGGTATTGCATCCTTAGCTCCGTA
>JAANXG010000055.1 GCA_018263405.1 Gammaproteobacteria bacterium
GCCCCTCGCCGGCGTTACGCTCGCTTGAATTGACCGGGCCAGTCCTGCGCTCGCGTGCCTTGGCGATCGGCTTTTCCGATCCCGCTGAACGTGTGTGTATTTATGCCCAAGGGTACTAAGATATACGCACCCGCCGAATTTGTAAATTGCCTGGATCGATACGCCGTCAAACTTCACGGGTAGCGCGAAATTCAACGTTGGACCATCGCTCCTGGGTCAACTGCAGATTCACCTTGTTGGGGGCAATGTAAGTCAAGCTGCCCGCACCATCCGTCGCCAGATGATCCGAGGCCTTGTTGCAAAATTCCTGCTCGGTCCTGGCGTCGGGACAGGACACCCATCGGGCCGTTGAAACCGGCACCGATTCGAAGGCGGCATCCACCCCGTATTCATTCTTCAGGCGGTGCGCCACCACGTCAAACTGCAGCGTACCCACGGCCCCCAGAATCAGATCGTTGTTATTCAGCGGTTTGAATATCTGGGTCGCCCCTTCCTCGCTGAGCTGAACCAATCCTTTCCGCAGCGCCTTGGCACGCAGCGGATCGCGCAGTTGCACCCGCCGAAACAGCTCCGGAGCAAAGTTGGGAATACCGCTGAACTTCAGTGTCTCACCTTCGGTAAAAGTATCGCCGATCCGGATCGTGCCATGGTTGTGCAGGCCGATAATATCACCGGCGTAAACGTCATCGGCCCGCTCCCGGCGCGAGGCCATGAAAGTTATCGCGTTATTGATCACAATATCCCGCCCGAGTCGAACGTGACGAAGCTTCATGCCCTTGTCGAACCGGCCCGAGGTCACCCTGACGAAGGCGATGCGATCGTGATGGGCCGGGTCCATGTTCGCCTGGATTTTGAACACCAAGCCGGTGAATTTCTCTTCCTCCGCATGGACCACTCGTTCCAGCGCCTGCCGCGACCGCGGCGCCGGGGCATAAGCCACGAAATTATCGAGCAAGTCGTCGACCCCCCAGTCGTTCAGGGCCGAACCGAAGAACACCGGCGTCTGCCGGCCGGCGAGGTACCGTTCAGCGTCGAATGCATGGCTGGCGCCCCGTACGAGCTCGATTTCCTCGCGCAACCGATCAGCGTCGGAACCAAGAATCGACGACAATTCGTCGCCGTCGAGGAACTCGACGCGCCGGTTCCCCGCCGGGTTACCGGGACGCCCCCCGATCAGTTGAACCGTCTCGTCGAACAGGCGATACACGCCGCGAAACCCTTTCCCCGCCCCGATCGGCCACGTCATGGGGGCACATTCGATATTCAGCACCGACTCCACCTCGTCCAGCAGTTCGATAGGCCCCCGGCTTTCACGATCCATTTTGTTCACGAAAGTCATAATCGGCGTATCCCGCAACCGGCACACGTCCATCAGTTTGATCGTCCGCTCCTCGACACCTTTGGCGGAATCGATCACCATCAGGCAGGAATCCACCGCCGTCAGGGTGCGGTACGTGTCCTCCGAGAAATCCGCATGGCCGGGCGTATCCAGGAGATTCACTATTCGACCGCCGTGTTCGAACTGCATCACCGACGAGGTCACCGAAATACCGCGCTGCTTTTCCAATTCCATCCAGTCGGACGTCGCGTATCGTCCCGCTTTGCGCGCCTTGACCGTGCCCGCCAGCTGAATGGCGCCGCCCCTGAGCAGCAAACGCTCGGTGAGCGTCGTCTTGCCAGCATCGGGGTGCGAAATAATGGCGAATGTACGCCGTTTGGCGACCTGGGTACGAAAATCCGTCATAAACGAGGCTTGTTGGAGGTCTGTAATTCGAGCCGCCGGATTATCAACGAACCGCTCATACGAGAAAAGATCGCGCGGATCGTGGCGCCGTTTGAAAAATCGACGGGGGTGGGCACGGGCAAAACCATCAAATCGTCATAAATTACTCTTTCCATTTTACTGGTTATTTTCTATAAATACGCGCGGGAGGAGGCAGTACATGCAAAAGCACATCCATAAAACAGCTCCGGTCGGCGTCGTTCCGCGCCGGCAGATGCCATTGATCGAAACATTGATGTCGGACACCCCCCAATCCTGCGCGGTGATCGACAGCGTCGAATCGCCTGGGTCTCGCAAGCCGGGGTTGGCGCTTCAATGGCTACCCACCGTAACGACAGTCGGCATCATTGCGGCGGTCGTGGATTGGCTGAAACTCACGCGCTGAAGGTTTAATTACAGATCGTAAAGCGTTTCATCGACTTTCGGCGGCAGATATTTGCGCCTTAAGTCACCTAGCAGTTGCTTGGATTTCACCGCAAAGGGCTCTTCTTCCTCCAGCAAATCCCCCATTTCCGCCTCGACCTGTTCAGCATCCTCACCAGCTTCCATCCGGCTGATTGCCTCCTCCATACCCCCGCTCAAGCGCAGTCCGCTCGAATCGAAGAGTCTCCGCATCATCTTCGCAGCCTGGCGCGGATCGTTCTCGTCAATGTTTTCCATTTCACCAGCCATGGACATCATGGCTTGCTCGAGCCGGCTCTCGTCGACGTTGTCCAGCATATCACCGCTATCTTCCTCCTCGCGTCCTTTGGATATAGCGAATAAAGAAACTTGGCGCTCCAACCGGACTCGACTGCATTCGTCGGAAGGACAGGCCGGGACTTTGCAAGTGTCGATGCGTCGCGAATAAAAGTTGTAGATCGTGTGACAATCGGGACAATAAAACTCGTAAATTGGCATCAGCTCACATCAAGTCGCGATTCAGGTTAATCTTGTGAAGTATCGTCGCTGCAATCTCCTCGACGGATTTTGCAGTGGTATTAACGAATGGGATGCGTTCACGGCGATACATCGCCTCCGCCTGCGCCACTTCGTATTCGCACTGCCGGAGCTGCGCATACCGACCCTTGTCGTAACGCGCCTGGCGGATTTTCCGCAAACGCGCAGGGTCGATCGTCAGCCCGAACAACTTCTTCCGATGGCGGATGATTTTATCCTGGAGACGCGCCCTTTCCAGATCATCCTCCAACAGAGGGAAATTGGCCGCCGATACGCCGTAGTGCAAAGCGAGGTACAACGACGTCGGCGTCTTCGCGGTACGCGATACGCCAATAATAATGAGCTCGGCGTGATCGTAGTCCACGGCATTCATGCCGTCGTCACTGCGCATCGTGAAGTTCAACGCGGCGATTCGCGCCGTATACTTATTAGGGTTAAGCACGCCATGCGAGCTACCGACACTGTGTTCCGATTCAAGGCCCAACTCCTTCTCGAGAGGCGCCAGAAAATGGTCAAACAAATCGAACAATACGCCGTTGCTGGCCGCGATGATTTCCCGGATTTCGTCGTCAGCGAGGGTCGCGAATATGAGTGGCGGGCCGCCGTTTTTTTCCGATGACTCGTTGATTTTCCGCGCCGCATCGCGGGCCTTCTCGGGCGTGTCCACGAAGGGCAAGGGTACAGTCTTGAATTCGAGGTTTGGGAAATGACATAAAAGGGTTACGCCGAGACTTTCGGCTGTGATGCCGGTCCGGTCGGAAACCGTGAAGATGAAACGATCAACCATTTTTACAGTACAATGCCGCTCTTTCTCGATGTCGGGGCCAGTTCCCCGCTATTCTAACAACATCCTTACTCAGGAGCTGAGATACGTGGATCGTTCACTAGTCTGGTTCGAAAACCTGGGAATGTCGGACGTCGCCCGAGTCGGCGGCAAGAATAGCTCCCTGGGAGAACTGATCGGTAATCTGGCCGATGCGGGGCTCCGCGTGCCGGAAGGTTTCGCCACTACCGCCGAAGCTTTCCAACGCTTCCTCAAGCACGACAAACTCGACCGCCGAATTTACGAAGCCTTGCATGCGCTGGATGTCGAAGACGTCGAAGCTCTGGGCCGGTGCGGTGCACGGATTCGTCAATGGGTCATGGATACGCCGTTGCCATCGGAATTCGAAAACGATATCGGCCGGGCCTATCGGGAGCTCGAATCACGAGCAGGAGAAAACATCTCTGTCGCGGTGCGGTCCTCGGCAACTGCTGAAGATCTCCCCGAAGCATCGTTCGCCGGCCAACAGGAAACGTTTTTGAATGTCCGCGGCCCCAAACATGTTCTGCAGGCCGTTAAGCGCGTTTTTGCTTCCTTGTTCAATGACCGAGCCATCTCCTACCGGGTCCACCACGGTTTCGACCATGCCGATGTCTCATTGTCCGCCGGCGTGCAGCGCATGGTGCGTAGCGACCTGGGTGCCAGCGGCGTGATGTTTTCCGTCGATACCGAATCGGCTTTTGAAGACGTCGTATTCATTACGGCATCCTACGGTCTCGGGGAAACCATCGTGCAAGGTTCCGTCAACCCGGATGAGTTTTATGTTTACAAACCCACGCTCGCCAAAAGTCGTCCGGCCATACTGAGACGCAAACTGGGCGGCAAGCTGATCAAAATGATCTACGGCGATGGAGACGGCCCGGTTGTCAAAACCGTAGACGTTCAGGAAACCGATCGGATGCGGTTCTCGATCGACGACGGGGACGTCGAGTCACTGGCCTCGATGGCGCATGCCATTGAGCAACACTACGGGCGACCCATGGATATCGAATGGGGCAAGGATGGGTTGGACGGCCGGCTGTACATACTCCAGGCCCGCCCGGAGACGGTGGTCTCACGAGATTCGAAGCAAGTATACGAGCGTTACCACCTCAATGGAAAACATGATCCCCTGATTTCGGGAAGCGCGATCGGCCAAAAAATCGGCGTCGGCAAAGTCAGGATCGTGCCGGGCATCGAGGACCTGTCAAAGATCCGGTCCGGCGATGTGTTGGTAACGGAAATGACCAACCCAGACTGGGAACCGGTAATGAAACGGGCCTCGGCCATTGTCACCAACCGCGGCGGCAGAACCTGTCATGCAGCCATTATCGCGCGGGAATTGGGGGTGCCCGCGGTCGTGGGCTGTGAAACCGCCACCGGGGACCTGCCGGAAGGGGAAACCGTCACGGTATCCTGTGCCGAGGGCGATACCGGCAATATTTACCGCGGTGAACTCGATTATGAAATCAAAACCATCGGTATGGACGCCATGCCCGAGATTCCATTCAAGATCATGATGAACGTGGCAAACCCGGACCGGGCGTTTGATTTTCGCCGGTTGCCGCATTCCGGAATCGGCTTGGCGCGGCTCGAATTCATTATCAACAACATCATCGGAATTCATCCCAAGGCGTTGTTGAACTACGAAGACAACGAGGCACAAGTCAAAGCGACGATCGACCGGAGGATCGCCGGTTATTCGGGCCCCGTGGAGTTTTATGTGACCAAACTCAGCGAGGGAATTTCCACTCTCGCCGCAGCTTTCTCGCCCCACCCTGTCATCGTTCGCCTGTCTGACTTTAAGTCGAACGAATACGCCAACCTGATCGGGGGGGAGCAATTCGAGCCTGAAGAGGAAAACCCCATGATCGGGTTTCGCGGCGCCTCGCGCTATATCGACAAATGGTTCAGGGACTGCTTTGAACTGGAATGCCGGGCCCTGCGCTATGTCCGCCACGACATGGGCCTGAACAATGTCTGGATTATGGTACCTTTCGTAAGAACCTTGGACGAGGCGGATCAGGTCGTGGAACTGCTCCGACAGAACAAGCTTGAGCGCGGGAACGAAGACCTGCGCGTCATCATGATGTGCGAGATTCCATCGAATGCGCTGCTGGCAGATGAGTTTTTGGAACGTTTTGACGGGTTTTCGATCGGTTCCAATGACCTCACCCAGTTAACGCTGGGTCTGGACAGGGACTCCAATCTGATTGACGGTTCCTTCGATGAGCGGAACCCGGCGGTTAAAAAATTGCTCGAACTGGCTATCCGGTCCTGCCAACGAGCCGGCAAATACGTCGGCATTTGCGGCCAAGGTCCGTCCGATCACCCGGACCTGGCGGAGTGGCTCATGGAGCAAGGAATTTCCAGCATTTCATTGACCCCGGACAGTGTTGTCGGAACCTGGCTACTCCTGGCTAACGAGTCGAATTGACGGTACACGCGGATCGGATGCGATCCACGTAACCTTCGCCGCGCGCCAGCCATCCAATCAACTCATCCAACGCGCGGATCTTGGCACCGGCGATCCTGTGATGGGGGGATTGGTCTCCAACCGGTGCGTGACGCGCCAGAGCCGTAAGTTGCCTGGCCAGCATAACGAATTCGCGGCGTTCGCCAAGTTCGTGTGCCAGTTTGGCTGAGCCGCGAACACCGAGGCGCGGGACTTCTTCGAGACGTTCATAAAGCTGTTCGACGTCTTTGAATACATGCAGCAACCGTGATGCTGTCTTTGGACCTATGCCCGGCACGCCCGGAACGTTGTCCACCGTATCGCCGACCAAAGCGAGGAAATCCGTAATCTGGTTCGGCCAGACACCAAAAAGATCATAGACGCCTTGTACATCAAGTTTACGATCGCGGGCGTAGTCCCACCACAAATCGCCCTCCTGGACGACCTGGGATAGATCCTTGTCACCACTGACAACCACGACATTGTATCCGTTGTCACGCGCCGGCACCGCTACGCTGGCAATTATGTCGTCGGCCTCGAAACGCGGGTGTTTAAGACACGACACTCCTAGAGCTTCCACCAATCGTTCGCAGACTTCAAGCTGAAGCTTGAGTTCCGGCGGCGCCGGCTCGCGGTTGGCCTTGTACTCCGGATATAGCTCGTTTCTAAACGAAGTAGTGGAGCTTTGATCGAACGCCACCATCATATTGGCGGGGCGTGTCGCCTCAAAAAAGCCGGTCAGAAACCTGAGAAACCCATATACCGCATTAACCGGAGAGCCGTCTGACGAAACCAGGGTGTCCGGGAGGGAGAACCAGGATCTGAAAATATAAATGCTGGCATCGATTAAATAAATCGTTCGCTCTTCGTTGGACCTGGCCATATTTTACTCAGCGGCACGGCCAGACCCAAGGAGTCTCCGACTCGCTGAATACGGCAATATCGTCTTGAAGAAATACTGGAAACCATCTCATAAACAAACCTCCCCCCTCCATGCGTTGTTCTCGGATAGTTCAAAGTACGAGGTTACGAAGTAGCAAACTGTCATGCACACCGCGCTTTTCACGCGTCGACAAGAATGACGATCATCCATCGGTTAGTTCACGGAATTTTTTCAACTCCTTATTGTATTCTTCCATTGTCGCCTGCCGCTTGTTCTCGATTGATTGGATCGCCGCGTCGTATTTCTTAATCCGTTGCTGGAGATCGCCGATTTGCTCACGATTGGTCTCGTTATCTTCAAGTTTTTCCTTTGCGTCGACAAGATCCTGCCGGAATAAACGATAGCTTTCCAGATCTCGGCCCAGTGCATCCAGGTGCTCCTCCCGGGCGTCGACAATATCCTGTGCGGTATCATAGGTTCGCAGTAGGCGTTGATTTTTGGCTTCCCGCCGCGCGCGGCGCTCAGCCTCCCGCTGTTGCTCCCGTTCCGCGGCTTCTCGCACCTCTAATTCCTCTTGAGTCAGCGGTGCGTCGGATTCTTTAACTTTCACCCCGCGTTCATCGATCTCCGTAATCTTGGATTCCTTGGCACAAGCCTCGGCTGCAAAGTCTCCATAGTGCCAATTGCCTTCCTCATCCTGGCATTTAGTGATGGTCTGCCCATAGGCAACGACGGCCACTAACGACACTATGAAACTCGCACACAAAACTATACGCTTCATCTGAATGAATAAATCCGCGTTAATCCTTCCTGCTACCGGTTAACCGATTTGCCTGACGGATTGGTAAAAAGAAAATCCCCAACCCCAATAATATCATTGGAATGCTGAGAACCTGTCCCATGGTCAACCAGTCCAAGGCCAGATAGCCGATATGCGGGTCGGGGTGCCTGACAAATTCAACCAAGAACCGGAACGCGCCGTAGCAAATCAGGAACAGTCCCGACACATGCCCCGTGCTGCGCGGCTTCCGTGAATATAACCACAAAATAATGAACAGCAATATTCCCTCCAGGAACGCTTCGTACAGCATCGAAGGGTGCCGCGGCATTCGTGACGGATCGCTTGCGGGGAAGACGATCGCCCATGGCAGGTCACTGACTTTGCCCCACAATTCCTGATTGATGAAATTACCGATGCGGCCGGCAAACAACCCCAATGGCGTCAGTGGCGCGATGAAATCCGCAATCTGGAAGAAATGGCGGCGCGTTTTAAACGCGTACCAGGCCATGGCGGCGATTACACCCAACAACCCTCCGTGGAACGACATTCCACCGGTCCATAGCTGAAATACTTCAAGAGGGTTTTGAAAGTAATAACCGGGATTGTAGAAGACTGCGTACCCCAGCCTTCCCCCAAGAATCACACCGATCGCGATATAAAACAGCACATCGGCAACCTCGTGCGTTTCCCAATCCGTGTCCGGCCGGGCGGCTCTTACTGTACCGAGACCATATCCTGCCGCGAATCCCGCCAGATACATCAAGCCATACCAGTGTACCGACACCGGACCGATTGAAAACGCCACAGGGTCGATGCCGGGATGAATAATCAAAACTTAATACTCCTGGTCGAAGAGCAACGGGAGGTAACTTACTCGATGCCACCCGTGCCGGCAACCGTGCCGATAGCTCCTGAAATTGGTCTGGCCGGGGCGGATATGGCAAAATTCGAACGGCATCCCGAATGCCCCTTTATTACTTCAACTTTTCAACAACGACGCGATGATCCACGAATCAATGCGCGTATTTACGCGCCGAATTTGTAATTTCTCAATAACCCCGTGCAAGAATGCGGGGGCAGGGTTATCTTTCAGGGCTGTCGAAAGCACGGAGGCTTTCGCCAGAGCGTACAGGGAGGTATTTACAGCGTCCCTGAAAGATAACCCTGCCCCCGCATGATCGCCGACATTGCACGGACTTTTTGAGAAATTACCCGAATTTCCGTTCCCTTTCACTCGGAGCCGAGGCGATGACTCGCACTCCACGGTGCACGGTCGGTCAAATGGAGGCGTTATGACAGTAGCAGGCACAAATCGCCTGGCAAACGAAACCAGCCCCTACCTACTACAGCATGCCCACAACCCGGTGGGCTGGCATCCGTGGAACGAGGAAGCGCTCGCCAGCGCCCGTGAAAGCGGTAAACCGATATTGTTGTCGATCGGTTATACCGCCTGCCACTGGTGTCACGTCATGGAAAAGGAATCCTTCGAAGACGACACCACCGCCGCTTACATGAACGAACATTTCGTATGCATCAAGGTGGATCGCGAAGAGCGGCCGGACCTCGATAAGATTTACCAGATTACGCACCAAATCCTGAGCCAACGACCCGGCGGCTGGCCCCTAACGATAGTCATGGACCCCGTACATCACGTCCCGTTTTTCGCCGGAACTTATTTCCCGGATCGGCCCCGCCACGGCATGCCGGCGTTTCGCGATATACTAAAACGCATCGTCGATTTCTACCAAACCCACAAGGACGACAAATTACCCGGACACGTCTCCGCCGTGAAGGACACGATGGCGCAACTTCACGGCAGCGACACCACAGGAGAAGCAGAACTGCAACTACTAAACCAAGCGGCGCGGGACCTGGAAAGCGCTTACGACCCCGCCAACGGCGGATTTGGCGGGGCACCGAAATTTCCGCATTCGACGAACCTCAGCTTGTGTTTGCGACTGTGGCAGCGGTCCCAACAACATGGAGATCCCCGGCCGCAGCTTCTGGATATCGTCCGCCAATCGTTACAAGCGATAGCGTCCAAAGGATTATTCGATCACATCGGAGGTGGCTTTTATCGCTACTCGGTGGACGCCCTATGGAGGATCCCACATTTCGAAAAAATGCTGTACGACAACGCTCAGCTGCTGCCATTGTACACGGACGCGTATCTCGTTACCGGGGAGCGGCAGTTCAAAGAAGTCGCACTGCGGACCGGCCAGTGGGTCCTCGCGGAAATGCAGTCGGCGAAAGGGGCTTATTACTCTACGCTCGACGCCGATTCGGAAGGCGAGGAGGGACGATTCTACCTTTGGACCCGGGAAGAATTAATTTCCGAGCTCGACGGTGCGGAGTGGTCTGTCATCGAAAGCCGTTTCGGACTACGCGGACACGAAAACTTTGAAGGCAGGTGGCATCTCAATATCGAGAACAATATCGAGACGGTGCTGGAACAAACGGGACTGGATCCCGAGACGGCTCGATCGGTTTTGGAGTCGGCGCGATCCAAATTGTATGACGTTCGCGCACGGCGGGGATGGCCGCTTCGGGACGAAAAAGTACTTACGAGCTGGAACGCATTGATGGTCCGGGGCATGGCGCACGCGGGCCTGCATCTTGTGGAACCGGCGTTCGTCGAGTCCGCGAGTAATGCGCTCAAGTTCATCCGCGAAAATCTATGGCAAGACGGACGTTTGCGGGCCACGACCAAGGACGGCGTGACACGACTCAATGCCTATCTGGACGATTACGTGTTTTTGATCGACGCTCTGCTCGCCATGAACCAGTGGTCATGGGCCAACGAAATGGTCGACTGGATGGCGGAACTTGCGGATTTCGTAATCGAGCATTTCGAGCACAAACCCACGGGCGGGATGTATTTCACATCCAACGACCACGAAGCGTTGCTACACCGAGACAAGCCAACCATGGATGACGCCACCCCGTCGGGTAACGGGGTCGCCGCGCGAGTATTCTTGCGTCTCGGGCACCTGCTCGCTGAACCTCGTTACCTGCAAGCGGGCGAGCGGATACTCAAGGCACTGTCCGGGGTGATGGGCCGCTATCCTTCCGCCCACGGCGCTCTTATGGAAGCGCTATGTGAGTACCACGAGCCCGTTGAAACGGTTGTAATCCGCGGAAGCCCGGAGGGCATCGCCGAATGGCGATCGGCATGTACCGGGTACTACCCGAACCGTCAGGTATTTTCAATAAACGGGCAGACCACGGGCGATTTGCCCGGTATAATCGAAAATATGACACCCCGCGGCGGTGTTGCTGCATATGTATGCCGGGGCACCGAATGCAGCGAACCCATTACCAACCTGCCGAATTTCGAACGATATTTGACGGAGTGCTGAACATCGTTTCGCCGATCCGGTCATGGTCGGCAAACCCGAGGCGGTTTGTGGTCAAAGGCGTTGGAGGAACAAACGTTAGTGACAGTCCCGGGGGGAAACCTCACGCATTCCGCACACCGGGGAGTCGAAAACCTCCGGGTGCATCGGCGCGCACAAAGGTTCCGCTGCTCACCGGTCGATCCAACAGTTCTACACATCAGCGATGTATAGTACGAAGAAACTTATCCAATCAGAGAGCCATTTATGACTTATCAGCATGTCAAAATTCCCGAAGTCGGAAAAAAGATTACCGTTAAAAGCGGCAAGATCGAAGTGCCGGATCAACCGATCGTGGGTTTTATCGAGGGTGATGGAATTGGGCCGGACATCACCGCCGCATCGATGCGAGTCTGGGACGCGGCCGTGGAAAAAGCATACGGCGGGAAGCGCAAGATAAACTGGTGCGAGCTGTATTTAGGAGAGAAGGCCGCCTCGATTTACGATGGCGAGTACTTTCCCTCTGAGACACTGGATGCCATTAAAGATCTTGTCGTCGCGATAAAAGGTCCACTCACGACACCAATAGGTGGGGGCTTTCGTTCACTCAACGTGTCACTACGTCAAAACCTGGATTTGTACGCCTGCGTCCGTCCTGTTCGCTATTACAAAGGCGTGCCTTCGCCTCTGCAGGATCCTGACCAGGTAGACGTGGTTGTGTTCCGTGAAAACACCGAAGATGTTTACGCGGGTATCGAATACGAAAGCGGAACACCGGAAAACGAGAAACTCGCGAAGTTTCTTAGAAATGAAATGGGCGCCAAATTCTTTGAGGACGCCGGGCTAGGCATCAAGCCGATCAGCCCTTTCGGGTCCAAGCGCCTTGTTCGCAAGGCTATTGAATTTGCGATTGACCAGAACAGGGAGAGTGTCACGCTGGTCCACAAGGGCAATATCATGAAATTCACGGAAGGTGCGTTTCGCAAATGGGGTTATGAACTCGCCAAGAACGAATTCGAAGACAAAATCATTACCGAGGAAGAGCTGTACAGTGAATACGGCGGCAAACAGCCTAAAGGTAAAATCGTCATTAAGGACCGCATCGCGGATATCATTTTTCAACTGCTCCAGTTACGGCCAGGCGAGTTCGATGTGCTGGCGACGATGAATCTTAACGGAGACTATCTGTCCGATGCCGTAGCCGCCGAAGTCGGAGGTATAGGCATCGCACCGGGGGCCAACATAAGCGACCACGTGGCGGTCTTCGAGGCAACCCACGGAACTGCTCCAAAGTACGCAAACCAGAACAAAGTCAATCCAAGTTCTTTGTTGCTCTCGGGCGTCATGATGCTCGAGTACATGGGCTGGAACGAGGCGGCGGATCTGATTAACGCCGCCTATCCGAAGGTTATCGGCGACAAGTTCGTCACTTATGACTTTGCGCGTCAGATGACCGGTGCGCATACCGTCTCCACCAGCACTTTTGCGGATGCACTGATCGCGAAAATCACAGGCAACGCGGACGTCCTGGCCCGTTTTGAACGAGAGCGCAGGGATGCCGTCGAAGCCGAGCGCAAGGAAAGGGAAGCCAAACGTATCGAGGATCCCATTGCAGCGATGCGAGAATCAGGACATCAGCCATCCACCGCAGGGGGCATCATGTCTCCTGTTAGAGGCGTACCCGCCGGTACGTCCGTGGAAGATGCCATGCACCAAATGCGCGAATGGGATGTCAGCTATCTGTTGGTGGAACTTGGCGAAGACAAGGGCTGGGGCATCATGACCAAGCGCGACGTCGTTACAAAAATCGTTGGTGCGAACAAGTCAACCCACAACGGCACGGTCGACGAAATCGTCAGCCGGCCACTGATCACCGCCCCGGCCGATGCGTCATTGAGCACCGTCTCACTGCTGTTGAGCGAAAACAACATTCGACGCGTCGTGATTGAAGCTCGTGATATTCCCGTAGGCGTGGTCTCGGACACCGATTTATTCGACATTGTCGAGGAGTTTGGCTGGGGAACCGATGATTAGAAAAACCCACATATCTCGCCAGGGCCGAGGTAGTCCGAACCCGGGGATAATTCGCGAGTTTCGCCAAGCGCGTACATTCCGGTATATCGCCCGCTTCGGCTATTCCCGGCGCATTGCCGGCGATCACGAGAAGCTCACCGCCGTGCGAGCATCCGGTGGCTCAGGCGCGCCCCCTTCGGACGACCCGGAAAGCGGTCCTCCGCGGCGTTATGTCTGTTGAGAAGGGCGCGCCATTCCCGGCGAGACAGGCCTTGCGGCTCACCGCTTTCCGGACCGCTCAACGTTACAATATCAGTGACGGGGTACTAGGGCGTCTTCCGTGCGGCGGCCTGTTCTTCGAGCAAGGGGACCGCGAGCTGCTCATCCTGGGTCGCGGCCCTGACTTTGTCAGACCCGCCCCGCAGCATCGTCGCTCCGGCCGTACCGACCAGGAAGGCCCCGACCAGTGACAGCCAATCCCATAATTCCCCCCAGAACAACCATCCGTAACCCGCTCCAAATAATACGGCGGAAAACGTAAACAGGCCGACCTCGGAGGCGGGTGCGGCGGAATAACCCCGCGTCATGCACAACTGTCCGAGGGTGCCCAGCGGCCCGAGGGTTAGCAGCAATGCCCACTGGACGGTGCTGGGCGATTGCCAGGCCCAGATCAACGGTACAGCGGAAATACACACGCCAATCAGCGCGAAATAAAACACGACACGGAACGCCGGTTCGGTCCGGGACAAGCGGCGCACGGCCGTTTTGGCCACCGCCGCAAAAAAACTGCCCGCCAAGGCAACCAACAGCACCCAGTTCATGTCACCGCCCGGCTTCAGGATCAATACAACGCCCGCAAAACCCAGAATCAATGCCACGACCGCGTGTCGGTGAAAGCGCTCAGATAACCAGAAAAACGCCACCAAAGGAAGAAATACCGGAACGGTGAACTTCAATAACATAGCGTCCGCCAATTTGATATGTTCGACGGCATAGAAAAAACAATACATAGCGCTCAAGCCCGCTATCGCACGAACAAGGTGTAAGTGCAGTACTTCACTTTTCAGCCACGCTCTACCGCGTCCGAAGAGAAATGGAATCAACACGATAAGTCCGAAAAAATTTCGAAAAAAGACGAGTGTTTCGTTCGGCATCTCCTGGGCCAGCGTTTTAATCACGGCTCCCATGGAAGCGAGAAGGAACTCTGAAGCGAGAATAAATCCCGCACCGGCCATAAGGCTTTGTTTGTATAACATGCAAAAAGGCGTATAAAGTGGCTTGCGACGATTCAACTTGCGGGCATAAATTCCGTTGCCTCACCAGAAACCTCGAGACGCACCCGTTGCCGGATTTATCGGCTTGGGAAGCAACCTCGGCAACAGTGCAGCCCAATTGCGAAAAGCGATTACAAACATAGATCGCCTCCCGCAAACTCAAGTTGGACGCCGGTCGTCATTTTATCGATCCGTACCGATGGGCATCGTCAGCCAGCCGTCGTTTATCAACGCGGCGGTACAGATAGAAACACGGCTGCAGCCACCGAAACTACTTGCGGAGCTGCAGAAAATCGAACGTCGCTTTGGACGGATCAGGGCACTGCGCTGGGGACCACGAACCCTGGATCTGGATATCCTCGTGTACGCGGATATTATACTGGATCGGCCGGGTTTATTGATTCCGCATCCGCGTATCCCATGTCGTCCGTTTGTCCTCTATCCTCTTCTGGAACTCACTTCGAATTTGTACATACCCGGCATGGGAACACCGTCCTCCTTGATCAGGTGTTGTCGAGGGCCGGTTCCCCTGCTGTTTAGGGAGTCGGCAGACCGGCTGCGTTCGGTTCGCCCCGCTCGGCGGATGGGGGTCCGAATCAAAGATCAATAGCGCGGCCGAAACTTTCCTGATAACGCCGCGTGAATTCTTCCCGGGTGAAGGTATGGTTCTGCGTTCCATGCTGTTGTATTTTAATCCCGCCGGTCATCGATGCGATACGCCCTGTGGTTTCCCAGTCAAGCCCACGACCCAGGCCATACAACAATCCAGCACGATAAGCATCGCCACAACCCGTCGGGTCCACTACCTGTTCGACCCTCGCGGACGGGATTTGGATAGTTTTTCCGTCCGTATGTATGCGGGAACCATCGCCTCCCAGAGTTACTATCATCGCTTCCACTTCCGAGGCAATGTCTTCAAGGTTACGGCCCGTATGGTCCTGCAGCAATCGACTCTCGTAATCGTTGACTATGATGTACGAGGCACGATCGATGAATTCGTCCAATTCTTGTTTTTGGAACATAGGCAGCCCCTGTCCGGGATCGAATACAAAAGGAATGCCACAGTCGGAATACTGCCTGGCGTGTTCGATCATGGCCTGGCGGCCATCGGGGGCAAGGATACCCAGAGTTACACCGTCGATACTGTCCACGCGATTCCGGTGCGCTTCATTCATCGCTCCCGGATGAAAAGCGGTAATCTGATTGTCATCCATATCCGTCGTGATATATGCCTGCGCAGTGTAGGTGCCGAACACCGGCGTCACATGGGTACGAGCGATGCCTTGGTTATCCATCCACTCGGCATACGGTTCGAAATCGTCCCCCACCGTGCCCATGGGAGTAGGGACACCGCCAAGCAGATTAAGACTGTAGGCAATGTTTCCGGCACAACCCCCGAACTCCCTGCGCATATCGGGGACTACAAAACAGACGTTCAATATGTGCACCTGATCCGGAAGGATATGGTTTTTGAACCGGTCTTGAAACACCATGATGGTGTCGTACGCGAAGGATCCACAAATCAATACCGACATTGTGCACACCCAGTTACCGAAACGACGGACGCCGCGGCCAGGCGTACGACAGAGGCGATTATAAGACCCGGTGCCTGCATACCCAGGCGTACGATTCCGGCCGCAGGCTCTCGTCAAGACATGGGCAAACGGATATGGGGATCCGCGGCTAATCCGACTCTGCTATCTCACGATAAGCGTCCGCATCCAGCAGTTCATCCCAGTCATTGCCGTCATCGGGCTTTAACCTAAAGAGCCAGCCGTCCGCGTACGGACTCTGGTTCACCAGTTCGGGATATTCGTCCAAAGCCGTATTGGCCTCTACAATTTCACCATTAATAGGGTTATAGACGTCAGAGGCAGCCTTGACCGATTCCACCACCGCACATTCATCGCCCGCACCGAGTGTACTTCCAACTTCCGGTAATTCCATGAATACCATATCTCCCAACTGGTCTTGAGCGTGGTCGGTGATACCCACTTCAAAATGACCATTCTCCATGCGCCGGACCCACTCATGGGATTTGGTATACCGCAGCTCACCGGGAACATCGTTCATTTCTGAAACCTCCCCATAATCGATTGGAACACCCCGGCACCCTGTGGACCCGGGCCTACGTGCACTATAGCCATCAAACAGCACGAACTCTAACACTCCAACCAGGCTTGACGGAACGATCGTGCTCCGGTATATTGGCACCAGTTATTATTAATGCAAACCATTATCACTATTATTACTAATACCAGGTAACCTAATTTATCGTTCGGAGGTACATATGGTCCGAGGCATCAGTTTGGTCACGGCGTTGGCCGCGCTCCTAGCCGGAGCGGTCAATACCTCAGCGGCCGCGGAGGTTAATATCTATTCGGCGCGGAAAGAAGCGTTGATCAAGCCGTTGCTGGATCGCTTCACCAAGGATACGGATATCGCCGCGAATCTAGTCACAGGGAGTGCCGACGCGTTGCTGAAACGGCTGGAAATGGAGGGCATGAATTCGCCGGCGGATATCGTAATTACCGTGGATGCCGGCCGGCTCCACCGAGCCAAGGCCTCCAACCTGCTGCAACCGGTGCGTTCCGACGCGGTGACCGGCGCGGTGCCGGAACAATACCGCGACCCGGAGAACTACTGGTTCGGATTGTCATTCCGGGCTCGCCCCGTCATGTACGCCAAGGAGCGCGTGGGCGCATCGGAGCTTTCTACTTACGAAGCCCTTGCCGATGAAAAGTGGAAGGATCGAATCTGCATACGCTCGTCGAACAACATTTACAACCAGTCGCTGGTGGCATCGATGATTCTCGCCAATGGTGTCGAGGCTGCGGAAACCTGGGCACGTGGTCTGGTCCAGAACATGGCTCGACCTCCACAGGGCGGCGACCGTGATCAGATCAAAGCCACCGCCGCGGGCGAATGCGATCTCGCCATCGCAAACTCCTACTATCTGGGACGGATGCTCAACAACGAGAACGATCCGGGGCAACGTAAAGCGGCCCGGCAAATCGCCATTCATTGGCCAAACCAGAAAGGCCGCGGCGCACACGTCAACGTGAGTGGAATCGGTGTCACACGGTCCGCCCAAAACTACGACGAAGCCATACGGCTGATCGAGTTTCTGGTGAGCGACTATGCACAGGCCTATTACGCCCGTAGCAACTACGAATACCCGGTTAAGGAAAATGTGCACTGGAGCGAGACGCTCGAACAATGGGGAACATTTAGGGCCGACACGGTCAACCTGTCGCTCTTGGGCGAAAACAACGCCGCCGCGGTTAAATTGATGGACCGCGCCGGCTGGAAGTAAGGCCAGAATTGACCGCCTCCCGGGTCATCGCCGCACCGAAAGCGTGGTTTTCCGCACGGCCCTTCAGGGTCCACCCCTGGAGCGCCCTCGTCGTATCCATCACCGGCATCCTGTCCATCCCGGTGCTGGTGGTCTTCGGTTTCGTCCTTTACCCCAGTGGGGTAACATGGGATCACCTGGTGGAGACGGTGCTGGCCGACTATGTGCTGAACTCGCTGAGTCTCATGCTGGGCGTGGCCGGCGGCACTTTATCGATCGGTGTCATTACCGCCTGGCTGGTTACGCAGTTCAGCTTTCCGGGGCGGCGTATATTCATCTGGCTACTGTTACTGCCTCTGGCCATGCCCGCCTACATCATCGCCTATACGTATACGGGCATACTGGATTACGCCGGACCTGTACAGACGGTGCTCCGCGATGCATTCGGCTGGGGCCTGGACGATTATTGGTTTCCCCGGATCCGGTCGCTGGGGGGTGCCATGGTCATGCTGTCGTTGGTTCTCTACCCGTACGTGTACCTGATTGCCCGTTCCGCTTTCCTGGAGCAATCACCGTCCTTGACCGACGCAAGTCGCCTGCTGGGGACCGGACCCTTGCGGCGATTTTTCAAAATCAGCCTACCCATGGCCCGGCCCGCGATTATCGCCGGCCTGTCACTGGCACTGATGGAGACCCTTGCCGACTTTGGAACCGTGCAATACTTCGGTGTACCGGTGTTCACCACTGGCATTTTTCGAGTCTGGTTCGGCCTCGGCGACAGCACGGCGGCGGCCCAGTTGTCAGCACTCCTGATGACCTTTGTATTCGTATTAATCGTGCTGGAGCGATGGTCACGCCGGCGGGCCCGGTACCATCACGTTGGACTGCGCTCGCGACCGATCCAACTGACGCCGTTGCGCGGGACCAAGGCGGTTATTGCCGTAACGGCGTGCCTGCTCCCGCCAATGCTAGGATTTCTAGTGCCCACACTGCAATTAGGCTACTGGGCAGTACTGACCGCGCCGGAAATGATCGACACCGCCTTCGTGAAACTGGCCATCCACAGTTTCGGTCTGGCGCTGGCCGCGGCGTTTATCGCGGTAACGATCGCGCTGATCGTCTCGTACGGCAAGCGCCTCGCCCGCACGCCGCTGCCGGGGCTTGCCGCACGCGTCGCCGGGATGGGTTACGCCGTGCCGGGAACCGTTATTGCGGTCGGCGTCATGATTCCGTTTGCATGGATGGACCGAACCCTGGACGCCTGGCTGCACGATGTATTTGGCGTATCCACCGGATTATTGTTGAGCGGCACGCTATTCACTTTGCTGTTCGCATACACCGTGCGTTTCCTGGCGGTTTCCCTGCAAACACTGGAGGCAGGCTTGAGTAAAATCACGACACACACGGATGACGCCGCTCGCTCCTTGGGTTACAAGCCGATGGAAATCCTCACCCGGATACACATTCCCTGCATCAACGGCGCTTTATTGACGGCGATCCTGATCGTATTCGTGGATGTGCTAAAAGAACTGCCTGCCACACTGATCCTTCGCCCTTTCAATTTCAACACACTAGCAGTGCGCACGTATGAACTGGCTTCCGATGAGCGTCTTGCTGACGCCTCCATGTCGGCAATTGCCATCGTTTTGGTCGGTATCCTACCGATACTTGTTTTGAGCCGGGCAATCGGCCGATCGAGAGCCATCATTCATTAATCATAAGGCGCACCCTGAAGCGGGTGGATTTCAAGGCGCATCCAGCGTAGCCTCGTTTTCCTTGACTGAGCACTTGCCGTTTTTTTTCATTCCACGGCAAACACCGTACATGTACAGGGCATGGCCCTGTAGAATAAAACCGGACTTCTCGGCCACTTTGTGTTGACGCTCCTCGATGGTCTTGTCATAAAACTCGAACACGCGCCCGCATTCCATGCAAACGAGATGATCGTGATGACCTTCGTCATCCAGTTCGAACACAGAACGGCCGCCCTCGAAATTGTGGCGCATGACCAATCCCGCGCTTTCGAATTGGGTGAGAACACGATACACGGTCGCTAGGCCGACGTCTTCCCTGGAATCCAGCAGCTCTTTATACACATCTTCCGCCGTCATATGACGGGTGCTGGATTCCTCCAGAATGCCCAGGATTTTGAGTCGCGGTATGGTTGTCTTCAAACCCGCCTTTTTCAGTTCGCTTCGTGGTGGCACCGTCAATACTCCAAGGCGGAATGACACGCCCTAATCATGGAATTTCATTATCGCAAAAAACCGTCCCAATGCCCTACGCGCCAGGAAATGCTTCAACCAGCGCTGACGGTCAACCAGCTCGAGCCCGAGGCCCCGTACGTGGCCCAACACAGATGAATCGATGGAAAACAGTATATGAAGCACATCGAGCATGCGCAACATTGAAAAATTTTCGCTTCGGCGCCAGCGTTCGTAACGCCGCAACACCCGCGTACAACCGATATCGTGTTCTTTGCGCTTCGCCTCCCGCAGTACCCGGGCCAGCGTCCACGCATCGGCGAATCCAAGATTCGCCCCCTGTCCGGCGAGGGGAGGCACGACATGGGCGGCATCGCCGATCAACGCGCCACGCCCCCCAATATATTGGGTGGCCCGCTGTCTGGCGAGCCGGAAGCTTTTAACGGAGCTCACTACGTCCACACGCCCCAGTTTCTTCTCAAACGCCGCCTCCAGACGTAGAGCGAATGCTTCTTCGTCAATTTCCACCAGTTCAGCCGCCAGTTCAGCGTCGCAAGTCCACACCACGGAACAATGACCATTGGCGAGCGGCAGAAAAGCAACCGGGCCGGTAGGCAGAAACCGCTGCCACGCGGTTTGGCGGTGCGAACGCTCCGTTTTCACTTCACAGACAAACGCCTGCTGGCCATATAGGCGCTTGTCCAAGCCAACCCCCAACGCCTGCCGTACCCATGATTGCGCCCCGTCGGCGCCGACGATGAGTCTCGCCGACCACGTTTCTCCGTTGCTGAGGACGACGCTGCACTTTCCCCGATCCACCTTGATACGCTCCGGGGCAATACCGAACCGGCAATTAATATTGTCAGCCGATTGAACGGATTCCAGCAAAGCGTTTTGAATATGCGCATTCTCGACGATATATCCCAGCCATGCTTCCCCCATGTCGGCGGCATTGAATGCGATCGAGCCATTGCTGCGGGCATCCCAGACATACATCGATTCGTAGGGCCCGATTCGGGCGGTGTCCAACCGTTCCCAGGCGCCCACGGCCTGCAATATGGACTTTGTCCCGGGACTGACGGCACTGACTCGAAGATCATAATGCTCGGTAGGCAAGGCGTCCGGGGGCGTACCGGCATCCAGCAACGCCACGGATAACGGCACATGCTTCAACGAAGCCGCGAATGCGCCGCCGGTCACACCGGCCCCCACGACAAGGATATCGTAGTTGTGATCGTTCATGTCAGTCGATAAGCGACAGGCCGCGAATCAAGCGCGGTAAGTTTCCGTTAAGCCCCATCGCCCGTTTCATCAAAGCGCTCTTGGCGTCGGGCAAGTGGTTCAATGCATTCAACACGATATTCCGCCCGACAACCATGTGTGGCCGCTCGTTAGCGAAGATCCGTATCAGTGCGTCCGTAAATCTTGTCGTATTACGGATATCGTGGCGGCGCCGATCCCTGTAATTATTTAGTACCTCCTTCCGGCCGATGTCCCGGTCATGTTTTAAGTGCGTCGCCAGAACTTCAGCAAGCACGGCAACGTCCCTGAGCCCCAGATTGAATCCCTGTGCCGCGACAGGATGAATCGTATGCGCGGCGTTCCCGATAACCAGAGCCCGCCGGCCAACCGGATGCTTTACCTGGATCAGTTTCAAAGCGTACGGCCGGCGCCGGCTCGGCGAAGTAAGTTGTCCCAACCAATCCCCGAACCGCACTTGAAGGCGTTCCAGGAATTCCTCGGCCGAACAGCAAAGAATTCGCTCCACATCGTCGGTTTTCGCGGTCCAGACCACGGCGTAACGGTCACCCGTCGTCGGCAACATCGCAAGGGGACCCGTAGACGTGAATCGCTCGAAAGCGGTACCCGGACGGGGCGATGCCGACGTCACCGTGCACAATATGGCAGTTTGCCCGTAGTCTTTGGCGCTCGCCTCGATTCCAACCATGCCACGCGTCGTCGATGTGCCGCCGTCCGCTAGGATGACCAGGCGGCATCGGATGCGAACGGCGGAACCTTCGGTGTCCACGGACACCGAGACGCCGTCGGTATCCGTTTCGACAGCAGTTACTTTGGCCGGACAATAAAGTTCGGCGGCATGTGTATCGGCGATTCGCCGGACCAGGCTCAGGCCGACCACCCTGGCGGACACGACATAACCCAGAGCCGGGATACCGAACTCGCTTGCCGACAACCGGGTTTTGCCCCAATTACCCCGGTCCGAGACGTAGATATGCTCGATAGGCGTTACGCCGTGGGACTTGATTGCCCGCCACGCCCCAATACCGTCCAGAATACGGCATGAAGCCGGCGCCAGCGAGAGCATTTTCTCGTCGTAGCTGGGTTGGGTGCCGGAGCGAAAAGAGACGGCCTCAACCAAAGCGATGGCGAGGCCCGTCGACTTCAGTGCACAAGCGAGACTGGCTCCGATTAAACCGCCACCGACGATCACGATATCGTATTGCGTATCGGCCATGAAACCCGCTACCCGGACGCCATAAGGCTCTCGATATCGTCGATGGTTTTCGGCGCATGGGACGACAACACGAGATTGCCCTTGCGCTGGACGAGTACGTCGTCCTCGATACGAATGCCGGTATACCGGTAACGTGGATCTATATCGTCGTCACCGGAAATGTAAAGACCGGGTTCCACGGTTATGACCATCCCGGGCTCGAGAATCCGCCATTCGTTTGCTACTTTGTAATCCCCCACATCATGTACATCCATCCCCAGCCAATGACCGGTACGGTGCATGAAAAAACGCCGGTAATTACCCTGTTCAATATTGTCCTCCACGCTGCCCTTCAACAATCCCAGATCGATCAGGCCCTCCACGAGAATCTTGAGCGCGACCGCGTGGGGCCAATTCCAGTGTCTATTCACCTGCGCCTGATCAATGGCGGCGAGCTGCGCGGCCAGAACCACTTCGTAAACCGCCTTCTGGGGACCCGAATACTTGCCGTTTACGGGAAACGTGCGGGTGATATCCGCCGCGTAATATTCGAGTTCGCCGCCCGCATCGATTAACAGCAAATCACCGTCGTGGAGTGTGTCGCGATTCGTTATGTAATGCAGGATGCATGCGTTGACGCCCCCGGCAACGATGGGCGGATACGCCCAGGAGTCGCACCCGGATTTTTTAAGCACATACTCGATTTCAGCAGCGATTTCGTACTCCGACATCCCGGGCCGGCAAACCTCCATAGCCCTTCTGTGCGCGGAGGCGGATATCTTTGCTATCCGCTTCATCACGTTGACCTCTTCGGTGCGTTTAACCAAACGCAACTCATGGAGGATGTGGCCAAGATCCACGATTTCGTTCGGAGCCGTGATGCCCGCACGCGATTTGTTTTTAACTTCCTGGACCCAGTTGAGCAGTTTGATATCGAAGTCCTTATGGCTGCCAACGGTACAAAATACCTTCGTCCGATTTTCCAGCAGGCCGGGCAGAATTTCATCGATATCGTCGATTGGAAACGCGTCGTCCGCCCCAAATTGCGAGATCGCGCCGTCGAGTCCTGCACGTTTCCCCTCCCAGGTTTCTCTTTCCGGATCGCGCTCACGACAAAAAACCACGAATTCCCCTTGATCGCGGTTGGGGCATAATACGGCAACCGCTTCGGGCTCGGCGAATCCCGTTAGATAATAAAAATCGCTATCCGGGCGAAATGGAAACAGTACATCGCGGCTGCGCGTGCACTCCGGTGAAGTAGGTATCACGGCAACACCCTCGGCCATCAAATGCATTACATCCTGCCGTCTCCGGCTGAAGACTTTCGGGTCCAGCATTTAGTGCACTTCACCCTTTTCTTGGGGTTGTCCGTCCGGCTGCATCTCCTCGAATACGAGCTGCACGCCTACCCGTACGTATTCTTCGATCTCGGCTAACGCCTTTTCATCGTCTTCCCCTTCCTCGCCGGGCTGGGCTTCACCGATCTTCAACAAGTCCTGCACGATTTCGGCGCTGTTGCTGTCGAGGTCTTGCAGCGTCAGTCGCTCGCCGCGAAGCAGTGCCAACACGAATCCGCGCACCCAGTCCGCCAGTGACCCGGTCCGCTCCCCGATGGGTTCATCTTCGTCCGGCAACAACAGGGAAAACCGCATGCCGGAATCCAGTTCTTGCCGGGATTGAATCATCAATCGATCTACCGTATCCGTTAATATCCGACGCGCGCCGTTTTCCGGGTCCGGCCCGGCCAGGACCGCGGAAAACCCCGGATCGGGACCCAGCTTGAATTGCCGGCAGATTTCACCGCACACCATTCCATGCACCTCGGAGACACGCAGATCCAGGCCCACCAGATCCAAAGCCGCCTGGAATTGCTCATAGTTTGCCGTCTCGTGAAGCACCAATATGGATTATACAGCGACGATGAGTAACACGGCTTTATTCTACCTGCGTGCTGTCGAGGGCAAAAAGCGTTGACCCACCTTTTTTGTATGCCTATATTTCGGTCAGGCATGACGACAAACGACTCCATCACTCAGGATATCAGAACGCTGGAAGAGCGTATCGACGATCTCATCGGCGCGTGCCGGCGTTTGCGCGAAGAAAACGAGGGCCTAAGACACAGCCAGGAATCCTTAATCGAAGAGCGGACCAAGCTGACGGAAAAAAACAAAATGGCACGCACGCGGCTGGAATCGATCGTCGATCGGCTCAAAGCGCTCGATAAAGCGACATGAACTTCGACGGTCATCAGAATGTTAAGGTATGGATACTGGGGAAGGAGTATTCTGTCGTATGCGGATCGGATCAAAAAGAGGCTTTGCGCAAGGCCGCAAGCCATTTAAGTGATAGAATGGAGCAGATACGAAAAGCCGGCAAGGTCGTCGGCACAGAGCGTTGCGCGATCATGGCAGCGCTGAACATTATTCATGAACTGCTGGAGTTGAAGGTACAAAGTACGGAATCGAACCAAGTCAGCGACCGTCTCGAAGCGCTCAAAGACAAACTCGAGGCGGCCGTCCAGGAACAAAAGCAGATCTTATGATGGATTGAGATTGGTGTCGCCTGCGGTGTTCGAGCCGGCCCGAAATCCCTTAGAACCTAAAGCGC
Source organism: Gammaproteobacteria bacterium (assembly GCA_018263405.1). GTDB lineage: Bacteria > Pseudomonadota > Gammaproteobacteria > Arenicellales > JAANXG01 > JAANXG01. The sequence goes on from JAANXG010000055.1 coordinate 24,827, forward strand.
TTCTAGGGAGCCGGAATCGAGCATGTTGTTGAGCAAGTCCGCAAAACAGCGGAAAGCCTGATACATCTCGCCAGGCACCCACTTGGACCAAATCGGTTCAAGGTACGCGGCCGGCTTCGGCACAGGCGGGCGGCACCTACTTACTTCGTTTATCTTATTGGGCCCCACCTGACCGACCCGGTTTGACCACTAAGAATGACATCCGCAGGCGGATGCGCCGACAACGCCGTGCCCTGACGTCCGAGGAAAGATCCCGTGCGGCGGATCGACTAACCGTGTCACTGGGTAAATTGAATGTATTTTCAGCCGCACGGCGTGTTGCAATTTTTGCCGCCATTGACGGTGAAATCGACCTAAGCGTTGCCGTGCAACACTACAAAAACAAGAATTATTTTCTACCCGTCTTACCGACGCCGGGGAAGCGGCGAATGCAGTTTGCCGAGGTGCGGCCGCGAGCCTCGTTCAAGAGAAACCGCTATGGCATACTAGAACCCGATGTACCGGCTGCGTTTCTAGTAAGCGCCAAAGAACTCGATTCGATACTAGCCCCGTTGGTTGCCTTCGACCGTCGAGGCGGGCGTATCGGCATGGGTGGCGGCTTTTATGATGCGACGCTGGACTTTCTCGCGACCCGGTCCTGCTGGCATCACCCCAAACTGGTCGGGGTGGCATTCTCGTTTCAGGAAGTGCCCCACATCGATCGCGAGCCCTGGGACATACCGTTGTCGTGTGTTGTGACCGAGGGCGACACAATCCGAATTTCATAGGATGGGACCCACATTCGCATACGGGTGAACGGGAATCGAGCACTGACCCCACGGTAATAATGCACACCGGTCTCGGCATCATCATGATCGAGATCTATCCGCAACAAGTGTAGAGAATTTTCTGCAATACGTGGGCGCCGGTCAAAAAGCCCGTGCAATGTCGGCGATCTCCGTCAGTCGACCCGCCAGCTGGAGCCGGAGCGCATCCGCTCCAGAAGCCGCGCCAGACCACCGCCTTCGCGTTGCCGGACCTGCTCGCGCATGAGATCGTGGTGAACCGGCCGGTCTTCCAAATATAACACCCCAAAGGGGGTCGGCACGGACGAATCGGCCAGCTCGGCGAGCATACGTGCCAGCGACTTGTTGGTGTTGTCATGAACAAGGGCATTGCCGTTGGCCGCCGGCGCCCCCTTCAACGTCAGTGACGTATTGTCCAGGTATAACGCACTGCCACCGAATTCCATGGGTTCGCCTTGCTCCAGATACAGCCTTTTCTCTTTTGACTTCATCGCCTCGAAGGGCTCGTCATTGAAAATCGGGCAGTTCTGGAAGATCTCCACGAACGCGGCGCCTCGATGATCGGCAACGGCTTTCAGCACGCTTTGCAAATGCGCCGTGTCGGTATCCAGGGCGCGGGCAACCAGTGTCGCGCCGGCGGCCAATGCGAACCCCAACGGGTTGACGGGGCGGTCGGTATTGCCGTCGGGGTTGGAACGACTGCGCTGACCCACGGGCGATGTCGGACCGTGCTGCCCCTTGGTGAGTCCGTATACCTCGTTGTTGAAAAACAGTATCTTGATGTCAACGTTGCGGCGTAGCGCGTGCAGCAATTGATTGCCGCCGATCGACAGACCATCGCCATCGCCGGTTACGACCCAGACAGTCAAATGCGGATTGGCGGCCTTGAGGCCCGTCGCGATGGCGGGAGCACGGCCATGAATGCCATGGAGACCATATGTGTCGACATAGTAGGGAAAGCGACTGGAGCAACCAATACCGCTGACGATGACATGGTCTTCCTTGCGCGCGCCTATCGATGCCAACAGCTTTTGAAACTGCGCCAATATCGCGTAATCGCCGCAGCCGGGGCACCAGCGCACTTCTAAATCGGACTGGAAATCCTTGCGCGTCAGTGGTTTATCGACGGGACCGACGTCTTCAGCTAGGTTGGTCATTGTTCACGTATGTGTCTATAGCTTGTTCCAAATCCCTTTGCGTAAATGGCTTCCCCGGCATTCGGCTCAATGATTGCGCATCAATCAGATATTCGGATCGAATTCGTCGGGCGAACTGGCCCCGGTTCAACTCCGGTACGATGACACGTTCAAACCCCCTGGCGATCGCCCCGATGTCACCGCGTAACGGATTCACCCAGCGAACGTGCAAGTGACTCACCGCGCGCCCCCGGGCACGCGCCACCATCACCGCATCGCGCACGGCGCCGAATGTACCGCCCCAGGTAATCAAAAGAAGATCGCCTCGCTCGCCACCGTATAGATCCGGTGCCGCAACGGTTTCACCGAGCCGGTCGATCTTCTTCTCCCTGAGCACCGTCATCAGTTCATGATTGGCTCCGTCGTAGCTGATTTGGCCGGTAAGATCCTTCTTTTCCAACCCGCCGATACGGTGCTGAAGTCCCGGGCTACCGGGTACGGCCCAGGGCCTAATGCCCCGTTCATTACGCTCGAACGGCAGGAAGGGACCGCCGTCCGCCGGTGGCGTCGCTGTACACGGTTCGATGGGTTCGATTGTCGACAAATCCGGTATCAACCAGGGTTCGGACCCGTTGGCCAGCGACGCGTCCGACAACAATATCACCGGCGTCATGTATTCAACAGCCGCCCGGATGGCTTCAATGGCCGCGTCGAAACAGTCTGCCGGG
>JAANXG010000056.1 GCA_018263405.1 Gammaproteobacteria bacterium
AGCATCTCGAATGCGCGCTTCCTTGGCACGTTCCGGCTGAGGGCCACGCCGGGCGTGGAGCAGAATAAGCCAAGGTTGACGCCGGATACGGCGAACTTCGCCTCGGTGCCGGCCACCGCCAGGTCGCAATTGGCGACCAACTGGCAGCCGGCGGCCGTCGCCATGCCTTGAACGCGGGCGATGACGGGCTGCGGCAGTGACAACAGGCCGAGCATCACGGCGCCGCACTGCTTGAACAACGCTTTGTAGTATTCCTCGTCGTGCTTCGAGCGCATCTCCTTAAGATCGTGACCCGCGGAAAATGCTTTGCCGTTGGCCGCCAGTACGACAACCCGGACGGATTCGTCGTGTTCGAGTTCCCCGATCCGTTGCTGCATCGCCGTCAGCATGTCTTCCGACAAGGCGTTGTACTTGCCGGGCCGGTTCAGCGTCAAAATCGTAATGCCGTCCCCGCGGTCCTCGCGCATGACGAGGGGTTCTCGATCGAGTTTTTCTACCGCGGTGCTCATGGATTCGCTCTCTTGCACGTTTGCCGCCATTTTGCGCGCCAGGGGTGCGATGTCAAGGCTGTTCGGCTAAGCTTTACATACCAGAGAGGGTAATTTCTCAAAAAGTCCGTGCAATGTCGGCGATCATGCGGGGGCAGGGTTGTCTTTCAGGGACGCTGTAGATACCTCCCTGTACGCTCTGGCGAAAGCCTCCGTGCTTTCGACAGCCCTGAAAGACAACCCTGCCCCCACATTCTTGCACGGGGTTATTGAGAAATTACCAGAGAGGGCTCTATGGCATTGATTTCAAGCGACTATCGGGACTTCGAATCCATCCGCAAGGATTTTCGCTGGAGCATCCCGGAGCGATACAACATGGCGCGGGACGTCTGCGAGCGTCACAGTGCCATCGCGGATCGCCCGGCGCTCTATTACGAGAACGCGGCCGGCGAACGCAGGGTTTACACCTTCGGCGACCTGAAGACGCTGTCCAACCGGCTGGCCAATGCGCTGGCCCACTGGGGCATCGAAAAGGGCGACCGCGTCGGGATCGTCCTCCCGCAACGCCTCGAGACCGGGCTTGCCCATATCGCTATCCATAAACTCGGCGCCGTATCGCTGCCTTTGTCCATTCTGTTCGGACCCGATGCCATCGAGTACCGCCTGAAGGACAGCGGCGCGAAGGCCGTGATCACGCTCGGACGGCACGCGGACATGATCCGGGACATCGAGGACCGGTTGCCGAATCTCGAAATCGTGATCAGCTGCGACGAATCGACCGGTGACGCCCGTTTCTGGCCTGCTCTGGATCGAGCCTCGGACCGCTTCGAGGTGGTCGACACCCTGGCCGACGACCCGGCACTTCTGATTTATACATCGGGCACGACGGGGCCGCCCAAGGGGGCGCTCGTCGCCCACCGGTCCCTGATCGGCAATCTGCCGGGATTCGAACTGTCCCAGAACTTTTACCCGAAACCGGGCGACGTGTTCTGGACGCCGGCCGACTGGGCCTGGACCGGCGGCCTGCTCGACGGCTTGTTGCCGGCATGGTACTACGGCACCCCGATCGTCGGGTTCGAGGGGGGCAAGTTCGATCCCGACCACGCCGTGGATCTCATCGAACGCTATGGCGTGACCAATAGTTTCATTCCGCCCACGGCGTTGAAAATGATCCGCCAGGTCCCGGACCTCGAATCGCGCCCCCTTGAGCTGCGTGGCATCATGTCGGCCGGCGAGACCCTGGGCGGGGAGTTATACGAGTGGGGCGAGTCCGTCCTGGACCTGAAAATCAACGAGATGTGGGGGCAGACGGAATTCAATTACCTGGTCGGCAACTCGGCGCGGATCATGGAAGTTAAGCCGGGTTCGATGGGCCGGCCGTATCCGGGGCATGAAGTGGACGCGATCGATAACCATGGCAACGTCGTGGCGCGGGGCGAGCCGGGTGAACTGGCGGCCCGCGTCGAGGACCCGGTGATGTTCCTCGGCTACTGGGAAGATGAAAAGGCGACCAAGGAGAAAATCGGCAATGGGTGGTTCAGAACGGGCGACGTGGGATACCGCGACCAGGACGGGTACATCTGGTTTGTCGGCCGCAAGGACGACGTGATTTCCACGGCCGGGTACCGTGTCGGTCCGGGCGAGATCGAGGATTGCCTGCTCAAGCACCCGGCCGTCGCCCAGGCCGCGGTCATCGGTAAACCCGACGAACTGCGTGGCAACGTCATCAAGGCGTTTATCGTCCTGGCCCGGGGCCACTCCGGCGACGAGGCCCTGAAACAGGACATACAGGACACCGTCAAAAACCGGCTGGCGGCCTACGAGTATCCGCGCGAAATCGATTTTATCGACGAGATGCCGATGACCACCACCGGCAAGATCAAAAGGATGGAACTACGCGAGCGGGTCCGGAACAGCGAGGTCATGGCGCGTGAACGATGAGCTGAAAGGGCGCACCCGGGGCCATTACCCGCATTGTTTGACGATTTCCACACGCTGGATGGACAACGACATCTATGGCCATGTGAACAATGTCGTGTACTACTCCTATTTCGACACCGTGGTGAACGAATTCCTGATCCGCGAGGGGGGCCTGGATATCCACGCAGGGGATACGATCGGCATCGCCGTGGAGACGCGCTGCAATTTTTTCGCGCCGCTCGAGTTCCCTGAAGCCGTGGACGCCGGCTTGCGCGTGGCCCATCTAGGCAATTCCAGTGTCCGTTACGAGGTCGGATTGTTCGGCGAGAAACGTAAAACCGTCGCCGCCGCCGGAGACTTCGTGCATGTATTCGTGACGCGGTCCGATCGAAAACCCGTGAGCATTCCCGCTACCATCCGCCGTGCGTTGGAACGACTTGAGGTTCCTCCGAGTGCTCCTTCAAGATGATAGTGCCGTATTCAAAGCAACCCGGGCCGATGACGAATCGTTGAGCGAGCGTTCGTGGGAGTGGGGTCCGAAACTTCGATCCGGTTGTCACCGAGGCGGGGGCTGCCCGCGAATCAGTACGCGTATTCGGAGAAAACCGGATCCACGTTTTGTCGCCAGCGCGTCTCGTAAGCCTCCAGCATCACCTCGGCCGCGGTCTTGCCTTGCTCAACGAGTTTGTGCAGCGGTTCGAGATGGACCTCTTCGCTCCGGCCGGCGTCGTCGACCCGATTGCGAGCCGCCAGACCCGCGCGGGAAATTTCCAAAACCCGGCCGGCGAGTTCACCTACGGTCATGCCGCGTATGCGGGCCCTGAAGCCGTGCCGGTTCACATCGTGCAACAGATTGGACCGTTCCGTGGCGCTCCAGTCCTGTACCAACTCCCAGGCGCCCTCGAGGCTCGAAGCGTTGTAGAGCAGACCGACCCACAGCGCCGGCAGGGCACAAATGCGGCGCCACGGACCGCCGTCGGCCCCGCGCATTTCGAGGAAGCGTTTCATCCGTACCTCGGGAAATGCCGTGGTCAAATGATCCTCCCAGTCACGAATGGTCGGCCGCTCGCCCAGCAGCGCTGGCAGACGGCCGGCGAGAAAATCGCGAAATGACTGGCCCGCCGCATCGATAAAGCGCCCCTCGCGGGAAACGAAATACATCGGTACGTCGAGCATATACTCGACGTACCGCTCGAAACCCATCCCG
>JAANXG010000057.1 GCA_018263405.1 Gammaproteobacteria bacterium
TACGGAGCTAAGGATGCAATACCTCCCTGTACGCTCTGGCGAAAGCCTCCGTGCTTTCGACAGCCCTGAAAGACAACCCTACCCCCACATTCTTGCACGGGGTTATTGAGAACTTACGTCCATTGCGGCTACGGCTTCGTCCAGACGGCCGGCAATACTTTGCGGATCGAACACGATCGGCGGCGGCCGGATCCCCGGCCACGCTTGCCTGATCAAAACTACGGCGAGCAGCAGTGTGTCATGACCGGGCTGTCCCCTGACGCCGCTGGCGTGGCGGACCAGTGCCTCCGCCTGAATCACGAATCCACGTCCGGTCTGATATCCCCGCAGATCGACGACCTCGTTGTTCGATACGGAATCAGCGTACCGCTGCACGGCTTTGCGCAGGAGCACCTCGGAGAGTGAGAGTGCCGACCGAGCGGTCATGGGGCCGGTCTGGGCGAAGCTACCGTCGATCGCCGCGGCGGCCGAATCGATCGTAACGAGCGCCGCCTGCGGCGTCGTTTCCGTCGCGCGCTCGAGCTGCACCAGGACGTCATTCGTAAACGGGGCGTTCCTGTCGCCAAGCTGGGGCTGGACGCGCTTGAAGATGCTCCGGATAGGCTCGCGCAGATGGTAGTCGGCCCCCGGAGCGCGGACCTGCAGGAGGGCGCGCGCGACACTCAGGTGGCCTTTGATTTTGAGTAGTGCCAGGCGGTAGAAATCGGTGGGATCGAGTTGTCCGGCGGCTTGCGTGTATCCGGTTTCGATGGATGTTGACTTCGCCTCGGCCAGCCGGATTAGACCGGGTGTCGTGCGATCCGATTGAGCCGGGAGAAGGTGCGCGAAGATTTGGACAAACAGCAGGCTCGACACGGCGAGCCATCGCCACGGATTCGAATGTGTCACATCACTTGCTCCTCCTTCCAGGCATGCCCTTGGGGCGGGCCGCTCTATTTGAATCCACGAGTGGGATTCATCCAGTGCGATCCAGCTGGCTTGGCGTGAACTCCCGGAACCTTTGCCACGAGCCGGACGCCCGGTAGGCTCGGTGTGTTTGCAGTGGCCTAGTGTACCCCGTCACTAATATTGTAACGACGTGACTATAGCCTAGAAGTATACATATCCGCAATAATTCCGGTGAAAAAAAGAACTTGCGCGCCTGTAAGTATACTTTCCGGTTTTTCAGCTTGTTGCCGGGGCGGGCCCGCGACGAATGGTGATAGGTGTGCAGCGCGCCGGTTGATGGTGTTGGTGCGGCCTATTCGCGCGGCACGCCGATCACCGCGAGGCTATCGCCCATGCGGGTTGTGCCCGGGAAATGCCGCCCCACCAGGATCCCGTCGATATTCGCCTGGTACTCGTGCGGCGCCTGTCCGGTCCGGCTGGTGTCGTGCACTCGGGCCACTGTGTCGCCTTCGGCGACCGATTCTCCGAGATCGACGCAGAACTCGACCAGGCCGACTGAATAGCAGGTCACGTAGCAACGGTGGTCGGGCATATCTATGTTGACCGTCGGTTCACTAGTCGCTTCGCCTTGCAGAATACCGGCATGAATTAGGAAGTTGCGCACACCGCGCCGGGTGATGCCCACACTTCGACGGGTCGTGGCGCCGCCGCCGCCCAGCTCCGTGGAGACAAATACCTTGCCCATTTCCTCGGCCGCGGTGTCGTACATCCCCATGCTGTCGAGCTCCAGTAACATCGCGCTGTAAGGCGCGTTGAACGCGCGCATCGCCGCCACGCAGGCGTCTTGTTGCGATTTATCTTCCAGCACATGGGCCGCGGCCAGTGGAACGAAATTCAGCGTTTTCCCGCCGGAATGAATGTCCAGCACATAATCGGACATCGGCAGCAGAGTACGTTGGAAGTAATCAGCGATTTTTTCAGTCACCGTACCGTCGGGCCTGCCGGGAAATAGACGGTTCAGGTTGCCATTGTCGATGGGCGAGGTGCGCTTTGCCGCCTGGAACGCCGGGTAGTTCATCATCGGTACGACGATGACGCGGCCGCGCACGTCGTTTACGTCGATGCCGGACGCGAGATCGAGGAGGGCAACCGGGCCTTCGTACTCGTCCCCGTGGTTGGCGCCGGTCAGTATCGCCGTCGGTCCCGTGCCGTTCTTGATAATCGTAATGGGAATCATGACGGCGCCCCATGCCGAAGCGTCGTGGGAGTACGGCAGTTTTAAATGACCGTGATGGACGCCTTTCTTGTTGAATTCGACGGTTGCCGTGATGGGGTTGTCGCGCATGTCGAAGCCTGGGTACCTGTGGTCAAATATCCTTGACAATGAGTTTTCGGGTGACGTCGGCGAATGGCTCGCAGCCGTCATCGGTGACCAGCACCGGTTCGCTGATTTCCACGCCCCAATCGTTCATCCATATGCCCGGCATGAAATGAAAAGCCGTGTTGGGCTGGAGAATCGTTTTGTCGCCCGGGCGGATGCTGATGGTGTGCTCACCCCAATCCGGAGGATAATTCAAACCGATGGCGTACCCGCAGCGGGAATTCTTGACGATCCCATGTTTTTCAATGGTCTTGCGCCACACCGCTTCCACCTGTTCGCACGTCACCCCGGGTTCCACGAATTTGAGTACGTCGTGAATCCCCTCGACTACGATTTCGGCCGTATCGGCCAGGTTCTGAGGCGGGTCGCCGAGGTGAACGGTGCGGGCCATCGGTGCGTGGTAGCGGTGCCGGGCGGCAGCCAGTTCGATGATGGTGGTCTCATTGGGTTTGAACGCTTCGTCCGTCCACGTTAAGTGCGGCGTTGAGGTGCCGACACCGGTCGGCAACATCGGGCAAATCGCCGTGTAGTCGCCACCGAATTCCTCGGTGCCGCGAATTTGCGCGTGGTAGATCTCGGCCGCGGCATCGCACTGCCGGACCCCGGGTTGAACGGCTTCGATCGCAACGTTCATGACTCGCTCCAGGATGCGCGAGGCCTGTTGCATATATTCGATTTCCCGGGGCGATTTGATCAGGCGGACCCAGTTCACCAGATTCCGCGCGTCGATAAACCGCGCGTTGGGAAGACCATGCCGAAGTGACTCGTTGGCCTGAGCCGTGAAGTAATAGGCATCCATTTCCACGCCAATGAATTTCCTGTCCCAGTTGCGGGTGTGGATGCAATCGGCCACGAATTCCATGGGGTGCTGCACGAGCGACTGTACGTATTCATCGGGGTAGGGAATGATACAGTCGTCTTTCAAGGTGGTAGTGACACGTGCCGCGTTTGCATCCATACCGCGTCCGATCCATACCGGATGGTCCTCGTTTAGTTCCACGAGGACCACCTGCGGCACGTAGAAAGACCAGCCGTCATAGCCGGTGAGATAGCACATGTTCGCCGGATTGGCGATGACCAGCAACTCGATGCCTCTGCGATGCATGGCTTCTTTGACGCGGTTTAACCGCGTTACGTACTCGTAACGTTCAAATCTCATTGACGTCTAACCCCACTCACGTTGTTATGCTTGTGCCCGCGCCTCTGTCCAAGGTCACCTGGTAGGCGTGATTGGCAATCGCGGTATCCTGGACGCCGGTTCCCGTCAAGTCGCATACCGTTATCATTGTGTCGCCGGTACGGCAGGTCTTTTTTCCGGCGATGATCTCGCCCAGTTCGTCCACGGAATAGTCTTCCGCTACCAGACCCGCGGCGACAGCCGAACGCAGTTCGCCCCGGGTCAAAGATTGACTGCGCCGGTCGCAAACGAAGCGATCGGCTTTGACGACGATCTCGGGGTCAAGTTCGTTTTTGTCGGGCGAATCGGAACCCATGGCGGTAATATGCTGACCCCGTTGCAACCAATCGGCCTGGATCACCGGGGCCCTGGCGGGCGTGGTAGTGATCACCACCTGTGACTCACGCACGCATTGCTCCGCGGTATCGGCGGTTTCTACCGGCACGCCGAGCTTTTCCGACATCCGGCGCGCGTAATCGGCGGCGCGTTCGGGATTACGCGCCCAGACCCGCACCCTATTGAAATTTCGCACCAAAGACAGCGCCTGTAATTGCAGGACGGCTTGGACCCCGGCTCCGATAATGCCGACGGAGTCGGGAGAATCCGGTGCGAGGTGTCTCGCCGCCACCGCGCCGGCTGCGGCGGTTCGTACATCCGTCAAATATCCGTTGTCGAGCAACACGGATTTGAGGATACCGGTATCCGAGTCAAACAAGATCATTAAGCCGTTGAGGCTGGGCAGGCCTTTGGCCGGATTATCGAAAAATCCCGGACTGGCCTTGATAGCAAACGCGTCCATTCCCGGGACATAAGCAGTTTTGACGTCCACCTCGCCGTGTTTCTCTTCGATGCTCATGCTGAGTATCGGTGGCATTACAACGCCCCCCTGCGCGAGCGCGCCGAATGCCTGTTCGATAATATCCACGGCCTGGATGTCCAGCGTAATCGACTGTCGCAGTTCGCTTTCGGTGAGTATTCTGATATCGGGCATTGTGTTTCTCCGAAGATATAAATCGCTTTGCTACATCTTACCGACCGTTAATACGGTACTTCGCCTCCCATGACCCGCGCAAACAGATCCATGTCTATATTCTTTCCAGAGACGACAACGACGATATTTCGACCCAACGCCAGGTCGAGATCATAAAGCAGGGGAACCAGTCCGATGGCCCCGGCGCCCTCGGCTATCCAGCCTTCGTGCCGGTAGAGATAGCGCATGGCTTCGGCGATATACAATTCCGGCACGGTCCGGATGTCGTCTACGAGGTCGCGTACCATGCTGAAGGTATACCGATTGTCGAGTCCGATCCCACCGCCTAGCGAATCGGCGAGGGAAGTATGCTCCTCAACTTCGACCGGCAGGCCCTTGCGGATACTTTCGTACATGGCGGCGCCTTTTTCCATGGACAGGCCGATGAGCCGTACACCCGGAACCAGGGTTTTCACGGCCAGTGCCACCCCGGCGATCAAACCACCCCCGGAGAGCGGCACGATTACGGTATCCAGTTCGGGATTGTCCTCCACCAGTTCGATGCCGATCGTTCCTTGGCCGGCCACGACATCGAAGTGGTCGAAGGGCGACACCTCCGTCATCCCCTGTTCCCGAACCAGCCGGTTTACTTCTTGCTGTGCTTCGTCCTGGCTGCTACCCCCGATTTTGACGTTGCCGCCGACCGATTCGATCGCTTCAACCTTGTTTTCGGGAACCAGCTTGGACATGCAGATGTATGCCGGAATACCGAGACGGTGGGCGGCGTAAGCGACCGCCCGGCCGTGGTTGCCGGTGGATACGCAAACGACACCTTTCCTGGATTGCTCGGCCGACAGATTGGCGAGCGCATTTGCCGCACCCCGCAGTTTGAATGCGCCAATGGGTTGGGTAATTTCGAGCTTAAGCCGTACGTCGCGCTCATCATTGGACATGGACCAGGCCGGCACCAAGGGAGTACGCACGGCGATGCCGGCAATATTCTTGCGGGCAGCGTACAGGTCGTTGACTAGAATGGGCATGACTCTTACTCGGCCATTCGGCGGTGTATGGAAATTGGGAAACGGCGCACTTTCATCGATTTAGACAGGCCGGGTCAACAAACATCCGCGAAACATGGATAAATCGCCATATGAATTCCGTTGGGAAGGCTTCCCAAAGAAAACTTTTCTGCCGTTCATCCCTGATATCCTTACATATCCTTCCCCACGCGCCGTACTCATCCCTCCCCGCGAGCGCCCCGGTCATGCACGGGGTTATCGAGCAGTTACACGCGGTCCCCCGTTTTTGTGAAACGGCGGGACCTGAAATCAATGCCTTATCGGCAATGAGCGGTAAGTTCTCAGACAACCCTACCCCCACATTCTTGCACGGGGTTATTGAGAACTTGCCGATGAGCGGGCAAATTCAGCCTCTTAGGTCATAGAAGCGCCTCAATTCGATACAATCCGGGCTCATACGACTCAGGCAAACACCACGGGTGGCGATCATTGAAACTCATTACAGCGATTATTAAACCTTTTAAACTGGACGATGTACGCGATGCAATGGGCGAAATCGGGATTAAGGGCATGACCGTCACGGAAGTGAAAGGCTTTGGAAGACAAAAAGGGCATACCGAGCTTTATCGCGGCGCCGAGTATGTGGTGGACTTCTTGCCCAAGATCAAGATCGAAGTTGCGGTCGCCAGCGAAGTGCTCGACGATGTGATGGAAGCCATCGTCAACGCGGCACGAAGCAACAAGATTGGAGACGGCAAGATATTCGTCACGGACCTGGAGAGGGTGGTCCGAATCCGGACCGGCGAAACGGACCAGGATGCGCTGTAAGCAGGTGTATTGGTGTTTCAAGGCCGGTGCGCTCGCCACCGCTGTAATTGCCGGTTCACTATCGGCGTACGCCCAGGACTCATTTCAAGCAGGCTTGGATGCTTATTTGAGCGGCGAGTACGAAGAAGCGCTCCAGCTATGGAAACCAGCGGCCAATTCGGGCAACCGGGTCGCTGCGTTCAACGTTGGCGTTTTATACGCGCGGGGTTTTGGTGTTCAGGCCGATCCGGCGGAAGCCTTGCGGTGGTATCGGCGGTCGGCCTCGGCGGGATACGCCAACGCCCAATTTAATCTGGGCGCGGCGTACTACAAAGGCGAGGGAACGCAGGTCAATGTCGGCCAGGCGGTCTTTTGGTGGGAAAAGGCCGTCGATCAGGATCATCCCGATGCCCTGTACAACCTGGGCTTGCTGTATAAGCAAGGCAAAATGGTTGAGCGCGACGTCGAGCGTGCCGTGGCGTTATTTGAAAAAGGAGCTTTGCTCGGCGACGCGCGTGCCACGCAGACCCTGACGGAACTGAAAGAGAACCCTCCGCCGGGCGAGAAGGACGTTGCCGAGGAAGTAGTCGAGGGCCGGGCGCTCCGGACAGCGCCATCCGAACGGCGGTCTGACTGGCCGGCAAGCGAGGACCCCAAACATTGGGCCGTGCAAGTCTTTGCGGCCGCCAAAAGGCAGGCGGCTCGGCGTTTTGCAGACGAACACGGCTTGTCGCGGGATATCCGGGTTTACCAGGCCGAAGTCGATGGTAAGACCTGGTTCAAGGGGGTCCACGGCAGTTTCGCCAGTAAAAAGGCGGCGCGGGCGGCGCGGGCCGAACTGGAGAAGAAGATGCCGGGGTCGTCGCTCTGGTTGCGCCGTTATCGATCCATACAAGCCGAGGCCGTCGTGGGGAGGGGTTCGGTCCCGCCCGATAAACCGGAGCGAAGCGGCGAGACTTCCGTGCCCGAGAATCGGCGGGCGGCTGAGCCGGAGAAAGTTTCAGCCGAGACGAAGGCGGCGCCGGCGGCGGACGACGGATCGAAGCGCGAAACTGTGTTGTCGAATACGAGCGATGGCAACGATCGAAGGAGCGCGCCGGTTGAGGCGCCTTCGATGACTGAAACGGCGACAACCGATCGGGCAAATTTACGTGGAGGCCGGCAGTCGTTCGATTCGCGGGATTACGAGGCAGCGTTCGGCGCATGGCGGCCGCTGGCGGAAAAAGGGATTCCGGATGCCCAATACGGTGTCGGGGTTATGTATGAAAACGGGCAGGGCGTCCAAAGGGATTATTCAAAGGCGTTTCACTGGTATCAACTGGCGGCGCAGCGGGGGCACGCAAAATCGCAATTCAACCTCGGCATGCTGTACCGCAAGGGACAAGGTGTTGCGCAGAATGATGCATTGGGTGTTTATTGGATCCAAAGCGCCGCCGATCGAGGCGACGAACGCGCTTTGAGCTACCTCAAGAATCTCAATTAATGACACTTAAAGTCGTACAGCTTACCGATACCCATCTGTTCGGTAGCCCGGATGGGGAACAAAAAGGCGTCAACACGTATCAGACGCTCCGATTGGTGGTGAACGATGTCGCGGCACACCATCCGGATTTCGACGCGCTGATATTGACCGGTGACTTGTCTCAGGACGAAACGCCAGAAAGTTACGAGGCGCTGAAAAAACTGTTGTCTCCTATACATACGGCGCCGATTTACGCCATTCCGGGCAACCACGAAGACGTCGAGCTCATGAATACGCTGTTGCGCGGCGAGGATTTTTTTGTGCTGCGGGATATTCGATTATCCACTTGGCGCATCATCATGTTGAACAGCCGCGTCCCGGGCCGGGTGTACGGCCGGCTCGGCGCGGAGCAGGTCACGCGTCTCAAGGACTCGCTACGTGACGCTACGGAACACGTCATCGTTGCGATGCATCATCCGCCGGTTCTTGTCGACAGTGCCTGGATCGATGCGTCGCGTTGCTTCGATGGAGACGAACTGTTCGCCGTGATCGATGATCCTCCCGTAAAAGCAGTAGTATGCGGTCATGTTCATCAGGTGTTCGAAACGACTCGTAACGGCGTGGCGATTTTGTCGACTCCCTCCACGTGCGTCCAGTTCAAACCAGATGCCGACGACTTCGCTATTGACGAGGTTACTCCCGGCTACCGGGTATTTGAATTGGACCCGGATGGAAGCTGGTCGACCCGTGTCCATCGTGTGACCCCGATGTAAAGCACGCTCCCACACGATCGTCGGCACTACACGCAAAATCTCTCAGTTTTGAGGTAGGTTCTATTTTGTTCTGGTCCCTGGGGTTTCATTCGTGCGTTTTTAACACTACAATCCGCGCTCCTTGAAAACTCCTTGCTTTACCGCCGGGCGGCGGGAGGCAATCCCTGAGGGAGCAATGATGAGACACTACGAAATCGTGTTTCTGGTCCACCCGGACCAGAGCGAGCAGGTCCCCGCCATGGTAGACCGCTACCAGGGTATCATCGAAAAAAACAGCGGCATGGTTCATCGTCGGGAAGACTGGGGCCGCCGGCAGCTTGCCTTCCCCATCCATAAAGCCCACAAAGCGCATTACGCGCTTATGAATATAGAGTGTGGCCAAGATACGCTCGAGGAAATCGAGGGAGCGTTTCGTTTTAACGATGCAGTCCTGCGATATCTGGTGCTGTCGAAAAAAGAGGCGGTAACCGAACCTTCTCCCATGCTGGTGGAAGTAGAAGCGGAACGGGAAAGAGAACGGCAGCAAAACGAAGCCGCTGTCGCGGGAAAGGCGGCGGAAGCGGTTGAAACCGAAGGCGGGGAGGAGCCCGAGAACTTAGATGTCGAAGGCGGGGAGGAGCCCGAGAACTTAGATGTCGAAGGCGGGGAGGAGCCCGAGAACTTGGATATCGAAGGCGGGGAGGAGTCCGAGAACTTGGATATCGAAGGCGGTGAGGAATCTGTTAACGATGACGACGAGACGGAGGTCTAGTGTACCCCATCACTGATATTGCAACATTCAGAGCGTGCCTGAGGCGCCAGTGGAAGGCGCGCTCCGCAGTGAATGGCCCGGTCCTTTACCAGGAGCGCAACGCCCCAATGGTGGCTCAGGCGCGCTCCCTTCGGGCGGCCCGGAAAGCGGTCCTCCGCGGCGTTATGTCTCTTGGGAAGGGCGCGCCATTCCCGGCGAGACAGGCCTTGCGGCTCACCGCTTTTCGGGCCGCTGAATGTTACAATATCAGTGACGGGGTACACTAGGCCATGGCTCATAGAATGCAACGACGGCGTAAATACTGCCGGTTTACCGCTCAGGGCGTGACCGAGATCGACTACAAGGATCTCGCAACCCTCAAGAGCTATATCACCGAAACCGGCAAGATTATTCCCAGCCGAAACACCGGCACCAAGAGCAATTATCAGCGGCAGCTTGCCCGGGCCATAAAACGTGCTCGATACCTGGCGCTTCTGCCGTACACCGATCAACACCGGGAGTAGACCGATGGAAGTGATGCTGCTCGAACAGGTACAAAACCTTGGAGAGATTGGAGACGTCGTGCGGGTGCGGTCCGGCTACGCGCGCAACTTCTTGATTCCGCACGGTAAAGCTTCCGCTGCTACGAAGGAAAACAAGGCCAGGCTGGAAGAACACCGCAAGGAGCTGGAAGCGGCGGAAGCCGAGCGGTTGAACGAAGCCCGACGCCGCGCCGCGCTGCTGGAAAATCGGTCCCTTGAAATCAAGCGAAAAGTTGCCGAACCGGAAGAAGGGAAGCTGTTCGGGTCGGTTACGGCGGCCGACATCGCCGACACGGTAAACGCCGCGGTGGCAAACGGTAATCTGGAACGTTCGGAGATCAACCTGGGCGAGGGACCCTTGAAAACGACGGGTGAATATAAGATTTCCGTGTTTTTACATCCGGAGGTTCACATCGAACTGGCTGTTAACGTCGTCGCTGAACAAGGCATGGAGTAGCAACGGATCCCTCGGGGCGCTGATCTTGCCTCGGTCTGTTTTGAAGGTTATCGTGATATCGAGCCGACCCGAAACAGTGGCTCGGTCAGCGTGGTATGCGGATGCCTGACGATTGCACTCGAATCGGGTGATACAATTCACTTCATGGCGACGTCTTCCATAAACGCTCCCGCCTCCGACGCCGCGGAATCCTATACACTGCCGCCGCAGTCCATCGAAGCCGAGCAGTCGCTTCTGGGTGGATTAATGCTTGAAAATGTGCTGGTGGACGAAGTAACAACTTCGGTGACGGTCGAAGACTTTTACCGTCGTGACCACGGCTCCATCTTCCGGGCGATCTGTGCGCTGTGCGAGGAAAATCAGCCGGCCGACGTCATTACTGTATCCGAGTGGCTGGGAAATGTCGGGGAGCTGAGCCAAGTCGGCGGGTTGGCATATCTGGGTTCGTTGGCACAGAACACTCCCAACACGACGAATATCGCCGCCTATGCCCGGATCGTCCGCGAGCGGGCACTGCTTAGACGGCTCATCGCCGCCGCCAACAGCATCGTCGGCAAGTCCTACCGGCCGGAGGGGAAGTCGCCCACGGAGGTCCTGGATCATGCCGAGCAACTGATCTTCGAGATTTCCCAGAATGACAATCGCCGAACCGGCGGTTTCGTTCCTATCAAGGGTTTGCTGAAACAAACCATCGATCATGTCGAGCACCTCTACCACACGAAGCAGAGGATCTCGGGTGTGGCTACGGGTTTCAACGATCTGGACGAAAAGATGTCGGGTTTACAACGCTCGGATTTGATCATCGTCGCCGGGCGACCAGCCATGGGTAAAACTGCCCTTGCGATGAATTTCGTCGAGCATGCGGCTATTGATTTGAATCTTCCTGTCGCAATTTTCAGTATGGAAATGTCGAGTTCCCAGTTGTCCATGCGCCTGTTCGCGTCTTTGAGCCGCGTGAATGCCCAGCGTATGCGGACCGGCCGTCTGCGCGACGAAGACTGGCCGCGACTCACGAGCACTCTGGGTATGCTGGGGGAAAAACCGATTTTCATCGATGACACGCCGGCGTTGAGTCCCCTGGATTTACGCAGTCGCGCCCGGAGACTGGCGCGGGAACACGGTTTGGGGTTGATCGTGGTGGATTACCTGCAGCTCATGCAGGCCCAGGAATCAAACGAAACCCGGGCAGCGGAGATATCCAATATCACCCGGTCGCTAAAGATACTGGCGAAGGAACTCAATGTCCCGTTGGTCGCCTTGTCTCAGCTTAATCGCAGTTTGGAGAGCCGTACGGACAAACGGCCGGTCATGCCGGATTTGAGAGAATCGGGCGCCATAGAACAGGATGCAGATGTGATTTTGTTCATTTACCGGGACGAATTGTACAACGAAGATTCGAAAAACAAGGGTGTTGCGGAAGTTATTATCGGTAAACAACGAAACGGGCCGATCGGCAAGGTAAGTCTGACGTTTCTCGCTGAATACACTCGCTTTGAGAATTTCGTCCCCGGCGAGGTCACTGGCGACTATCAATGAGCCGGGGCATCCGGGCGCGAATCGACCGGTCGGCACTGACGCACAATTTACGGCATGCCAAACAATCCGCGCCGAAAAGCCGGGTAATGGCGGTGGTGAAGGCCAATGGCTACGGTCACGGTCTGGTCGAAGTGGCACAAAGCCTGAGTGAAGCCGATGCATTTGCAGTGGAGGATACGGGAGAAGCGATAACACTGCGCAGAGCGGGAATCGAGCAGCATATTGTGTTGTTATCGGGGTTCCATGACGTGGATGAGCTCGACGCGATTGCCCGGTGGCGTTTGTCGCCGGTCATCCACGATCACTGGCAGATGGAGGCGCTCCGCGGCGAAAATCTGACGGAGACGCTGAGTGTGTGGGTGAAGATCGATTCGGGCATGCAGCGTATCGGGTTCTTTCCTCGAGACGCCCCGCGAGTGCTTCAAGCGCTGGAAAGTCTATCGAACGTGCGGATCGACGGCGTGATGTCGCACCTGGCCAACGCCGACGATTTGGCCAGTCCCGCGACCCGCCGACAGTGCCGTGTGTTTCAAGAGGCCGTGGCAGGCTGCTCGTATCCGCGCAGCTTGGCAAATTCCCCCGGCGTGTTGGGTTGGCCCGCAACGCACATGGAATGGATTCGTCCCGGGATGATGCTCTACGGCTGTTCGCCGTTGCGAGATAACACCGAAGCCGATCTCGGACTTCGTCCGGCAATGACCTTGGAATCGCGAATTATTGCAATCAAAGACGCCCCTGCCGGAGCGGCCATCGGGTACGGGGGAACCTGGCGCTGTAGCGCGACGACCCAAGTCGGAGTCCTGGCCTGTGGATACGGTGACGGTTACCCACGTCATGTGCCAAACGGTACGCCGGTATGGGTCAACGACCGGCTCGGACGGATCCTCGGACGCGTGTCCATGGATCTCACCGCCATCGATTTGTCGGGACACGATGGCGTACGCGTGGGGGATTGGGTTGAGTTATGGGGCGGGAATGTCGCCGCCTCCCTGGTAGCGGCGTATACGGGCACAATTCCCTACGAACTGGTCTGTCGGTTGGGCAACCGCGTGCCGCGCATCTATGAGCCCTGAATATCCCGTTGCGGGGAGATGGGTGCAACGGAAAACTACAATCGATGGCGAAGATCAAAAGACTGTTTAACTGTACCGAATGCGGTGCCCGGACGCCGAAATGGGCGGGCCAGTGCCCCGAGTGCGAGTCATGGAATACCTTGGTGGAAACGGTGCCGCCGGACACCCGCCGGGGCCCCGTGGACGTCGCCCCGACCGGTACAGTGCATTCCCTGGCCGAAATCGGGATTGCGCCTACCGTCCGCTTGTCGACCCATTCCACCGAGCTGGATCGCGTGCTTGGAGGGGGTTTGGTCAACGGCGCCGTGGTATTGCTGGGCGGCGATCCCGGTATCGGCAAGTCGACATTGCTCTTGCAGACCCTGGTCAAAATGAGCGATGACATGAATGCCCTTTACGTTTCGGGGGAGGAGTCGGCTCAACAGATCGCTCTGCGCGCGCGGCGCCTCGGTATGCACAGTGCGCAGTTGGGCTTCATGGCTGACAACGCTCTGGAGTCCGTGGTCCGTGCGTGCCGCGAAACGTCTCCGGACCTGATCGTGATCGATTCAATACAAACGCTTTACACGGAGCTGATTCAGTCCGCGCCGGGGAGCGTCGCACAAGTAAGAGAAACTGCCGCACAGCTTGTACGTCTTGCCAAACAAACCCGGACAACAGTAATCATCGTGGGCCATGTTACCAAAGAAGGCGCCATCGCCGGCCCGCGTGTACTCGAACACATGGTGGACACGGTTTTATACTTCGAGGGCGATCGAAGTAGTCGCTTTCGTCTCATCAGGGCGATTAAGAACCGCTTTGGTGCGGTGAATGAGCTCGGCGTCTTCGCCATGACGGAGCAGGGACTCAAGGAAGTGAATAATCCATCGGCGATGTTCGTCAACCGGAGTATGGACACATCTCCGGGCCGAACGGTCATGGCCGCCCAGCAGGGCACTCGCCCGTTGCTCGTGGAAGTTCAAGCATTGGTGGACCAAAGTCCGCTGGCCAACCCCCGACGACTAACGGTAGGACTCGACCATTCCAGATTGGCGATGATCCTGGCGGTGTTGCACCGGCACGGTGGGCTTAGTGTGTACGATCAGGATGTATTCGTCAATGTCGTAGGCGGCGTGCGTGTGATCGAACCGGCATCGGATCTCGCCGTCGCGCTTTCGGTCGCGTCCAGCCTGTACAACCGGCCTTGGCCCAATGACCTGGTCGTATTCGGGGAAATTGGCCTCGGCGGCGAAGTACGCCCCGTTCAGCACGGTATCGATCGGCTGAAAGAAGCGTATAAACTTGGATTCAAGCGGGCGCTGGTGCCCAAGGAGAATTTAAGCAAGCAGATTCCCAAGGGCATACAAGCAATAGGAATTGTTAAGTTGGCCGAGGCGTTGAATACGGAGTTCGATTGTTGACCCCGGCGATAATCGGGGCAATACGGATCGTGCGAATACTTCATCGCGTTTGCCGTAGCAGCTCACTCAGGATGCGACAATACACGCGGCTCAGGCGGTCCGGGTCCCCGCTCGCGATACGCTCGTTGATCTTGTGGATAGTCTTGTTGACCGGTCCGAGTTCGATTACTTGCGCGCCCGTGGGAGCGATGAACCTGCCGTCGGACGTCCCGCCGGCCGTCGACAGCGCTGGTTGACGTTCCAGTATTGTTTTTGCCGCGCGTGCCGTCGCTTCGATTAGCAATCCCTTTTCGGTTAGAAACGGCAGGCCGGATAACCGCCATTGAATCCCGTAACTCAACGCATGCTTGTGCAATAGCGTTTCCACGTGCCGTTTCAATGATTCGGGCGTACTGGCAGTGCCGAATCGCAGGTTGAGTTCGATGTTCGCTTCCGCGGGTATCACATTGTCCGCGGCGTCCGTGCCGGCGTGGATACTGGAGATCTGGAATGTGGTGGGCGGGAAATAGTTGTTGCCGTTGTCCCACCGCGTTTCGCTCAGGTCGTGCAGCGCCTTTGCACAGCGGTGGATCGGGTTCTCCGCCGCGTCGGGATAGGCGATATGGCCTTGTATCCCGTGGATCTTCAAAGACGCGCTCAATGAACCCCTTCGTCCGTTTTTGATC
Organism: Gammaproteobacteria bacterium; assembly: GCA_018263405.1. Lineage (GTDB taxonomy): Bacteria > Pseudomonadota > Gammaproteobacteria > Arenicellales > JAANXG01 > JAANXG01. Next base: position 14,881 of record JAANXG010000057.1, read on the forward strand.
GTGTCGCCGAGCCTAGTCTCTGAACTGGGTTCGCCGACTATACAGTAGTCGATCTG
>JAANXG010000058.1 GCA_018263405.1 Gammaproteobacteria bacterium
TACAGGGAGGTATTGCATCCTTAGCTCCGTAAACGGCACTTCCCTATGCCACTTCTTACAGCGTCCCTGAAAGACAACCCTACCCCCACATGATCGCCGACATTGCACGGACTTTTTGAGAAATTACTTGCGAGCGCTGCGAAACTGCCCGGAATGCTTGGCAATGTAGATTGCTTCGTCGCTTCGCTCCTCGCAATGATGCATTCGATCGGAAGTTCCCCAAGTTAATCAGGAGCACCCTGTTTTGTCTCGTTCGGCCTTCTCCTTCAACCCCGAGGTACCGAATCTGCGCGCCAATTCCTCCAGTACGTCTCCCGGCCCCAGCCCCTCATGGGACAATAACACCAGTGTATGAAACCACAGATCGGCGGCCTCATAAACCAAATGCCCGCGGTCGCCGCCCTTGGCCGCAATGACCACTTCGAAAGACTCCTCCGCGAGCTTTTTCAATATCGCATCCAGTCCTTGCCGATGAAGCTTTGCGACATAGGATGACTCGGGATCGGCCTGCTTGCGCTGCTCCAGCACGGCCGCCAAGTGGAACAGGTCTATATCACCCCTCGGGTTAGCCACCGTCGCCCCCGGCATCCCACGGAATTTTCGTGAAGTTGCCCATCATCGATATATCTCATCCGGATCCCGAACCGGGGAATCCATCGTCAACCAATGCCCGTCTTCCAGTTTCCGAAAAAAGCAGCTTCGTCTGCCCGTATGGCAAGCGATATCGCCGACTTGTTCGACACTGAGCAACACGGCATCGTTATCACAGTCCAGGCGCAGTTCCTTGACGAACTGAAAATAACCGGACTGCTCTCCCTTGTTCCAGAGCTTATGCCTCGACCGCGACCAATACACGGCTCGGCCCGTCTCGGCGGTGAGACGAAGCGCATACCGGTTCATCCACGCCAACATCAACAGTCTGCCGCTTTTTTCGTCCTGGACGACGGCGGGAATCAGCCCTTCTTCATTCCAGCGAATGTCTTCCAGCCACTTTTCCGTGGTGTGCGTCATTGTTCAGAGTCTCACCTCGATTCCACGTTCCGCCATGTATTGCTTGGCCTGCTGCACCGTGTACTCGCCGAAATGGAAGATGGAAGCGGCGAGTACGGCGTCGGCGCACCCTTCAACAATGCCCGCCACCAAATGGTCCAGGCCGCCAACCCCTCCACTGGCGATCACCGGTACCGGCACCGCTGTCGAAACGGCACAAGTCAATGCCACGTCGAAACCATCGCGGGTGCCGTCCCGGTCCATACTGGTCAATAGAATCTCCCCGGCACCGTATTTCGCCATCTTAATGGCCCACTGTACAGCATCGAGCCCGGTCGCGTGGCGGCCCCCGTGGGTAAATACTTCCCAGGACGGTGACATATCGTTGGAACTTTGTTTGGCGTCAATCGCGACAACGATGCATTGAGCCCCGAAGCACTCGCTGGCCTCGCGGACCAGGTGGGGATTTTTCACCGCCGCGGTATTGATGGAGACTTTGTCGGCTCCTGCCGCGAGCATAGAGCGAATATCGTCGACGCTGCGTATACCACCGCCAACGGTGAGCGGGATGAAAACCTGGTCCGCGACTTGCTCAACCACGTGAACCATCGTTGCCCGCTCTTCGGAGCTGGCAACGATATCCAGAAAAGTCACTTCATCGGCACCCTGTTCATCATACCGCTTGGCGACTTCCACCGGATCGCCGGCGTCACGGATATCGACGAAACGGACACCTTTCACCACGCGGCCATTGTCGACGTCCAGGCAAGGGATCACGCGCTTGGCCAGCCCCACGTGTTAACCCCCGTGTTGTTCGATGAGTTTCAAACCGGCGGCGAAATCCATGGATCCGTCGTAGATTGCCCGTCCCGTAATAGCGCCGGTCACACCCGAATCGCGGATTTCGAGCAGCCGTCTCAAATCGTCGAGGCTGGCGATGCCTCCGGCCGCATAAACCGGAATGCGAATCGCCTCGGCCAGCCGACGTGTCGCATCGATGTTAACGCCCGTCAACATACCGTCCCGCGAAATGTCCGTATAAATAATCGCTACGACACCGTCGTTTTCAAATCGCCGGGCCAGATCGATGACGTCATGCTTGGACAGCTTCGACCACCCTTCCACCGCCGGCTTCCCACCCTTGGCATCCAAACCGACAATGATGTGGTTGGGAAATTCCACACACATGTCGCTCACGAAATGCGGTTCATTCACAGCCTTGGTGCCGAGGATCGCATACTGAACACCGACCTCGAGATAGGCCTCAATGGTCTCCTCGCTTCTTATCCCGCCCCCGATTTGTATCGGAATTTCCGGAAACTGTTGTGCGATACGATAGACGGCATTCGTGTTGACGGGTCGACCCGCTATGGCGCCGTCGAGGTCGACGATATGGAGACGCTGGGTGCCCGCGTCGACCCACCTCCGCGCGGCGGCGACGGGATCGACCTCGTAAACGGTCGATTCGTCCATGTTGCCCTGCCGCAACCGGACGCACCGCCCGTTTTGAATGTCTATGGCCGGAATCAGTAACATCGAAGGGCGTGACCCCGGGGCGCTGTTATAAGAACTGAGCCGATTACAGCGTCCCGTCCCAGTGGATAAAATTGCCCAGCAATTTTAATCCGTTTTGCTGGCTCTTTTCAGGATGGAATTGGATGGCGAACGCATTTCGATTCCCGGCAGCCGCGGCGAATTCCAGACCGTAACTCGTTACACCGTAAACTTCGCCGGCCGCATCGGGGAACGCGCAGTAACTATGCACGAAATAGAACCAGGCGCACTGTTCGATGCCCTGCCATAAAGGATGCTCATGGGTCTGACAAACGTTGTTCCAGCCCATGTGGGGGATCTTGAGTTTCCGGCCGCTATCGGGGTCGTTGAACGAGCCGGACGTGCCGCCACCCGCTTCGAGGAAATGCCGGACTTCGCCGCTCAAAACGCCCAAACCTTCGACACCGCCGTCCTCGGAACTGCGAGCGTACAGGGCCTGTAGGCCGATGCAGATCCCGAGAAAAGGTTTAGCTCCCATCGATTCGACAAGTGTGTCGAGGAGAGCCGGGTTGCTCCGGAGCCTGCCCATAACCGAGCCGATGGCGCTTTGCCCCGGAAAGACGATTCTCTCGGCCCGGGAGACGTCCCCGGCCGCGTCGCTTACGCGCACCTCGCAGTCACCCCGGCCCGCCGTTTCCAGCGCCCGGGCGACCGAACGCAGATTGCCGGTCCCCAAATCGATGACCGCGATACGATTCATTGATCCCTGAGTCAGGTCGGCGTCATCGGGAATTGACGAACCCGGGTTACAGAGATCCTTTGGTAGACGGTACCGCCCCATGCCGCTGACTGTCTATTTCCTTCGCCATGCGTAGCGCGCGGCCGAATGCCTTGAATACCGTTTCGGCAATATGGTGAACATTCTTGCCCCGCAGGTTATCGATGTGCAGGGTCACATAAGCGTGGTTGCAGAAACCCTGAAAAAATTCACGCAACAAATCGACGTCGAAACCGCCGATCCGGGCACGGGGATACTCCACTGCGTATTCCAACCCGGGGCGTCCGGAAAAATCGATCACCGCACGGCTCAACGCCTCGTCCAATGGTACGTAGGCATAGCCGTAACGTTGTATCCCCGCTTTGTCGCCGACGGCCTGCGCCACCGCCAGGCCGATAGCGATCCCGATGTCTTCGACGGTGTGATGAGCATCGATGTCCAAGTCCCCTTCCGCTTCCACTCTCAGATCGATCAAACCGTGCCGGGCCACTTGGTCAAGCATATGCTCCAGGAAAGGAATACCGGTTGAGAACGACCCCGTGCCATCCCCGTCCAGATTCACTGAAACGGTGATGCGGGTTTCCTTGGTAACGCGGTCGATATTGGCTTCGCGGCCGGCCATGGGGGAATCGGATTAGAATCACGGAAGTTTGCGACTATAGCAAAACACAATGGCCAAGAGCCATGGAAAGCAAGTGGTTCACGTTCTCGCCGGCTTATCGAGAACTCGCCGACCCGGGTATCGCCGCCAGAAATCGATCGTTTTCCGAGGGCGTACCGATTGTGACGCGCAGACATTCCGCCAGCGCCGGATGCGCATCGGAGAGATTCTTGATCAGCACTTCCCCATTCAGAAGAGATTGAAACACCTCACCGGCGGAATGATCGCGGCAACGAAATAAAATGAAATTGGCATCGCTACGAAAACAATCATAGCCGGCCTCGTTCAAGGACTCATGAACACGACGGCGCTCTGCCTTGATTTCCTCCGTCTGCCGCATGAAGACATCGAGATGTTCGAGCGCGAATTCCACGCTCTTTTGAGTCAGCACTCCCACGTTGTAGGGGAGCCGCACCTTCTCGAATTGTCCGATCCAGGCCGGATGCCCCACGGCAAAACCCAGCCGGAGGCCGGCGAGCCCCAGCTTGGACAACGTACGCATGACTACCACGTTGGGATATTGTTCCAGGCAATGCATCAACGACTGCTTGGCAAACGCGTGGTAGGCCTCGTCGATCACGACCAGGCCGTTCGCGGCGTCGATTATCCGCCGGATTACCTTCTCGTCGAACAGGTTCCCGGTCGGGTTGTTCGGGTAAGCGATAAAAACCACCGCCGGGCGATGCCGGCGAATTGCCGACAGCATTGCATCGGCATCCAGACCAAAACCCGTGTCAAGCGGAATGCCGACGAACTCGGCGTCCGCAAAACCGGCAATCGTTTCGTACATGACGAATGTTGGAACCGGGGTAAGAACGGGACCGCCTGTCGCGGTCTGGATAATCTGAATGATTTCGTCCGACCCGTTACCCAGCAGGATGGACGCGTCCCGGGAGATTCCAAAAACGGTATGCAGTTTTTCCTTTAAGTCCGCGGCGCGGGCATCGGGGTATCGGTTCAACTCGGCGTTGCGCAGGACATCGAGCCATTCTTCTCGAAGCGCCGGCGGCAGGCTGTAGGGATTTTCCATCGCATCCAATTTGACCCGGTCATGGGCCGGCGTTACGGGATAAGCGGACAAAGCCCGAATGGCCGGGCGCACGACTTCCAACACCAGGCGCTCCGTATCGGAACCGGACGACCGTTTCACCGGGTCAGTCACTTCCCCGGTATTCCGCGGAGCGCGCATGGGCTGTCAGCGATTCGGCGCGAGCCAGCACCGATGCGGTTTTCGACATGGCACGCGCCCCTTCTTCGGAACAAGCGATAACGCTGGTGCGTTTTTGAAAATCATACACCCCGAGTGGCGAGCTGAATCTCGCGGTGCCGGAGGTCGGCAAAACATGGTTGGGTCCCGCACAATAGTCTCCCAGCGCCTCCGCGCTGTTCGGACCAACAAAAATCGCACCGGCGTGGCGAATCCGGTTCACAAAAGATTCGGCATCGCGTATCAGCAACTCGAGATGCTCCGGCGCGATACGGTTGACCAGCTCCGACGCTCGCTCCAGATTCGGCACAGCGATCAGCGCCCCTTGCCCGGCAAGAGCCGCGGCGATGATATCCCGACGCTCCATTTCCGGAAGCAAGCGGGTGATCGCCCGTGCGACCTCATCGAGGTAATCCCGGTCGCTGGAAATCAGGATCGACTGTGCAAGCTCGTCGTGCTCGGCCTGTGCGAACAGATCCACCGCGACCCAATTGGCATCCACACTGTCGTCCCCCACGATCACGACTTCGGAAGGCCCGGCGATCATATCGATACCGACTTCTCCGAAAACCAGTCGCTTGGCAGTCGCTACATAGATGTTGCCCGGCCCCACCACCTTGTCCACCCGCGGTATCGTCCCGGTGCCGTAGGCCAGCGCCGCCACCGCCTGGGCGCCACCTATACAGAACACGCGATCGACCCCTGCAATTCGCGCCGCCGCCAGCACCAAATCGTTCATCCGGCGCTCCGGCGTGGGAACGGTCATAACCAGCTCCGATACGCCGGCAAGTTTGGCCGGAATGGCATTCATCAATACCGACGACGGATAAGCGGCCTTGCCGCCGGGCACATACAGGCCCACCCGGTCCAGTGGTGTTACACGCTGGCCCAGGCGGGTGCCGTCGTTCTCTTCATAGTTCCAGGAGGACTGGTTCTGCTTTTCGTGAAAGCGGCGAATCCGCTCGGCGGCGTGTTCCAGTGCTCCGCGTTCGACTTGGGAAATCCGCTCCATGGCGGCGTCCAGACACCGGCTGTCGAGCTCTAGATCACGGCATGACCGAACCTCAAAACCGTCGAACCGTTTCGTATACGCCACCAAAGCTTCGTCGCCATCGAGACGGACGCGTTTTAGTATCTCCAACACCACGGCGGTTACCGATTCTCGATCACCCTCGCCACGACGCAGCAAATCGGCGACTTTGAGTTCGAAATCCGGACTCTCGGCATCAAGCCTCCGGATAGATTCTTTACCGTCCATTTTTGTGTACAGCGTTTTGTATCGATTGAATAACTTGCTCCAACGGTCCGGACTGCATCCGCAACGCCGCCAGATTGGCAATCAAGCGAGCGCTGACGTCAACGATCGATTCGACCTCCACCAGGTCGTTCGCCGCCAGGGTCCCTCCCGTATCCGCCAAGTCGACGATACGGTCGGATAACCCCATTAGGGGTGCCAGCTCCATGGACCCGTAAAGCTTGATGATCTGGGCTTGTACGCCCTTGGCCGCGAAGTGGCGCCGCGTGATGTTCGGATACTTGGTGGCGATTCGCAAACGTTGCCGGTACACGGGGTCATCCCGCTCGGCGATGGAAACCGGTTCCGCCACAACCAGCCGGCATGTCGCAAAGCCCAGATCCAGCAATTCCGCCAGATCGCCGCCGCCGTGCTCCAGCAGCACATCCTTGCCGACGATGCCGAGCTGTGCGGCGCCAAACTGAACATAGGTAGGCACATCAGCACCGCGAATAACCACTAGCCGCGCTTTGCCGGATTCGGTATTCAGCGTCAGTTTTCGGCTCGTGGCGGGCGATTCAATCGGCCCCAAACCCACCCGCTCGAACAGCGGCAGTGCCTCTTCCAGTATCCGGCCCTTGGCCAGCGCAATCTTGACCGGCACGTTCACCGCTAGTGTGCCCCGTCACTGATATTGTAACGTTCAGCGGGTCGGGAAGCGCTGGGGCGCGATTCCCGGACGTATGCATGGCCCGGGACCCGTCTGATCCGGGCGCCGAGCTGGACGAGTTTCTCCTCGATACACTCATAACCGCGGTCGATGTGGTAAATCCGGTCGATCGCAGTTTCTCCCTCAGCCACCAGCCCGGCGAGCACCAAAGAGGCCGAGGCACGCAAATCGGTAGCCATGACCGGCGCACCGCGCAGCACCTCCACGCCGTGAACAATGGCAATATTACCATTCAACTCGATGTCCGCACCCATGCGCTGCAACTCCTGCACGTGCATGAAACGGTTCTCGAACACGGTTTCCGTGACGGTCCCCGTACCCACCGCGACGCTGTTCAGGGTCACAAACTGGGCTTGCATGTCGGTAGGGAACGCCGGGTACGGCGCGGTACGTACATCCACGGCTCGCGGTTTTCGCCCACACATATCCAGCCGGATTTCCTTTTCTCCGATATCCACTTGGGCACCGGTGGCGCGTAGTTTCTCGATAACCGCTTCCAGAGCACGAGGCTCGGTATTACGAAGCCGGACACTGCCCCCGGACACAGCCGCCGCCACGAGGAACGTGCCGGTTTCGATGCGGTCGGGAATCACCCGATGCGTATGGCCACGCAGGCGCTCCACACCCTGGATGGTAATCGTGTCCGTTCCGGCACCGCCGATGTGCGCACCCATGGCATTCAAACATTCCGCCAGATCCACGACTTCCGGCTCGCGGGCCGCGTTTTCGATCACTGTGATGCCCTCGGCAAGAGTAGCAGCCATCATCAGGTTCTCCGTGCCGGTTACCGAAATCAAGTCCATGAACAGGGACGCCCCCTTCAGGCGCTTGGCCGTCGCCTTGATGTAACCTTCGTCGATCGTGACCTCGGCACCCATCGCCCGCAGGCCCTGGATGTGCAGATTGACGGGACGCGAACCGATCGCACAACCTCCCGGCAGCGAGACTTCGGCATGACCGAACCGGGCCAGCAAGGGTCCGAGCACCAGGATGGAGGCGCGCATCGTTTTAACCAAATCGTAGGGCGCGCGCAATTGCTCGATTCGATGGGCATGGGCACGGATCACCATTTTTTCATCCACTTCGACTTCGACGCCCAATCTCCCCAGCAGCTCGAGGGTCGTGGTGATATCGTGGAGATGGGGGATGTTACCAACCCCCAGGGGTTCGTCCGTCAACAGGGAGGCGATTAGAACCGGCAGTGCGGCGTTTTTGGATCCGGAAATGCGGATATCCCCTTTTAGAGGGACGCACCCCTCGACGATGAGTTTATCCATGACGATTTCGGCCCTGCCAACCGCTCGGTATCGTAGCGCGATAACCGCCGGTCAACCGGCGGTGGAGGTTCGGCACGCGGATTATATCCGCTGTGGTCAGCTGCCCCCCCCTTGCAGGGCCTGGTTCAGTTCTCCGCTTTCGTGCATCTCCATCATAATGTCACTGCCGCCGAGGAACCGGCCTTTTACGTACAGCTGGGGGATGGTCGGCCAGTTCGAGTATTGTTTGATTCCTTCGCGAACTTCGGGGTCCGACAACACGTCTATGGAAGCAAACTCGACACCGCAGGCCTGCAACAACTGCACGGCCCCCCCGGAGAATCCGCACTGTGGAAACTGGGGCGAGCCTTTCATAAACAACACGATGTCGTTCGACTCCACGGTCTGCTTGATGCGATCTTGAACGTCGGTCATTGGTTCAACCTCGTGAATGCTACTTGGATTGCGGATCCCATTGATCCGGGGTCATGGTGCGCAGGGAAAGCGCGTGAATATCGGCTTCCATCTTGTCGCCTAACGCATCATATACCATTTGATGCTGTTGAATGCGCGTCCTTCCCGCAAATTCCTCGCAGAGAACGATGGCTTGAAAATGGCGTCCATCGCCGGCTATTTCAACCCGTGATCCGGGCAATCCCGATTCTATCCATTGCTTGATCCGCTCGGGTGTGATCATTGATTTTCACCTCCATCGGGGAATTAGGGTGAATTAGGGTGACAGTTAACTTAATTCACTCCCAACTATTGTTTGATTTGGCCGAATTAAGTTAACTGTCACCCTAATTCACCTGTCACCCTAATTCGCTACTGACGCAGTTTGTACCCCCGGTTCAACAGGATCAGCGCCCATATGGACAACACCGCGAATGCCGCTGTGCTGAGCGTCAGACTCGCTGCCACGGGTATATCGGACTGGCCGAAAAATCCGTACCGGAACCCGTCAATCATATACAAAAACGGATTGAATCTTGACAGGTCCTGCCAGATTTCGGGCAGAGAGCGGATGGAGTAAAAGACACCGCTCAAAAACGAAAGTGGCATGATGACGAAATTCTGGAACGCCGCCAGTTGATCGAATTTTTCCGCCCAAATCCCGGCGATGACACCGAGAGACCCCAGAATACCGCTCGCCAGAATCGCGAAGGTTAACACAATCCAAAAATTATAAACCGGTACCTCCACATACGAAACCGCCACCAAAAACACGCCGGCACCCACGGCGACGCCGCGCACTACCGCCGCGCCCACGTAGGCGCAAAAAAGTTCGAAATACGACAGCGGCGTAATCAACACGAAAACGAGATTCCCCGTAACTTTTGACTGGATCAGGCTGGACGAGCTATTGGCGAAAGCGTTCTGGATGATGCTCATCATCATCAGACCGGGAATCAGGAACGCCGTGTACGGCACGTTTTCGAATACCCGCACACGATCCTCGAGGACGTGCGAGAATACCAGCAGAAACAGCAGCGCCGTGATGATGGGCGCCAGCACCGTCTGGAACCCCACCTTCAAAAAACGCATGAGCTCCTTGTAGAACAGCCAAAGCATCCCGTTCATGGCCAGTGGCTTTTAAGCTTGGGCCGGCCGAAAATATGGCCACTCCATCGAATATTCATACTGAACCGCCACTCGTTTCCGATGCCGGGCTCCGGCGGGTGAGTTGGATGAAAACGTCTTCCAGGTCGTCGTCCTCCATGTGTATATCCCGCACGTCGATCCCGGCACCGCGAATGGTGTCCAGCACCTCCACGACGGAATCGCTATCCCGCCGCAGCCGCAGCTCCATGCTGCAGCCGTGCACGGCTTTGACTTTGTCCCGTACCTTCACCGGCACGGATTCGATGTCCCGGGACGCCACGACGTGCAGGCTTCTGAATATACCGCGGGCCAGCAGGTCGGACTTGGTATCCAGGGCAATCAACTCGCCGCGGTCGATAATCGCGATCCGCTCGCAAAGCTGTTCGGCCTCCTCGAGATAGTGGGTCGTCAATACGATGGTATGCCCCTCCTGGTGCAAGCGGCGTATAAAAAACCAGAGCTGCTGGCGCAGCTCGACGTCCACGCCCGCGGTAGGTTCGTCCAGCACAACCACGGGCGGTTTGTGCACCAGGGCCTGCCCGATCAGAACCCGGCGTTTCATCCCCCCCGACAGCGCGCGCATGTTGACATCGGCCTTCTCGGTGAGATCGAGCACTTCCAGTAATTCATCGACCCACTGGCGGGACTGCTTTGCCACTCCGAAATAGCCGGATTGGAACCGCAGAAATTCCCGGACGGTGAAAAAAGGATCGTAAACCAGCTCCTGGGGCACCACGCCGACACTCATCCGGGCTCGGCGGTATTCCCGGACGACATCGTATCCCATAATGTTCAATTGGCCCCGATCTGCCCGGGTGAGCCCCGCCAGGGCATTGATGAGCGTTGACTTGCCGGCGCCGTTGGGTCCCAGCAGGCCGAAAAACTCTCCTTGTGCAATATTGAAGGATACGCCATGCAATGCCTTAACGGCACCAAAGCGTTTATGGACGTTTTCGATGCAAACCGCTGGGACTGGCGCCATCAGTCGGGCCGTTTCAGCCGAAACCGTCGATGTTCAATATACGAGTAAGACCCGTGGTTTTTGACAGCAACACCATGCCGGCGGGTACATTGATCAGGCGCATGGCGGCGCCGGCGAGTTTTGCCCGGCGCGCCCATTCGATGACGACTGCGATCCCCGCACTATCGATGCGTTCGACCTTAGCGAGGTCCAGGACGCCTGGGGGGGACGAAAATCGCTCGAGGCTTCGCGTCTGAATCCGCGGCACACTGGCGAATGTCAGTTCACCCTCCACTTCCCAGGTATCCGGATTGTCTGTGTTCAGTCGAACGTTCACTGCCTACTCATCGATTTCTCGTTCTTTTCCGACAACGAAGCAAGCAATTTCTCGATACCCCGAGTCTGAACAATTCTTCCATATTGTGCGCGGTAATTGGTCACAAGGCTCAAACCGTCGATTCTGATATCGTAGACCTTCCATTCTTCGCTATTCGATATCAACCCGTATTCAATGGGAATGGGCGGTCCATCCTCGGGGTGGACCTCAGTTCCAACAACTGCCCGCTTGTCCCCCTTTTCGTGCCGAAACGGCTTGTACACGATTTCCTGGCCCGTGTACTCAAACAACGCGGTTGCATAAGTGCGGATCAACAATGTTTTGAACTCGCCGGTGAATTGCTCCCGTTGCGCCGGTGAGGCGTCGCTCCAGTGTTGCCCCAGCACGTACCGGGACATCCGTTTGAAATCGAAATAGGGCAGCACGATTTTATTCACCATCCGGTACAGGCGTTCCGGGTTCTTCTCCAATTCCCGGCGGTTCTCGGTGAGCTCCGTGATCACTTGCTCCGCGGTTTCACGGACAAGCTGGTCGGGCGGTAGTCCTGCGCCGGCTCCGGCAGTCAAGCCCATACACAGACACATGAACAAACAAACTCGTCTCATTATTCACCTCCTTCCGCTTTGCTGAATAACATCTGGCTGATTAGCTGCTCCAGCACCACCGCCGACTGGGTTAGCATAACTTCATCGCCGTCTTCCAGGTGAATTTCGTCACCACCGGGGTTCAGGCCCACGAACTGCGATCCCAACAGCCCCTGCGTCAATATCGAAGCGCTGGTATCCATAGGCAGATTGTCATACCGGCTATCGATGCTCATCTCCACCACCGCGTTGTAGTGGTCGGGGTCGATCCGGATTGCGGTCACACGCCCGATTCGAACCCCCGCCAGGTTGACAGGCGCCTTGGTGCTCAGCCCGCCGACGTTGCCGAACCGCGCGGTGATCTTGTAGGTCTGCGTAAATTCGCCGCCGGAAAAACCCGCGACCTTAAACGCCAAAACCCCCAGCGCGACGACGCCCGCGACCACGAACAGCCCGACCCAGAATTCCAGTATGCCTTTGTTTTTCATCAGTTAGTTACTTAAACATCAAGGATGTCAAAATAAAGTCAAGAGCCAATATGGACAAGGACGCGTTGACAACGGTTCGGGTCGTTGCCCGACTGACGCCTTCGGAAGTGGGCGTAGCGTCGTAACCTTCGAAGACGGCAATCCATGCAACCACGAATCCGAATACCACACTTTTAATAACGCCGTTCAGTATATCGGCATACAGATCCACGCCTTCCTGCATGCCGGACCAGTAGACTCCGGCGTCGACGCCCAGCAGCGAGACGCCGACCAGATACCCTCCGAACACGCCGACGCCGGCGAACATTGCCGCCAGCAACGGCATGGCAATCACACCGGCAAGAAACCGCGGCGCCACGACACGGTTGATCGGGTCGACCGCCATCATCTCCATCGCAGCCAGTTGCTCGGTCGCCTTCATGAGTCCGATTTCCGCCGTTAGCGCCGACCCGGCCCGGCCGGCAAACAACAGCGCCGTCAACACCGGCCCCAGTTCCCGGGTCAATGTCAGCGCGACCACCATGCCCAGGGACGTTTCCGCACCGAAATCCACGAGCGTATTGTATCCTTGCAGCCCCAAGACCATACCCACGAACAAACCCGACACGAGAATGATCAAAAGCGTTAACACGCCAACGGAAAAAATCTGTTGCATCAACAGATCGATCCGGCGCACGACCCACGCACAACTCGCCAGCGTCTGGAACAGGAAGATGGCGGCCCGTCCCCAGCGCGCGACGCTGCCCAGAGTCCAAGCACCGAGCTGCTGTATAGCGTTCACACCGGCCCTCCTATAATGTCATCCGCGTAGTCCGGCGCCGGGTAATGGTAGCGGACCGGGCCGTCGGGCAGGCCATTCATAAACTGGCGCACGTCCGGCACATTGGACTCCCGCATCCGATCGGGGTTCCCTTCGCCGATGACTTTGCCGTCTCCCAGCAAGTACATATAATCCGCAATGGTACAGGCCTCCCGCACATCGTGGGTGACTACGAGCGACGTCATGCCCAGCGTATCGTTCACCTCGCGAATCAACTTGACGATAACGCCCATGGAGATCGGATCGAGGCCGGTGAACGGCTCGTCATACATTACGAGCAAGGGATCCATCGCGATGGCCCGCGCCAGGGCAACGCGACGTGCCATGCCGCCGGACAATTCCGCCGGCATCAGATCCCGGGCGCCCCGCAAGCCCACCATTTCCAGTTTCATCAACACCAGGTGCCGGATTAGGGTCTCGGAAAGATTCGTGTTCTGCCGGACAGGAAAAGCCACATTATCAAAAACCGAAAAATCCGTGAGCAGGGCGCTGGCTTGAAACATCATACCGAGCCGTTTGCGAAACTCGAACAAGGCGTTACGACGCAGGCTCGTCACGTCAATGCCGTCACAGATCACCGAACCCGAATTCGGGTACAATCGCCCTCCGATAAAATTCAATAAAGTCGATTTTCCACAACCACTCGGACCGATAATGGCCGCTACCTGGCCCTTGTGCACTCGCAGATTCAACGCGCGATAAACCTCGTTCGCACCGAAAGAAAAGTGCACGTCGTTGATTTCCAGCAGGGGTTTGCTCATAAGTTATCTGCGGCAATCGGCTGCCGCGACCGCAAAAGAGGGGCGATTTTATCAGAGCCCACGGTACCGTGGCGCTATAAATACCCTTGCGAGACGATCATAGGGGAGCCTGAATAAAAGGCTTTGCTTTGTAACGTTCTATCCAACCGGGACTGACTGCATGCTGAACGATTCCCTGATCTTGTCCTTTATATATGTCATTGTCGGCCTCGTCGGCTTGGCCTGGGGCGCCGACCGATTCGTAGCGGGTTCCGCGTCCCTGGCTCGATCGCTGGGCGTCTCCGTACTGTTGGTCGGAATAGTAATCGTAGGCTTTGGGACTTCGGCCCCTGAGTTGCTCGTCTCCGGCAACGCGGCCTACCAGGGCAACCCCGGCCTGGCCATCGGTAATGCACTGGGTTCCAACGTAGCCAATGTGGCACTGGTGCTCGGCGTAGCCGCACTGGCAGCACCGCTTGCCATTCACTCGCGCATTTTATGGCGGGAAATTCCGCTCACGCTTGTATCGATGCTTATCGTAGGCGTGGTCTTATACGATCTAAGGCTTGGCCGGGTTGAGGCCATTCTGCTGCTTTGCTTACTCGCCTTGTTTCTATCGGCCATGGTGATGCAGGGCCGAAAAGAACGCTGGGACACTTTCAGCATGGAGCTCGAACACGCCATTCCAGCCGCCCAAACCACTGGCCGATCGATAGCGTGGACACTCATCGGACTCGTCGTGTTGCTTTTCAGCGCGCGCGTACTGGTGGGTGGCGCCGTCGACATCGCGCAGGCGTTTAAAGTGAGCGAATTGGTTATCGGGTTAACCATCGTCGCTGTTGGCACAAGTCTGCCGGAAGTGGCTGCCGCATTGGCGAGTGCCCGGAAAAACGAACCAGACATCGCGATCGGCAACGTGTTGGGCTCAAACATTTTTAATATGTTCGGGGTAATAGGCGTCACCGGGACAATCCACCCATCCATGGTGGAAGCCGATGCCGTTCTTCGTGATTGGCCGGTCATGGTCGGCGTGTTTCTGGTGTTTATTCTGCTTGCTTGGATTTCCAAAAGAATCACCCGCTGGCATGGCGCGCTGTTCCTGCTGGGCTACGCCGTCTATCTGGCATTTCTGGGCATGAGCGTACAAACTTAGGGCTCGGGCAAAAATAACTTCACAGAATTCGCGCCCGAATTTGGGTTGGATTTGGACGATCCGATGGAGCAAAACCGTAATTTCTCAAAAAGTCCGTGCAATGTCGGCGATCATGTGGGGGTAGGGTTGTCTTTCAGGGACGCTGTAAGAAGTGGCATAGGGAAGTGCCGTTT
>JAANXG010000059.1 GCA_018263405.1 Gammaproteobacteria bacterium
GGATAGGTTGGCGGCGTGCCACATTTCCTGTACCGCGGTGGATACCAGCCAAGGCAGATTCTGTCCCCCGAAGTCGGGGGCAAATGCCAGCGAGTTCCAGCCATTCTCGGTAAACTTCCGGTAGGCGTCCTTCCAGCCCGTCGGGGTTACCACATTGCCATCCACAAGGGACGGAGGTTGCGTATCCCCCACCCGGTTGAGAGGCGCCAGGACGTCGCGCGCGAGCTTGCCGGCTTCTTCGAGCACGGCCGACACCAGGTCCGGCGCGGCTTCCTCGTAACCGGGCAATGACGCCACCCCGTCCAGGTCGGCCAACTCGTTCAATACGAACTGCATTTCATCGATGGGCGCGTTGTAGTCGCTCATTAAAAACCCCCTTGTTGGTTAAACCGCCGGCCCACTTCCTCGAAAACCTCGGCGGTGTGCTCCCCGAGCCCGGGCGCGGGCCCGGACCGGAGCGGCTCCACCGGCGGGTCGAATTCGAGGGGAAACGAATAATCCACGCGACCGTCGTTGTCGACGAACATTTCCCGGGCGATCAGTTGCGGATCCTGCATGGCTTCCTCGAGTGTCAATACCGGCGACAAGCAGCAGTCCACGTCCACAAACCGCTCGACCCAGTAATCGAGTGGCTGCGAGCCGAACAGTTCGCTCAGCCCGTGGCGGATTCGGCGCCGCGTCTCCGGATCGTCGGACTGTTCCCGCCACTCCCGGCGGCCGATTTCGTCGCAAAACCTGCACCAAAACTTCGGCTCGAGGGCGCCGAGCGCCAGATGTCTGCCGTCCAGGGTCGCATAGACGTTGTACCAGGGCAGCCCGCCGGTTAAGTAACCCTCGCCGCGCCCGGGCGTCGCGCCGCGTTCATTGTAAGCCATCAGCGGCATCACGTTATGGGCCAGCACGCAATCGGTCATGGATACATCCAGAAACCGCCCCTCGCCGGATTGCCGGGCACTGAATAATGCCGCCAGAATACCCATCGCCGCGCTCGCCGATCCACCGAGCACGTCGGCGATCTGAACGTTACACAGGCCAGGCTGCCGCGAGGACGCGCCGATTTCGTCGAGGATACCGGCGTGGGCCAGGTAATTAATGTCGTGGCCCGGCTTCAGACGATACGGCCCGGTTTGCCCGTAACCGCTTAGAGAGCAGTAAATAATATCCGGTTTCACCGCCTTGACCCGCGGGTAATCGACACCCAGGGCCTCGACGACGCCGGGTCGGAAGCCTTCTACAAACACGTCCGCCGTTCCGGCGAGCGTCAAGAGGCCCTGCCTGCCCTCATCGGTTTTCAGATCGATAGCGACGGATCGCTTGCCCCGGTTGACGCTTTCGAAAAAACTGCCCATCGAGCGGGCATAGTCCCCGACTTCCGGGTCCTCCACCTTGATGACATCGGCCCCCATGGCGGCGAGATGGGCCGTGCACATCGGGCCCGGCAACAACCGCGACAGGTCCAGGATACGAACGCCTTGCAACAAGCTAGTGTACCCCGTCACTGAGATTGCAACATTCAGAGCGTGCCTGAGGCGCCAGTGGAAGGCGCGATCCGCAGTGAATGGCCCAGCCCTTTACCCGGAGCGCAACGCCCCAATGGCGGCTCAGGCGCGCTCCCTTCAACATGATATTGCCGTTAAGTGGCGCATCAGTCCGTCTCGAGTTCCGAACGGCCGGTGAACAGTTCCAGAGCCTCGGGGTTGGCCAGTGCCTCCTTGTTCTTCACCGATTCGCCGTGCACCACGCTGCGCACCGCCAGTTCGACGATCTTGCCGCTCTTGGTGCGGGGAATATCGTCCACCTGAAGAATCTTCGCGGGCACGTGCCGCGGCGTCGTGTTATCCCGGATCCGTTTCTCGATGCGCCAAACCAGGTCGCCGTCGAGGATCAGGCCGTCTCGCAGGCGAACGAACAACACGACGCGCACGTCGCCTTTCCACTGCTGGCCGACAACGATGCTTTCCACCACTTCATCGATCCGCTCCGCCTGGCGATAGATTTCCGCCGTCCCGATTCGCACGCCGCCGGGGTTCAACACAGCGTCCGAACGGCCATGAATGATCACGCCATCGTGTTCGGTGATTTCCACGTAATCGCCGTGGCACCAGACACCGGGCACCTTTTCGAAGTAGGCTTTGCGGTACGTGGATTCGTCCTCGTCCCGCCAGAAGTAAATCGGCATGGACGGAAAGGGCTTGACGCAGGCCAGTTCGCCTTTCCGCCCCGGGGGTAGCGGGTCGCCCTGATCGTCCAGCACTTCCACCGCCATGCCCAGCGCCTTACACTGGATCTCCCCCCGCCGGACCGGCAGGGTGGGATTGCCGAGCGCGAAACAGCCCATCAGGTCCGTGCCGCCCGAAATGGAAGACAGACAGACATCGGATTTGATGTGCTCGTAAACGAAGTCGAAGCTTTCCGGCATCAGCGGCGAACCGGTAGAAAGAATGGAACGTAGCGACCCCAGGTTGTGGGTGTCCCGTGGAGACAGTTCCGCCTTGGCCACGGCGTCGATGAATTTCGCCGACGTACCGAATACGTCGATACCCGCGTGGTCGATGAAATCGAACATCGCGTTGCCGTCCGGATAAAACGGCGAACCGTCGTACAACACCAGGCAAGCCTCGGACGCCAGTCCGGACACCAGCCAGTTCCACATCATCCAGCCGCAGGTAGTGAAATAAAATAACCGATCGTCCCGTTTGACATCGGCATGCAGCCGGTGCTCCTTGAGATGCTGCAACAGGGTCCCGCCGGCGCCGTGTACGATGCACTTGGGCACGCCGGTGGTGCCGGACGAGAACATGATGTACAAGGGATGGTTGAATGGCAAGCGCGCGTAGTCGATGTCTCCCGGCACATAGGGTTCGACGAATTCGCGCCAGACCGCGCCGTCTTCCAATCCGTCCACGGCGGCTTCCCGGGTATAGGGAAAGACCACGACCTGGTTCAGGGTCGGTAGTTTGTCCCGGATCGTCTTTACTTTCTCCAGTGAATCGTGCCGCTTACCGTTATAAAAGTAGCCCTCCGCGCTGAATAACACTTTCGGTTCGATCTGACCGAAGCGGTCCAGCACGCCCTGGACGCCGAAGTCCGGGGAACAGGAGGTCCAGACCCCGCCGATGGCGGTGGTCGCCAGCATGGCGATCAGCGCTTCGGGGGTGTTGGGCACATAGCCCGCCACGCGGTCGCCCGGCCGCACGCCGGTGGCGCGCAGCGCCTGGCTCAGGCGGGATACCTCTTTATGCAGCGCCGCATAGCTCAGGGTCCGCTCGACCCGGTCTTCTCCCCGAAACACAACGGCCGACCCTTCATCGCGGCGGCGTAACAGGTTCTCGGCAAAGTTCAGTTTTGCGTCCGGGAACCACCGCGCCCCCGGCATCTTGTCCTGGTCATGCAATACGGTCCCCCCGCGTTCGGAGGCGATGACCCCGGCGTGATCCCAAACCGCGTTCCAGAAATCTTCCGGATTCTCGATGGACCATCGATGCAGCGCCCGGTAGTCGTCGAAGCGCGCGCTGGCAAGCTCGGACACCGCGTTCGAAAAGGCCGTGATATTGGCCCCTGCCACCCGCTCGGGCGATGGCCGCCATAATGGTGAGGGCATGGGTCGACTCCCGCTAGGAACTAGTCGATATCGGCGATTTTCACCACGGTGCGTCCGGTGACGGTTCCGTCGATGAAGCCGTCGAACGCTCCCGGCAATTCATCGAACTCGACGATCCGGGAGGCGATACGGTCCAGGTGCCCGGGCTTCAAGTCGCCGCCGAGACGCTCCCATACGGCCCGCCTGACCTCCGGCGAAATCAGCACGGAATTGATGCCGAGCAGCGACACGCCACGCAGGATAAACGGCATGACGCTCGTATGCAGTTCGTGACTGGCGGCCAACCCGATGGAGGCGATGTTGCCAAAAGGCTTGACGGTCCGGGTGAGCCAGGTCAGCACCTCGCCTCCGAGGTTATCGACGGCACCGCCCCACTCCGCACGTTCCATGGGTCGCTTGCCGAGATCCACTTCGGCCCGCGGCAGAATCCGGGACGCCCCCAGACCCGACAGGTAGTCCGCCGCGTCGGCCTTGCCGGTGAGCGCCACCACCTCGTAGCCGGACCCGGCGAGAATATCGATGGCGACGCTGCCGACGCCGCCGGTGGCGCCGGTCACCACGATGGGACCGTGCGCCGGGTTCTGCCCGTTACGTTCCATACATTCCACGGCGAGGGCCGCCGTGAAGCCCGCCGTACCCAGTGCCATGGCATCGAACAGTGTCAAGGATTCGGGAAGTTTTACGACACAATCCGCCGGCACCCTGACGAATTCGGCATAACCGCCATCCCGGGTTTCGGACAACTCGCAGCCAACCACCACGACCTTGTCGCCCGCGGAAAATTGCTGGTTGGAGGACGACTCCACGCGGCCGGCGACGTCAATGCCGCCAACCAATGGGAACTGGCGCAGAATTTTGCCTTGACCACCCGCCGCCAGGGCGTCTTTGTAGTTGATGTCCGAATAAGCGGAGCGGATCACGACATCCCCGTCCGACACCTCATCCAGCGTTATCCGTTCGAATTTCGCCCGTATTTCACCGTCTTCGTTATGGATCCGGTAAGCTTTGAAAGAACTCATGACTTGCATTACTCTTGGTTATGAATTTGCATTGGTAACGGAGCGTTCACTCGATGAAAGCTTCTTTACTCAAACATCTTAGGGAGAGCAGTTCAATGCCTAAAGAAACGATTTTCAGCAAAATCATCAACGGCGAGGCCGACGCGGATGTCGTCTACCGGGACGAGCGCGCGACGGCGTTCCGGGACATCGGCCCCCAGGCGCCGACGCATATTCTTATCGTGCCCAACAAGCCGATACCCACGATCAACGACGTGAGCGAGGAAGACGAGGCGGACCTCGGCCATTTGTTCACGGTGGCCGCAAAGCTGGCCCGGGACGAAGGGATCGCCGAAGACGGTTACCGTTTAATCGTCAACTGCAATGAACACGGCGGGCAGATCGTGTTTCACCTGCACATGCACCTGCTGGGCGGCCACCCCATGGGGCGCATGGTTTCCAAGCCCAGGGAATGAAATCGATCGGGATTCTTACCGCTTGCTGTATTGCGGCCGCTTGCGGGCTTTGTGCAGGCCCACTTTCTTACGTTCCACCTCCCGGGCATCGCGGGTAAGGAAGCCGCCTTTTCGCAAGGTTCCGCGCAGAGACTCATCGTAGGCAACCAGGGCGCGGCTCAGTCCGTGACTGATGGCTCCGGCCTGGCCGCTGTTGCCGCCACCCGACACATTCACCAGCAGATCGAATTTGCCGCGCATATCGATCTTATCCAACGGCTGGCGCGCAATCATTATCGAGGTTTCTCGGCCGAAGTATTTCTCGATAGGATGCTTGTTGACCGTGATCCGCCCGCTGCCGCGCTGCAAGCGTATCCGGGCGGTGGAAGACTTACGCCGACC
The DNA here is from genome assembly GCA_018263405.1 of Gammaproteobacteria bacterium. Lineage (GTDB taxonomy): Bacteria > Pseudomonadota > Gammaproteobacteria > Arenicellales > JAANXG01 > JAANXG01. Next base: position 5,457 of record JAANXG010000059.1, read on the forward strand.
GACGGCGGAGAACGTTTCGTTGCTCATAGCTTAAAGCTCCAGCGGTTTCGGTTGCTGTGCCTGGTGTTTATGTTCAGCCCCGGCATAAACATGCAATTTCTTAAACATAGCCCGGCCCAGCGGATTGCGCGGCAACATGCCCTTAACCGCCGTCTCGATAATCCGTTCGGGATGCGAGTCCCGTAATTCCGCGAAGGTTTGCGACTTGATGCCGCCGGGATAACCGGTATGCCGGTAATAGACTTTGTCCCTCGTTTTTCTCCCGGTCACGTGCACTTTCCCCGCGTTCACCACGACGATGTGGTCACCGGTATCGGTATTGGGCGTGTACTCGGGTTTGTGCTTGCCTCTCAGGTAACGGGCGATGTCCGAAGCAAGGCGGCCGAGCACTTTGTCGGTGGCGTCTATGATGTGCCACTCGTGCCGGACGTCCGATGGTTTTGCCGAATACGTCTTCATAAAATAATCGCTTGCGCACGCACCGCGGAAGGGGACGCGGATACTACTAAAACTCTCGGGGAGTGTCGAGGGACCGGGTCGGCTTTATCGCGGATCCGAAACTTTCGGCTCCGCGTGAAACGGACAAAAAAAAGGCGTGGCGAAAGGGGTGCCACGCCCAAACCACCAAAGGAGGATGGAGGAGTCGTTCACAATCCTTCAGGCATCGGCTTCCCGGCGATGCCGCCTGCATTCCGGTCCACGTTGTTGCAACGCAACGTGAGGATATAGTAATTATCTAATATAGATGAGGCATTTGTCAAATCGATTCGCGAAAAAAAATCGAATACTACGCGGAATCGATATCTCATTGATTTCAAGCCATTTTCCCAAAGCCCTATTTTCCAGGGCGCTGGAATTTCGCGATTTTCCATATTCTTTCCAACGATCGGGCTGGTCATAGGTTGACGTTCGCGGAAAGGAAAAGCTCAGCGACCGAGGAGGTGGTTTGTCAATAAATCCCCCATGATCGCCGCCATAGCACGGACTTTTCGAACCGTTACTCGAGAAGTTCGATCCAATGTTTCACGGGCAGATTCGTGCCCGACTGCAGGTGTACCTGGCAGCCGATGTTGGCCGTGGCGATGAGCCCGGGTTCGCCCTGTTGCAGCGCTTGGAGCTTATCGCGCTTGAGTCGATTCGCCAGGTCTTTTTGCAGGATGGAGTACGTACCCGCCGATCCGCAGCACAAATGCGCGTCGGGGACCGGCGTTACTTCCCACCCGGCGTCCAACAGTATCTTCTCCACGACGCCGCGGATCGCCTGGCCGTGCTGAAGCGTGCACGGCGGATGGAACGCCACGCGGGGACGCTCGGCCGGCGGCGCAAGCCGCGTTAGGTCCTCGCCGGCGAGTACTTCGCTGATGTCGCGGGCGAGCGCGCTCACGCGCTTGGCCTTGTCCGCGTATTCGGGATCGTCGTGCAGCACCTTCTCGTAATCCTTCACCATCACACCACACCCGCTGGCGGTGGTGACGATGGCCTCCACCCCGTTTTCGATATGGGGCCACCAGGTATCGATATTGCGGCGCATGAAGCTCCGTCCCTCTTCCACCGCCGCCAGGTGGTAGCTGACCGCCCCGCAGCAGGTGTCCTCGGGCGCCACCAGGCTTATTCCGAGGCGGTCGAGTACCCGCGCGGCCGCTGCATTGGTATTCGGCGCCAGGGCAGGTTGCACGCAGCCCTCCAACACCAGCATCCTGCGGGCGTGCCGACGCCGCGGCCAGGGCCGCGGTGCCACCGGCGTGGGCACGCGGCGCTTGAGTCCACCCGGCAATACCGGCCGCGCCATCCGGCCGAGTCGCAGGGCGGCTCGAAAACGCCGACGGGACGGGATCAACCAACGCAGCGAGCGGCGTACCCAATGATTCGACAACGGGCGTTCGACTTGCTTCTCGACAATCCGTCGTCCGATATCCGCAAGGCGGCCGTATTCGACACCCGAAGGACAGGTGGTTTCGCAATTCAGGCAAGTCAGGCACCGGTCGAGATGCAATTGCGTCTTTTCGCTCGGTGTTCGCCCCTCCAGCACCTGCTTGATTAAATAGATCCGTCCACGCGGGCTGTCGAGTTCATCGCCGAGTAAGCGATAGGTCGGGCACGTGGCGAGGCAAAAGCCGCAATGTACGCACTTTCGCAATATCGTGTCCGCTTCCCGGCCTTCGCGGGTGTTGCGAATGAATTCGGCGAGTTGGGTTTGCATCGGTTCAGATTTCTGCGTACAGGCGACCGGGATTCAGAATCCCGACAGGATCGAATGCCCGCTTCACGTTACGGTGCAAAGCGAGTTTTTCCCGATCCAGGGGGTGGAATACGTCTTTGCCGTCATGGCCGCGAAACCAGATTGCGTGCCCTCCCGTGCCGTCCACGCATTCGCGGACAACGCGCGCCGGTGCGTCGGTCGCGACCCAGCGCAATCCGCCGTTCCATTCGATGAATGTCGAACCGGGCGTGTCGAGCGGTTCGGTGGCGGGCGGCACCGACAGCCGCCACAGTGCCGGAGCGGTCCGCAAGAACGGGTGCCGATGGTCTCGAACCCGCGCCCAGAAATCATCGTCGGAAACGGATTCGCCGCCCAGCTCGTCCGCCGCGCTTTGCACACCGGCCCGGGTACCGGATAGCCGCAGGTACAACCTGTCCCCGTCGTGACAGGTGGCACTGAGGGGAAGCGGCTGACCGGCCCAGCGATTCATCGCCTCGATGGCCTCGCGCTGCGTGTATTCGAACGCCAGTGTCGCACTCGCCACGGGTCGAGGAACGACTTTCATCGATACCTCCGTGATAACGCCCAGGGTGCCCAGCGCTCCCACCATGAGCCGGGAGATATCGTAGCCCGCAACGTTTTTCATGACTTGCCCGCCGAATGTTAAATGTTCGCCGAACCCGTTGATGAGCTTGCAACCCAGCACGAGGTCACGGACCGCGCCGGCGTAGGGTCGGCGGGGTCCGGACAAACCGCTGGCAACGGTGCCCCCGATGGTGGCCGCGCCGCCGAAATACGGCGGCTCGAAAGGCAGCATTTGCCCGAACTTGGCAAGTTTCGCTTCCAGCGCGGCCAACGGTGTCCCCGCCCGCGCGGTAATGACGAGCTCGGACGGTTCATAATCGACGATCCCGGCGTGGGAACCGGTCTCGAGCGGTTCGCCCTGGATGCGTCTGCCGTAGAACGATTTTGTACCGCCACCTTGTATACGCAGCGGCGCACGTGCCTCGCCCGCTTTTTTTATGGCTTCACAGCTTTGTTGAACGAACTCGGACACTAGGAGCCCGTCATTGATATTGCAACATTCTGAGCGTGGGTGCACAGCAACGGAATATCCCGGCGTGTCATTCGGTTAAAACCGTTCCAGTTCGGGGAATTTCAGCTCGCCGCGTTGCACGTGCATCCCGCCGAATTCCGAACACCGGCGTAGAGTAGGGATCGCCTTGTCGGGGTTCAGCAGCCGCACCGGATCGAAAGCTTCCTTCACGGCATGAAATTGCGAGAGCGCCATGGAATCGAACTGCACGCACATCTGGTCGATCTTTTCGATGCCCACGCCGTGTTCGCCGGTGATCGTACCGCCGACGTCCACGCACAGCTGAAGAATATCGGCGCCGAGGGCTTCGGTACGTTCCAGCTCCCCCGGCCGGTTGGCGTCATACAGGATTAGCGGATGCAGATTGCCGTCACCGGCGTGAAAGACGTTAACGACCCGCAACCCATACCGCCGGGACATCTCCGCCATGCGCCCCAGCACCTCTCCCAGTTTGCGTCTGGGAATGGTGCCATCCATGCAGTAATAGTCGGGGGACATTGCTCCTATCGCCGGGAAGGCGGCCTTGCGTCCCGACCAAAATTGTTGTCGCTGGGCTTCGTCTTTCGCCACCTGCATGCCGGTGCAGCCGCTTTGCTCCAGCACCTCTTTCACCCGGGCAATATCGTCCGTCACCTCTTCAGGCGTGCCATCCAGTTCGCACAACAGAATGGCCGCGGCGTCGGTATCGTAGCCGGCGTGGACGAAATCCTCGGTCGCCCGGATTACCGCGTTATCCATCATCTCCAGCCCGCCCGGGATAATCCCGGCGGCCACCAGATCCCCAACCGCATGGCCTGCGCTCCCGGTATCGTCGAAGGACGCCATGATCAGTTTCGCGGACTCCGGTATCGGCAGTAGCTTGACCGTCACTTCGACGATGATGCCCAGCAAGCCTTCGGAACCGGTCAGCAGGGCGAGAAAATCGTAACCGGGCGAATCGAGGGCGTCGCCACCGATGGTCACCAACTCGCCCTCGATAGTAACGATTTTTAATTTAAGGATATTGTGAACGGTCAAACCATACTTCAAGCAATGCAGCCCGCCGGAGTTTTCGGCGACATTGCCGCCGATCGTACAGGCAATCTGGGACGAGGGGTCCGGAGCGTAGTACAGCCCCAAGTGCGATACGGCCTCGGATACGGCGAGGTTTCTCACCCCCGGTTGCACCGTCGCCGAGCGATTCGCCGGGTCGATGTGCAATATCCGATCGAACTTGGCGAGGCTGCAAAGTATCCCGTCCTCGATCGGCAGGGCACCGCCGGACAGGCCGGTGCCGGCGCCCCGTGCCACAAGCGGAACGCCCTTGTCTCGACAGTAGCGGGCGACGGTCCGCACCTCGCCGAGCGTCTCGGGAAGGACGACAACCAACGGCAACCGCCGGTAAGCCGACAAAGCGTCGCATTCGTAGGGACGCAGCGATTCCTCGTCCGCCAAGAGATGACAATTCGGAAGCAGGCGGCTCAGGTCCGCGGCGACGGACGCCCGGGTGCGGAGGGATTTCGGCGTGGCCGGCATAATTTCAGTCTACTCGCGATGCCAAGTCGACGCTAATTTTATATAATGTGGCTGTTTTCGGAATACGAAACTATGACAAAAAGTGCTATCCAGGTTATCGACCGCGCCGCCGCGCTGATCGATTTGATTGCCGCCGGCGACAAAAACCTGCCGCTCAAGGTACTGGCCATTGACGCCGATCTGCACCCATCGAGCGCTTTTCGGATCCTGTCCTCCCTGGTAACACACGGCTATGTCGAACGGGACGAAGCCGGCCGTTATAAGCTGGGGCGTAAGCTCCTGCAGCTGGGGGGCCGCGTGCAAGCCCACGTCAGCCTCAGGGAAGACGCGCGTCCAATCATGGAATCGCTGCGGGATTCGCTGCAGGAAACCATCAATCTAACCATTCGCGATGGCAATGAAGTTGTCTATATCGAGCGCGCCATAAGCAACAAACGGATGATGCGCGTCGAACAAGTGGTCGGTGGCCGCGCTCCGTTACACGTGACGGCAGTGGGAAAACTCTTCCTCGGGGAAGAGAACGATCGAGGCTTCGAGTCGTACGCGCGGGAAACGAGGCTCTCTGCGTTTACCCCGCATACCATCACGCGGGCGGATGTTTTGCGGGCGGAGTGCGTCGAGTCTCTGGAAACGCGTTACGCCGTGGATTCCGAAGAAGCGGAGCCGGGTGTATCCTGCGTGGCCGTGCCCGTGCGGGACCACTCCGGGTCCCTGGTGGCGGCGATGTCGGTCTCCGCCCCCACCGCGCGCCACGAAGAAGGATGGATACCGCGGCTGCAGCAAGCCGGCATGGATTTGTCGAGCCGGCTGGGCTATTCAGGCCACCAACCAGTGGATCGCGATAGCAACGCCCACGGCTGAAAAAAGCGCCGTGGGCATGTTCCGGGTGACACGATAGATCAATAGCGCGGTTATCACGGCCAGTACCTTGATCCAGACTTCGCGACCCAAACCGAATTGGCCTCCCGAAAGGAAAATCGCTCTGGAAACGATTCCCGCCGCCACGGCAAAGGATATATACGTCAAACAACGAAGATGCCGGCGCCCGAACTCACGGAACGGTTTCCAGGCGAACGGAGCCGCCCGCAACGCGTAGGTCCCCAGGCCCGCGCCGAGAACCACGACGGTCCACTGCAGTTCAGTCATCTCCCGAATCCGCCTCGGTCAATCCGGCCACACCCAATCCGACACTTAGCGCGACGATGAACAATCCCCAACCCGGAAACAAAACCTCCACCGGCGGAGTCAACAAGAATCCCAGAACAACCGCGGTAAACTCGTTTCGCGTCTGCTTCTCGCCCGCCAGCATCAAGGAAAAATAAATCGGTAAAAACAATGTCGCCGCAAAAGCCAGGAGGGCGGGCAGCCCGACTCCCAACCATAAACCCAAGGCCGTCCCGACAAGCGCCGCGGGCAGGGCGGCGAGGACCACTCCTCGATAAAACGCGAACGCATCGTTGACCTTCCCGCCGCGCCAATGGAAAAAGGTGGTGAGATACGTGGTGGCACTCACGAACTGACACCAAATCAAATGGCCGATCCGCCTGTGTTGATCGAAAGTGCCCGCGAGTGTCAGGCTCATCACAAAGAACCTTAAATTGACCACTACGGCAATCGATACCAACTGAACGACGCCACCGCCCTGGCTCGCCACGTCCGCAATGGCGAACTGGGCCGGAGCCGCGAACACCAGCAACGTAATCGCCAAGGCTGCCGGCCCCGGCACATGCGCCACGCCCGCGGCCAGCCCATAGCCGAAAAACACCACCCCGAATGTCGGCACAACGCGGGCACCGGCTTTGAACCCGTCCTTGATTTCACTCATGGCCACGGCGATCCCGAGCCGGGGAAGGCGCCATAGCCGGCGGATCGACCACTACTCGATAATACGGGGGATTGCCGGAAATAACCGAGCCATGTCGAAATACCTCGAGCGCCGCGTTGTATTCCTGCTCGCCGATGCGTATCCCGCCTTCCCAGCACCCCAGTTGTCGATAAGCCGAGATGGATTGGCTGAGCGCGGACGCGTCGACATCTTCGAAGAATGGGCGGACAAGTTCGGCCACCCGCTCCGGTGCTTCGGTTCGGACGAATTCGCGTGCTGCCGAGAAGCCCCGCGTGAACCGCCGGGCGACGTCCGTGGCAAGCCATTCATCCATCGAGACCAGCGAACTGAACGCGACGGGTTCCAGGGCGTTTCCCACGGCGGCTACCACATGTCCGGAACCCTCCAGCTCCAGCAGTTGCGCCGCGGGCCCTTGCAGATGGATAAAGTCTCCTTCTCCTCCGCGGAACGCATCGAGCATTTCCTCCGGCTCTCCCCTGTCGATCAGGGCGACGCGCTGCAGGTCGATCCCCTGCTTAAAGCAGGCGTATTCGAACATCGCCAGGGGCTGGCCCAGATGGTCCACCAGCACTTCTCGTTCCAGCAAATCGGTCCACTGAAACTGTTTGTAGGCGTGACGGGAAACCAGAAAAAACCCGTCCCGGCAATTGATCTGGGCGAAGTGCCGCAGATCGTTGGGCCGGCCCCGTTGCATATCCGCCCAGCTTGCCGAGACCGCGAGCTGGCCCAGGTCGACCCGACCGCCGCGCAGGGCCATCGGAACGCTCAGTTCCGGCTTCGCGATACGGTACTCGCAGGTAATGCCGTGGTCGGTCAGAAACCGCCCGTTGATTGCCGCCAGCAGGGGGCTGTAGAAAGACGCATGGCGGGTAACCATTATTCGCACGGTGTCCAAGGTTTACTCCGGCATTTCAATATGAAACAGTGTTTGCGGCATCGTCATTCGCTCGATCCCTGGTAAGATGTTTCTCCGCCGTGCGGGCCAAGTGCTGCCACTATCCCGCGTTAATATTGCAATGAACCGTATCGGGTGACACGTAGTGAGCGAACGGAGAATAAGCGCCATCGACAACGTCATTATCGGCGTTGATAAGGCGCTTCGGACGATGTTCTCGACGCCCGTCGCAAAGCGTCCCTATCCCGCCGACGAAGCCGATCGTTTAGCGGGAACGCGGCCCCTGTCAGCGGGCGATAGCAGTGTGAGCGGCGAAATGATGCGCGTCAACCATGCCGGGGAAGTCTGCGCGCAAGCCTTATATCGGGGCCAGGGCTTAACCGCGCGTAACCCGCGCGTACGACAAGCCATGCAGCAGGCCTCCGACGAGGAAAACGATCACCTGGCCTGGTGCCAGACTCGTCTGGACGAACTGGGCGAACACAGAAGCCGGCTGACACCGGTGTGGTTCCTGGGATCGTTTGTCCTGGGCAGCCTGGCGGGGGCATGCGGCGAGCGATGGAACTTGGGGTTTCTCGCGGAAACCGAGAAACAAGTCGTAAAGCATCTGGACGGTCATTTACAAAGGCTTCCGAACGGAGATAGGCGCAGCCGCCGGATCATTCAACAGATGAAAATCGACGAAGGCCGGCATGCAAACCAGGAAGATCGGAAGAGCGCCGTGCAGGGAAAGAG
>JAANXG010000006.1 GCA_018263405.1 Gammaproteobacteria bacterium
CTCGCTTGAATTGACCGGGCCAGTCCTGCGCTCGCGTGCCTTGGCGATCGGCTTTTCCGATCCCGCTGAACGTGTGTGTATTTATGCCCAAGGGTACTAAGTCCGACAGGCTCCTAGCGGCGGTTGTATTTTTCCTTAAAACGGCCGACGCGACCGGCGGTATCCACGATCTTCTGTTTGCCGGTATAGAACGGGTGGCAGGCCGAGCAGAGCTCCACGTGGAGTTCCCGGCCGAGTGTAGACCGCACCTTGAATTTGTTGCCGCAGGCGCAGAGGACGTCGATTTCGCCGTATTGGGGATGGATGTCGGATTTCATGTCGTTTCTCGATTAGCGCCTCATGGACTGGAAGAATTCCGTGTTCGTGGTGGTGGCTTTCAATTTGTCCAGCAGGAATTCGATCGCATCGATGTCTTCCATGGGGTGCAGTAGTTTTCGCAGCAGCCAGATTTTCTGCAGTTCATTGGGGTCCGTAAGCAGTTCTTCGCGGCGGGTTCCGGAACGGCTGATGATGATCGATGGGTAGACCCGTTTTTCCGCGATGCGGCGGTCGAGATGAATTTCGCTGTTCCCGGTGCCTTTGAACTCCTCGTAAATCACGTCATCCATTTTCGATCCGGTATCGACAAGGGCGTTGGCCAGAATCGTGAGGCTGCCGCCTTCTTCGATGTTGCGCGCCGCGCCGAAGAATCGCTTCGGTTTCTGCAGGGCATTGGCGTCCACGCCGCCGGTCAGGACCCTGCCCGATGTCGGTTGAACGGTGTTGTAGGCGCGGGCCAGGCGGGTAATGGAATCCAGCAGAATGACAACGTCCATTTTGTGCTCAACAAGGCGCTTGGCCTTCTCGATGACCATTTCGGCAACCTGGACGTGCCGCGCGGCGGGTTCGTCGAATGTTGACGACACCACTTCGCCTTTTACCGAACGATCCATCTCGGTGACTTCTTCCGGCCGTTCGTCGATCAGTAGGACGATGAGAAAACACTCCGGGTGACTGGCTTTGATGGAGTGGGCGATCTGCTGAAGTAAAACGGTTTTACCGGCCTTGGGGGGTGAAACGATCAAGCCGCGCTGTCCCTTGCCGATAGGAGAAATCAAGTCGATGACCCGCGCGGTGAGATCCTCCGAGGAACCGTTCTCCTGCTCGAGACGAAGCCGTTCGTCGGGGTGCAGCGGAGTCAGGTTTTCGAACAAGATCTTGTTCTTCGCGTCGTCCGGCCCCTGATAGTTGATGGTTTCGACTTTGAGCAGCGCGAAGTAACGCTCGGAATCCTTGGGTGGGCGGATCAGTCCGGTGACGGTGTCGCCGGTCCTCAGGTTAAAGCGGCGAATCTGGCTGGGTGACACGTAGATATCGTCCGGCCCCGCTATGTAAGAGCTGTGGGCGGACCTCAGGAAGCCGAAGCCATCCTGCAATATTTCCACGACGCCTTCGCCGGTGACGTCCTCGCCTTTTTTGGCCTGGGCTTTGAGTATCGCGAAGATCTGGTCCTGCTTGCGCATCCGCCCGAGGCCTTCGAGCTCCAGGGAGCGGGCCAGATCGACAAGGTCCGTAGGGGGTTTTTTCTTTAAATCTGCGAGGGATAGAGACATTGCTGTGAAACCGCGAAACAGGCGCCCTGACAGGCGCTGCGTCGGAAGAAAAATAAAGGATTGTTTTCTGGTTTAAAGTAAGGTGGAGCTGGTTTAAGAAGAAGGAAACCGAGCTCCCGCGAGCATAGCACGTACTGGATCGAGCGTCTAGCACTGCATTGGCGCTCGCGGGAGGTTGCTTGGATCGGTAACGGGGCGCACCCGCCCCAACGGCGATGACGACCGCAGTCTGCCGCCCGATCACGTCAGTATAGCGGCGGCCGGGGTGCGGTAAAAGTCCTCTACATACCTATCAGGTATCGAACTGTACCGGCAACATCGCTTCGCGCGGAAATCTAACGCCGAAATCCGCCCTGATCTTGTCGTCCAACGTTCCGTCCAGAAGAGTCCCAGGTTCGCTGTTTAGAATCCCGCTAACGACTTTTCTCGCTTCCTCAACCAAAATGGGCGAGCCGACTTCCGCCCACTCTTTCGGGCTTTGGCGGTTTGATAAGTTTGGATACTCGAATTCCGTCTGCATCAAGGACAAAGTTTGTTCGTGGGACAGATAATGCCCTGGGCCGTTTTCACAGACATCCTGTATGACATTCAAAGCGATCGTATCGTCATTGACCTCGATGCCACGCACCGTTCTGATGGCGGCCCCAAGCGAATCATTATCGATCACCAGGCTCTCCAAGCTAAACCCCAATAAGCTCGCCATCATGCCGGCGGATTCATAAATCATGTTCGCGCCGGTGTTGCCGACTAACGCATGACTGTATCCGCGCTCCATCCCGGCTTGTTGGTCGGGCATCTTGGAGTCGCTCATTCCCGAGCAAACACCGCCGGTCAAGTCGTAAAAGTGAGCCATCTGCGCGCAGGCCGACATCAATAGAGACTGTTCACCGCTGCCGCCGCTCATGGCTCCGGTCCGCAGGTCGGACACAAACGGCCACGGACCGGCAATGGCCGGATGACCCGGCACAATGGCGTTGACGTAAACCAGCGCGCCGATCACTTCCGCCACTTCCTGCACGATCGTTCCCGCCAGGGGCACGGGGCTGGTGGCGCCCGCTTGACCAGCTGCCAGCAACAACACCGGCATGCCGCCGCTAACCGCCGCCTCGAGGCACCGGCAGGCATCCTCGGCAAAGTTTAAAGGCGGCACCACGAAGCAATTCGTCATGCTGACAAAAGGCCGTTCGCGCCATTGTTTTTCGGACCCTGCTATGGCGTGAAGCATCTTGAGAGATTCGTCTACATGTGTAGGGTCCACCCAGCTCGAACCGATATGTTTAGTGGTGCCGCTTACACAGGCGTAGCATGTATTGAAATCCAGGTCCCTGGACTCCTCCATGTCCCGTGCAACCACGGGGCGCTGGAAAAAGCTAATGTTCTCCATTTCATGGGCGACCCGGGCGATGTGGTACAAGTCGAGCAAGGTCGAGTCCCGATACTCGCCGGTAACGGCATCCACCATATACACCGCCGCCCCGCCCGTGCCGTAATAAATATTCCTGCCCCACGGCTCCAGGTCGTGTTTGGGATCGCGGCCGTGTACCACGAAATGCCGGCCGGCTTGAGCGATGGTGTCTTCAACCAGAGACCTGGGAAACTTCAGACGGCCGTTCTCGAAAATGGCACCAACGGCCACACACACGTCCACGCATGAAGGAATTGCGCCGGCAAAACCAACGGTTTCCAAGACCTCCAGCACCGCCTCGTGTATTTTGTCGATATCCGTATCGTCGAGAACCCGATACCGACCGCCGGGCAATCCAACTTGGATGGCTCGTTCGGCCTTGTTTTGGGGCGCACTGCGCCTGGCTCGGCGCCCGGCGCTGCCGCCGGCTCGCTTACGCTTTATCGCCGCTTGATCTTGAATATTTCGTCTTTCAACCTTTCTCGCCCACAATTAATAGAGGTGCCCTACAGTCTTTAAGGAGCAATTAGCAAGCAGTATGCCTGCCGGTCCGGCATGGGAGCAAGCGATTGATTTTCAACCATTGGTCAATATAATTGACCAGGCCGCTCGTCTATTACTTCCTCTGACCGCTATCCGAGCTTTTGAGGCGACGGCCCGACATTGTCAAGTTTACCGAATGGGTTGCAGACCCCCTTCTGTAAAAAGCATTGAATCAAAATAACAAAGCGGTTCAAACTTCCACAGCATTGGCATAAATCCAGAGCATATGCAAAGTCAAACACGGGTCGTAATTGTCGGTGGAGGCATACTGGGCTGCGGTCTCCTTTATCACTTGGCTGAAGAGGGCTGGACCGACAGCCTGTTGATCGAGAAAGGGGAGCTGACGTCGGGTTCAACCTGGCACGCGGCCGGGCAGTGTCCTAGTTTTATTGCCGATTACAACATGGCGAAAATCCACGACTATGGGGTCCGGCTGTACCCGAAGTTGGAGGAACTGACCGGGCAGTACGTGAGTTGGCACGGGTCCGGCGGTATCCGTTTTGCGACCAAGCCCGCTGAAGTCCAATGGTTTCATCATGTGGCCAGTATCGGCAAACTGATTGGTTTTCATTGTGAAGTCATTGATGTTGCCAAGATCAAACAGATCAACCCCTTTGTAAATACGGATGGTGTGCTCGCCGGAGCCTGGACTACCGAAGACGGCCATGTCGATCCCGCCGGTTGTTGCAATGCGTTGGCCAAGGGCGCCCGCCGGATGGGCGCCACCATTGTGACCAAGAACCGCGTATTGGATATCAAACAACGATCTTCCGGCGAATGGGAGGTTTTTACCGAGCAAGGCAACGTGGTGTGCGAAATGGTGGTGAATGCCGCGGGCTGTTACGCCCGCCGGGTCAGCCGGATGGTGGGCACGGATATCCCCATCACGAATATGAAGCATACCTATATTGTGACGGATACCGTCCCCGAGTTTATGGATCGCGAAGAGGAAATACCGGTTATGCGCGATCCTTTTCCTTCCGCCTACTATAGACAGGAGCAAAAATCCGGTTTGATCGGAATCTATGAAACCCGAAACTCGGAGGAATGCTGGACCCATCGAGGCGGCCGACCCGACTGGGAGTCCGAAAACGAGTTGTTCGAGGCGGATTTCGACAACCTCGCCGTTTACTTGCAACGTGCCATGGAACGTATGCCGATTTGGAGTGAACTCGGCATCAAGCAGGTGATCTGCGGCGCCATCCCCCACACCCCGGATGCCAATCCGTTCCTGGGCCCGGCGGCGGGATTGAAAAACTACTGGCATTGCAACGGCGCCTCCATCGGCATTGCCTCCGGTGCGGGCTGCGGCAAGTACTTGGCCCAATGGATGGTGTACGGCGATTCCGAGATCAATATGTCCGGCGTGGACCCGCGCCGCTTCGGGCAGTATGCACCGGGCGATTACACCAAGGCTAAATCGCATCAAGACTACGAGCACATGTACGCGCTACACCTGCCCGGAGAGGAGCGTCCGGCGTCCCGTAACACCCGGGTGACGCCGTTGTATGACCGATTACTCGAGCACGGCTGTGTGTATACCGAAGTTAACGGCTGGGAGCGTCCTAAATGGTTCTCTGTGGACGGCCGTGTAGAAGAGCCCGGATTCCGGCATAACAATGTTTTCGAACTCGTAGCGGAAGAATGCAGGGCGGTGCGGGAGCGCGTAGGCGTTCTGGATTTATCCAGTTTCGCCAAGTACGAAGTGACCGGCACGGACGCGGAGCAATTCTTGAACCGGGTCAGCGCCAATCGCATGCCCAAACGCGATGGTGGCATAGCGCTCAGTCATTATCTTTCATCCCGGGGCAGAATTGCCGGCGAGTCCACGATCACCCGCCTTGGCAAAAGCCATTATTACATTTTGTCCGGCGCTGGAGCGGAGGATCGGGATATGGATCACTTGACCCGGGGCATCAAATCCGGTGAAGACGTGGTCATTAAGAACGTTACCGGCGACTGGGCTGTTCTGGTGGTCGCCGGACCCAAATCTCGGGATATTCTTTCCGGTTTAACGGAATCCGACCTGAGCAACGTTTCTTTTAAATGGCTCACCGCGCAAGAAATCGATATCGCCAACGTGCCGGTACGCGCCTTGCGGGTCAACTATGTGGGCGAGCTTGGCTGGGAATTGCATTGCCCGATGAGTCGATTGACGGAGTTGTATGAACAAGTGTGGAGTACCGGACAGTCTCATGGTATCGCCGACTTCGGCGCCTACGCCGTTAATTCTTTGCGCATGGAGAAGGCGTACAAGAGCTGGAGTACCGAATTGACCAACGAGATCACTATGATCGAAGCCGGCATGGAACGCTTCTTTTCGAGCAAGAAGAGTGATTTTGTGGGCAAAGCATCCACCCTGAAAGTGAAGGAGCAGGGTATATCGACAAAACTGGTTTATCTCGAGGTCGAGCCCGGAAACTGCGACGTCCAGGGTGGTGAACCGGTATTCGACGGTGAGCAGGTAATAGGCGTCACCACGTCGGGTGGATATGGGCATTACACGGGCAAAAACCTGGGGTTCGCCTATGTTTCTCCGAACTACGCTGACGACGGTTGTCACATAGGCCTGGAAATTTTAGGAGAACGGCGCTGGGCCAAAGTGCTCGCAGAACCGGTATGGGACCCGAATAGTGAGCGCTTGAGAGCGTAAGGGCGCGTGCCGCGCAGCAAGTGGCGTCCTTCAACCACGCGATGAGCAGCAATACGCCGCAACCGGACTTTTCGACGCTTCCCGATAACCTGCGCGAACACGTCGTGACGCACTGGGACACTTATTGCGCCAATGCGCGCCACCGCCTGGCCGCCCGCTCCGTGATCGATGCGCTGCCCCGGGTCTGGGCATGCAGTGAATTCGTGGCCCGGACCTGCGCGCTGCATCCCGACTTATTACACGAGCTACAGGATTCCGGCGAACTGGCGCGCCGCTACGAGGATGGCGAGCTGAGTCGCCATGTGGCCAGTCTCGCGCAAGACATCGACTCCGAACAGGATCTTTATCGCGTTTTGAGACGGCTTCGCCAACGCCAGGCGATCCGCATCGCCTGGCGGGACTTGGCCGGCTGGGCGGACCTCGATGAAGTGATGTCGACGCTGTCGGAGCTGGCCAATGGCTGCATTCAATTGGCCTTGATCACACTCTACGATCTCGCCTGCACGCAGCGCGGCACACCCTGTGACGAACACGACCAAAGGGTGGACTTGAGCGCCCTGGCCCTGGGGAAGCTCGGCGGACGCGAACTGAATTTTTCCTCGGACATCGACCTGATTTTCGCCTACCGCGCCGAGGGGCATACCGATTCCGCGCAACCGCTTTCCAACCGCGAGTTTTTCACCAAGCTCTGCACCCGGTTGATCAATGTCCTGGATCACATCACCGAAGACGGCTACGTGTTTCGCGTGGACATGCGCCTGCGCCCCAACGGCGGCAGCGGCCCGATCGTCCTGTCCTTCGATGCAACGATTCAGTACTACCAGGTACACGGCCGCGACTGGGAACGCTACGCCCTAGTCAAGGCCCGCGCCGTGGGCGGAGATAAAGCCGCCGGAGAATGGCTGTTGGAGCAGCTCAAACCCTTCGTTTATCGAAAGTATCTCGATTACGGGGCCATCCAGGCAATCCGCGACATGAAGCGGATGATCGACCGGGAGGTGCAACGCAAGCGCGGCGAAGGCGACATCAAACTCGGGCGCGGCGGCATCCGGGAAATCGAATTCATCGTTCAGAGCCTGCAGTTGATCCGCGGCGGCCGCGAGCTGCGCCTGCAGACCAATCGGATCCACACAGCCCTGCAACAGATCGCCTGGGTCGGGGCGTTGGCGGGCGATACCGTTGCAACACTCAAAGCATGCTACCGGTTCCTGCGCAACCTGGAACACCGGCTACAGATGCTGGCGGACGAACAGATCCACGTGCTGCCCAAAGAGACTCTGAATCGCGCCCGCCTCGTCCTCGCCATGAACCAAGCGGACTGGCCCGGTTTCGAACGGGCCCTACAGCAGGTCAAGGACCGGGTGCACGACCATTTCCAGCGCATCCTTAGCGAAAAACCGCCGTCCAGCGACACGCTCAACACGCTGACAGATGTGTGGTCAGCCCGCATCGATCGCGACGCCGCCCTGCCACTGCTGCGGGCGACCGGCTACGAGGATCCGGCATCCACGTTCGAGCTCATCCAGCAGTTGCGACAGGGCAAGTCCTACCATTCCCACTCGACGGTAGGCCGCGAGCGGCTCGACCGATTGATGCCCGCCATGATTCAGTTAGCCGGTCGCACCGACCAACCCCATGAAACCTTGTCGCGACTGACCCGGTTTGTCGAAGCCGTTGGACGGCGGTCCGCCTACCTGATTCTATTGATCGAAAACCCGCAGGCCCTGGAGCAGCTGATCCGACTGTGTAGCGCCAGCGCCTGGGTAAGCAACTGGATCAGCAGATATCCATTGCTCCTGGAAGAGCTACTCGGTCCCATTATCAAAACGCCGGAGTCCTTCGAACAACAACTCGATGATGAAGCGTATCAACGGCTACAGCCCCTGGATCCCGGAGATATCGAAGCGCACATGGAAGCGTTTCGCGAAATCCACCATGCGCAAGTGCTGCGCATCGCCGCCGCAGATATATTCGGTGCTATTGATCGCACGCAGGTAGCGGGGCGTCTGTGTCTGGTGGCCGAAAAACTGTTGGATGCCGCGGCCGACTACTGCCAGAAAGAGCTGAGCCCCGGCTTGGGAACACCCATACCCGATAAACCCGAGCAGCCAGCCGAGTTCGGAATCGTGGGGTACGGAAAGCTCGGCGGCCACGAGCTCGGCTACAACTCGGATATCGACCTGGTATTCATGCATCACGGCTGCAACCCGATATCCACGACTTCCGGCGGGCAACGATCCGTCACCAACGAACAATACTTCGCCCGATTGACGCAACGCATTACCCATGTGATTACCACCCGCACACCGTCCGGTGTCGTTTACGAAATCGACTACCGGCTGCGGCCGAGCGGGGGCTCCGGCCCACTGGTCACCTCGCTCGGCGCCTTCGAAAACTACCAGACAGAGCGTGCCTGGACTTGGGAACACCAGGCGCTCGTGCGTGCCCGAGTGGTCAGCGGACCGCAGAGGCTGGTGGACGCCTTCGAACAGGTGCGCCGGGAAGTGATCTGTACGCCGCGGGTACCTGAAAAACTACGCGGCGACGTACAGAAAATGCGGAATAAAATGCGTTCGACCAACGACCACGGCAGCAAAGACCGGCTCGATCTGAAGCAATGCGCGGGCGGAATCATTGACATTGAGTTCATAGTTCAATATTACGTACTTCGGTACGCATACGAGTGTCCCTCGCTTAGCGAGCCACGCAACACGCTCGAACTTGTCCGCGTAATCGCGGAGCTGGCTCTGATGACGCGGGATGAATCGATGCAGCTGAACAACGCTTATCGGCGTTACCTGGATGCAGACCACGGACACAAATTATCCGAACAGGAACTGTTGATCGACAAGCACGAGCTGCGCGGCGAACTCCGGTGCGTGTCGGATATCTGGAACCGTATTTTCGTTTAAACAGGGTATAAGCCCGTATATATCGCAGGAGATCGAATACCATGTCATTCGCAGATCGCGACGGCGTCATCTGGATGGACGGCGAACTCGTCCCCTGGCGGGAAGCGACTGTTCATGTACTCACCCACACCTTGCATTACGGCGTGGGCGTTTTCGAGGGCGTGCGCGCGTACCGGACCGAAAAGGGGGCAGCGATCTTTCGCCTGGCCGAGCATACGGCCCGTTTCTTTCGCTCCGCGCGGATTATGAATATGAAAATCCCTTTCGACAAGGAAGTTTTGAATGAAGCGCAGAAAACGGTCGTCCGCGACAATGGGTTAACCGAAGCCTATATCCGCCCCGTCGCATTCTATGGCTCGGAGGGCATGGGTTTGCATGCCCGCAATCTCAAGACCCACGTCGCGGTAGCCTCCTGGGAGTGGGGCGCGTACCTGGGCGACGAAGGCCTGAACCAGGGCATTCGCGTCAAGACGTCGTCGTTCAGCCGGCACCATGTAAACAGCACTATGTGTAAGGCGAAGGCTAACGGCCATTACTACAACTCCATCCTCGCGTTGGAGGAAGCGCTGGCGGCGGGCTGTGATGAAGCGCTGCTTCTGGACACCGAGGGCTATGTTGCCGAAGGCAGTGGCGAAAACATATTTATCGTGCGCGACGGCGAGGTCCTGACGCCGGAACTCACCAGCGCTCTGGAAGGCATTACGCGTGACACCGTAGTAACGCTTTTAAGGGAACTCGGTCTGGAAGTCCGTGATAAACGCATGACACGCGACGAGGTATACCTGGCCGACGAGGCGTTTTTCTGTGGCACGGCTGCCGAAATTACACCGATCCGGGAACTCGACGGCCGACCCGTCGGAGAGGGAACGCGCGGTCCGGTCACCGAGCAGGTGCAATCCCTGTACTTCGATCAGGTCAAGGGTAAGCGGGAAGAGCACCCGGAGTGGCTGGTTTACGTTTAGCGGAACGCCCCAATCGCCGTTGGCGGGGATAAAAGGCCGCGCGGCATGAAATTACTGGTAGTCAAAACCAGTTCATTTGGCGACATCGTTCACGCCTTCCCGGCACTTACCGACGCGTGGCGCCTTGTCGATGGCCTGATCTGCGACTGGCTGGTGGAGGACGCCTTCGCGTCGATGCCGGCGTGGCATCCCGCGGTACGCAAAGTGATCCCCGTGTCCATGCGCGGCTGGCGCCGTGCGCCCTGGCTGCATCACGCACCGGCAATCCGGCGCTTCATCCAACGCCTGCGCCACGAGCACTACGACCTCGTGTTGGACGCGCAGGGACTTTTGAAAAGCGCGGTCCTGTCCCGCTGTGCCCGGGGCCGGCGGACCGGTTTCGCTACTCAAAACGCGCGCGAACCCCTCGCCGCGCGGCTGTACGACGACACCGTGGAGGTCGGCCCGGACCGGCACGCGGTAGACAGAAACCGCCTCCTGTTTGCCGGCGCTTTGAATTATGCCCTCCCCGAGGACATGGCGTACGGGCTGCGGCTTCCCGCCGTGCACAACGATGACGAGCCCGCCGCCTGCCCCGACCCGTACCTGGTTTTCATACCCGGCACCACCTGGCCCAGCAAACGATGGCCGATGCCGTACTGGCGGGCATTGACGCAACTCGCCGCTAACGCCGGGTGGCGCGTGCGCATTGTGTCCGGCTCGCTCGACGAGCGGGATACCGCCGGGCGGATCAGTATGGGCATTGAAAACGCCGATCCAGCGCCCTGGTTATCCATCGACAATCTAGCGCATATGCTGCGCGGCGCCCGCGCTGTCGTGTCCGTGGATTCGGGCCCCGGACACCTGGCCGCGGCGGTGGGCACGCCCGGCGTATCCATTTATGGCGCGACGGACCCGGCGTTGACCGGCACCAGAGGTTCCGGTCAACTGCATCTGCGTGCGGACTTTGAGTGCGCGCCGTGTCGGCGCCGGCGCTGCCGGTTTGCCGACACCGGCCGGATACATCCCGATTGCTATGCGAGCGTGCCCCCAGTACAGGTCTGGCGTACACTCCATGGGCTCATCCAGGAACACTGAACGAGCATAATGAGTGCCACTGTTCTGGTCACCGGCGGCGCAGGTTATATCGGCTCCCACACGACCCGGCAACTCGTACAAGCCGGCTTTGACCTGATTGTGGTCGACAATTTATATTCCGGTCACTCATGGGCGGTGGACCCTGCGGCACGCCTGTTCGAGTTGGACGCCGGCGATGCCGCCACCATCGGAAAAATTCTCCGCGCCCACGCACCGATTGCCGCGGTCATTCATTTCGCGGGATATATCGTCGTGCCGGAATCGGTCAGCGATCCCATCAAGTACTATCGCAACAACCCGATCGCTTCCACCAATCTCATACAGGCCTGCCGGGAAAACGGCGTACAGCATTTCCTGTTTTCATCGAGCGCCGCCGTTTACGGGCAACCGGAGCACGTACCGATCACCGAGCAAGCCACCACCGCACCGATCAACCCTTACGGGCGCGGCAAACTGATTACCGAGTGGACCCTGGCGGACGTGGCACACACTACCCAAATCAACAAGGGTGGCGACGACAGGTTCGAGTACATGGCGCTTCGCTATTTCAACGTCGCGGGGGCGTCACCCGACGCCGCTTTGGGGCAGGCAACACCCGAAGCCACGCATCTCGTCAAAGTAGCCTGTGAAGCGGCCTGCGGTAAACGCAATGCGGTCCAGATATTCGGCGTGGATTATCCGACGCCGGACGGCACTTGCGTCCGTGACTACATACACGTCGAGGACCTCGCCGCCGCTCACGTCCTGGGCTTGAAGTATCTATTGGACGGAGGAACGTCCACGGTGCTCAACTGCGGATACGGACATGGCTTCAGCGTCCGTGAAGTGATCGACACGGTTCAGCGCGTCAGCGATGTGCCGTTCCCGGTCGTGGAAACCGGACGCCGCTCCGGCGATCCCGCGCAACTGGTAGCCGACAATGCACGAATCAAACAGCAGTTGGGCTGGTCGCCCCAATACGATGACCTGGAATTAATCTGCCGAACGGCGTTTATGTGGGAACAGAAGCTGGCGGCCCGGATTTCCCGTACGGGTTGACCCCGCCATGCGGTTGGCGTTTTGCCTGTACCAATATTTTCCGCATGGCGGCTTGGCCCGCGATATGCTGCGCATCGCCCGGGAGGCCGTGAAGTGTGGGCACAACGTTGCCGTATACGCCCGGCAGTGGCAGGGCAAGACCCCCGAGGGATTGAACGTCACCGTACTGGGAGGCGGAGGCCTCACCAACCATGGCCGTGCCGAAAAGTTCGTCCAGCGCTTAGCGCCGCGGCTGCGCGAAGCGTCCTACGATGCTGTCGTGGCGTTCAACAAGATACCCGGCGCGGACTTCTATTATGCCGCGGACGCTTGCTTCGCGGCCCGCGCGCGGCGCCGGCGTCCGCGCGTCTACGAGCTCACCCCGCGGTACCGCAGCTATCGCCGTCTTGAACAGGCGGTTTTCGGGCCGTCGTCCGGCACGCGTATTCTCCATTTGAGCGAGTCGGCGCTTTGGGAATACCGTGCCTTTTATGCCACCGCGGAAGAGCGCACCCGGCTGCTGCCACCGACGCTCGATCCCGTCCACCGGGCCGGCTCGTTGAGCGCGGATCGCCACACCGCCATGCGAGCGGACCTTGGGGCCGGCGAACATGACACGCTGCTGTTATTGATCGGGTCCGGGTTTCACACCAAAGGGGTGGACCGTGCCCTGCGGGCACTGGGTGCGCTGCCGGCGGCCGAGCGCCGGCACACGCGCCTGGCCGTCGCCGGGCGGGGCAAAGCCGGTGCCTATGCGTCGCTGCTGACGGGGCTTGAGATCCGGGACCGGGTCGTCTTTCTCGGCGGCCGCGACGACGTGCCGGATCTTCTGCGCGCCGCCGATCTGCTGATTCACCCGGCCAGACAGGAGAATACGGGCACGGTGTTGCTGGAAGCCCTGGCGGCGGGCCTGCCCGTCATCGCCACGGCAAACTGCGGCTACGCCCACCATGTGCGCGCGGCCGAGGCCGGCAGGGTTCTGGAAGCCCCCTTCGACCAGTCGGCCCTGAACCAGGCCCTGCTCGATCTCCTGGCCACGCCCGATCGTGCCCGGCTGCGCGCCAATGCCAGGCAGTACGGTCAGAACGAAGGCTTGTACCGGATGCCCGAAGCCGCCGTCGACTTGATTGAAAACTGGGAGGATCGCCGCGCGGCGCCCGATTTCGCGGGCTATATCCACCCCGAGCTGACCGCCCTGGCACGCCGGCGGCCGCGGCTGGAA
>JAANXG010000060.1 GCA_018263405.1 Gammaproteobacteria bacterium
AGCGCCTCCAAAGCGCCACTGCGGCGTTGCGCTTCTTGAAAAGGGCTCGCCATTCCCTGCGAAGCGCGCCTTGCATTGGCACTTTGGAGACGCTCTGAACGTGTGTGTATTTATGCCCAAGGGTACTAAGCCCCAGATCGTGTGGTGCGAGGCCGGGAAATTCCTCCGCCAGCACCCGCTCCAGCACCGCCGGGTAGGAGGGCGTGCAGGAGATCGCGGTGATGCCCACCTCGCGGATGGTGCGGACCAACAGCGCCGTGTCGCCGACGCCGAAGGGCACCACCAGCGCACCGGTGGCCTCGAGCGTCAGGTGGTCGGTCAACCCGCCCATCCACATCCGGTAGTTCAGGCAATGCACCACCGTATGCCCCGGCCTCAACCCGGCCGCGCGCTGGCTGCGCCCGCCAACCGCTTGCGTAACCGAACAGTCGCGTGCCGAGAGCGCCAGATTCATCGCCTGCCCGGTGGTGCCGGATGTCCGGTGCAGCCGCACCGCCGTCTCGTGCGGCGCGGCCAGATAGTCGCCAAAGGGCGGGTGCGCAGCCTGCGACTCCCTGAGCTGAGCCTTGTCCGATAGCGGCAGCTCCGGAAGGTCGCGCAGGTCCTCCGGCGGGGCCTTGCCCTGCCACAGACTTGCATAGAAGGCCGAGCCCCGTCCCACATGAACACGCTGCTTCGCCCAGTCGACCTGATTGCGCACCATCATGTCGGCACGGCCCAGACATTCTGCCTCATCGAGCTTTGTCATGGCGCCATCCCCCTCTCCAAACAACGAAAAATGCAGCCAAAGAAGACTGGCGACCATACCCATACACCGCCGTCCGAGAGGTGCGCTACCGCCATACGGGTGGGATACGGAAAGCCGTAAAACGACACGGTCGGCCCCTCGACTACATAGAGAGACGGTCCAAGCTCTTCAAGCATATAGATAGACTCCGAATGTGCGAGCGCCTCGAATTGCTCCATAACGACAAAGCTCACCACCAGCAATAGGGCGCAGCGGAATTGCCGGCCGGTGGAGCGCCTTGTTTAGGCCACGTCCCCGGAAGGCGGCTTGATCGCCGTGAACTTCACGCTCTCCACCGCGCCGCGTAGACGAACCAGGTCGGCTACCGCTGGGGCCGGCGTAAATGCTTCGCCCGGGCAGCGCGCCATATCATCGAGTTCCCGATCGGACAGAACATGCCGCGCCACGGTCTCAAGTTCGGTAAACCCCGCGCTTCTCAGCGTGCTCCAATAATCGTCCTCCGGCAGGGCGCCGCCGGTACACCCCGCCCAACCCGTTTGAAGTCGCTCCCGCAACTCGGCGTCAATCGGCCGGCTCAACAAGATGTCGGAAACAGCGAGACGTCCACCGGGCCTCAAAATCCGGAATGCCTCCCGGTATGCAGCTGCTTTGTCAGGGCACAGATTGATGACGCAATTCGAGATAACCACATCCGCGCAAGACCGCGGCAGGCCCGTGTCCTCCAGCGATGCGTCCAACATCTCGACCGCGACATCGCGCAGGTCCGCCTGCGCCACCGCCTGTTTGGCCCTCTCAATCATTGGCGGCGTGAAGTCCACGCCGTAGACTCTTCCATGCGTGCCAAGCCTGCGCGCAGCAAGAATCACGTCTATCCCGCACCCGCACCCGAAGTCAACAACCACCTCGCCCGGCTGGAGATTCGCGAAGCCGCTCGGGTTACCGCAGCCACGCGAAAGATTCCGGGCGATTTCCGGCAATGAAACAAGCTCCGATTCGGCATACAGGCCCTGTTCGAGCGCGCAGCAAGTACTCTCAGCTGGCTTACCGCAACAGAAACCGACTGCGCTACTGGCTGCTTTCGCGAATCCTCCGTAGCGCGTCTGTACGATCTTCCGGATTTTGTTGGTCCTCATTATGTTTCCTCACTCCTTCCGAATAAACCGCGCGCGTGGTCTAACGTCGCAAATCAGGCGGCGCTTTTTGCCATCCGCTGGATTTGCCTTGTTAAGCCGCCGCTGACTCCATTGTCACATCCCAGCCAGGAAAAACAATAACTGCAGGGTGGCAACTCAATGCTCTAGCCAGAATCTTTGCTCGCTCAACTCCGAGGCGCACCCGGCCATTCTCAATTGCAGATATTGTTGATTGCGGAATCCCCGTTAAGTCAGCCAACTCATTCTGGCTCAATTCCTGTAATTCCCGAAGAATCTTTACAGATTCTCCAGGAGAAACATCAATAGTCTTCTTAGCTCGCCTATACTCACTCATCTGGATTTCCTTCGATAATCGTGGGCTGACAAATCAACCACCCTAACGACCACATTCTGCTCCTCAACAAGGTAAATAACGCGATACTGATCTCCTAAGCGTGAGGAACGGTTGCCGTTCCATTTACCCCGAAGAGCCTCATCCCGAAACCCCTTAATCATTCGCAATCCACTGGGTCCGGAGATTGATACGATATCCTTCCATTTTTGGTAGCGCTTCAACACCTCGGTAGGAAGCTTGGGTATGCGCCGTACGACGCGGCGATGCTCAAGTACCTGCCACATACTATATAGAGTATATATACCATATTAGATATGTCAAGATGGCAAACAATGGAAAGGCGGCTTAACGCCGCAAATAACCGGCAGGCCGGAGTGACGTTTGAATTGTGCGACAATTCGCGAAGCGAATGCACAATTCAAGACGCGTAGGACTGCCCGCGTTGATTTGCCTGGTTAGATTTTCTTATCCCATTCGTCTGGCAATTCTGGTAACTTCTTCAAGTTCCTTGTGTAACGTTCTTCATCATAGGGGGGCTCACTCTTCATTGCTTCGTATATCTCGACCGATAGCGCACATGCTATATAGCGCATCGCGTTCTCTCTCGTTTCACCCATCCCCATGAGTCGTTCCAGTGTCCGTTTAACCTCGGGCGGATCATTTTCTCTAAGCTGGTTTTCAACGGCTTCGATAATTGCTTCACCGGTCCTCTGCCCTTCCGAGGTGTTCGCATTTACGATCATATCGTCTTTCTTTTTCACGGGTAGAAATCTAACATCCGAACTCAGGTGCCGCCAAGACCGCGCAGCGGACCGGCGGTCACCTGGAGTGACTAGAAACTCAACCCCTAACCCTCTCGCCCGACCCTCATAAAACAACGCTGCTTCGACCACCTCTTCCTCCGCAGGAAGCAGGTACCGAAATCCCTTCACTTCAGTCTTTGGCGAGCCCTTTGCATCGCTTCCTCTCCTGAAACAGCTTCCATTTCCCCTTTCCGATAAGCGTCGTATCGCCGATTTGCTTCCTCATCCCAAATTGCCTCGACATCTTCATCTGCATCTTCATCTAGCCTCGATTTCCACGGTACCGGGTTCGCCTAACAAACCCATCGGTTGGCATACTAACAACGATTAAGTCGGATCGCCTGGATTTCACGGAGAAATTGCTTTCCATCTGTAATCGGAGGCGCTGCCGAACGATTCCGGTATGCCTGCCCATTCCTGGGATGTTAGTGATTTATAGTACGGATAATGACTATTTACTGTGTGCTTCATAAAGCTACATCTTATTTTTCATTCGAGGGATAGGGATAGAATACAGTGCAATATTGGGCTTGGACAAGTGGCAAAACAGGCGGGGCTGCCCGGCTCCAAGATGATCCCGCCCGAACAGGCGTTGCGCAGCCTGTTGGCATTGAAGCTCATCGGCAAGGCGCGCAAGAGCCACGTCATGAACCTGGTCTTCGATCAAGGGCTGGCGCTGTTTGCCGGGCTCAATGTGATACCCAAACGCTCCTATCTGGCCGCCTATAGCTCCCGCATCGGCGAGCAGGGCATCCACCGGTTCATGGCAACCTGGTTCCAGCAAGTCCAGCGCATCGGCCTGTCGCGCACCTATCGCACGCCCCGGGTATTCGATGAACGCATTCGCCTTACAGGCTACGGTGATAAACTAATCCGGCAACTCTCCATCCTCGACCTGGGTCATGAACAGCCCACGATCCTGATCACCAACGATATGCGGGCCACCCCAGCCACCCTGATTACACGCTATGCCCAGCGCATGCTGATCGAAAACGGGATCGCCGAGGCAATCCAGTTTTTCCACATCGATGCGCTCTCATCCATGGTCGGCCTCAAAGTGGACTTTGATCTTCAACTGACGTTGGCGGCAAGCTCTTTGTACCGGTTGTTCGCACAGCGGCTTTGTGATAATTACCATCATGCTACGGCAAGGGTGCTCTTCGACAGCTTGCTCGATGTCGCCGGAAAGATCCAAATCAAAAATACACAGATCCTGGTGACCCTCGACAAACGCGCCCATAATCCATACCTCGTGGATTCCGGACTCGCCGATCACCCAACGCCAATGCCATGGTTGGATAATAAAGAATTGGTGATTGAGTTCGCCTGACCAACCCCGGGCTCGTCGCACCTTTGATGTTAGCTCTACTCAAGTCCGTGGAAATCGAGGCTAGTTCTTCAATTAGCGTACGAGCCAAAGCAGCTTTATCCCGAGGGTTCAAGGCTCGGATTTCTCTTTCAAGTTCCTTCAAATTCGTGGCCATATCTCAACTATATACCTTTTTTCTCTTTGACCGCTAACACCAAAATCAGCCGCGCGCTTTTTGCGCGTCATCGTGGAGTGCCTTGTTAGAAGTCCCTTGCTGTAATCTTTCCGACAACCAAACTTTAATTATGGATTGTCTAGTTACACCTAGTCGTGATGCTTCTTTATCTAGAGAATCAATCATCCATTTAGGAAAATCGACATTAACTCTCTTCTGTTCTTGTAATGGCCTTCGTGCTTGCGACAAATCTAAATTTTTCGATATTTCTTTACCTTCATCAAACTTCTTATCCAAACTTTTAGCTTTCATAAAATTCCACCTCTTCTACTCGAGATCTTCTGACAGAAATAATTCGAATATTGTCGTTTCTATACGTGACTATTCCGGACCAATGTTTTGTCCCTATCATGCCAATAACCACAAAACGTATTTCATCGTCGGTTTTGGCTGGGATTTCTAGTAAATCAGGATCATCCCATAGTAGCTGAGCCTCATAGAAATCAATGCCGTGCTTCTCTTTGTTCCTGGCACTCTTTTCGGGGTCAAATTCGAATTCGTACATGGTATAAATAATATACCATTATTACTCAATAATCAAGGTGAGAATTGTGAGGACTTCTAACGGCAAAGCTCAGCCGTGCTTGAAGGCAAGGGCCATTTGCGGCAGCAAAGGGCCGCAGCGGTCAAGCGTCGGACTCCATCGCCCTGTTAGGCGATCTCATTCCCATGGCATATCTTCCCAACGTACATACTCCTGTATCGCGTCCTCTGCAATGCCATAAGGCACGCCTCGCGCGTTAGTTCGGACCGATTTAACCCCCGCGTCTTTAAATAGTTGCTGCATAAGATCCAATAGAAGCTCTTCTACCTCCTCGGGATCCGACGTTTCCGTCGCCGCGACCAACCTCCATGCCACAGATCCTTCGTTACTCACATCTTTATCTTTCGCTGCCAGGGCCGAAGCATATTGGAACATCCCCACCACCATCGGAGCGAGTCGATGTGTCCGTCCCCATGGCACCAATTCACGCAACATATCTACCCATACACCATAAACCCTGCTGCCAACGACTCCCTTTATGCTGTGCGTCGATTTCGCCATTTCCTAGCCCAACGTCTCGGCTCAGGCGCGCGGGTACCGCGTCGCTTGGAGCCGTTTGTTAAGCTGCGTCAAGACGACGTACGGCAAGAATATCCTGAGGACCTACCGGTCGTACCTGTTCCATAGTGAGGGTAATAAGCGCCCGAGTTCGTCCTGATGCAGTAACAAACTCAACTTCTATGGAATTGCTTGAGTAAATACTTACCACAGCACCGAGATCCCCATGTTTCAGATCATGATTTGGTAAATCCTCAACGAGCACTACAGTATCTAACTCTTTAATAGCCATAGTTCAATCCTCCGGATATGCGGTCATAAATCGTGCGAAGTCTTCGCCGTTTCGGAGCATCCAAATTGTCACTATATCGGCCTTTCGACCGTTTGGCCCGTGTATTGATCCACGGATTGCGTACTTTCTACCATATTCATTTGTTTCAACCTCCACGGCATCCTCAATCAGGAGTTGGCGTATGTCCTGAAACAGGATATTCCATTGGGGAATGTCATATCCAAGAGAACGGAATAATGCCGCCTTGTATCGTCCGATCGGGTGAGAGTCAGACAACAGGTAATCTCGGATCTTTTCAGGGCAACATGTGCATGTTCATACTTCGGTATTTTCACAATCTTGCGACTACCTATGGATCAATGCGCAGCTTAACGCCGCAAATAACCGGCAGGCCGGAGTGGCGTTAACACCTTTAGCTCACTGCTGATGTGATGGATGCCTCGCTATGACGACGTCAACCGTAGAAGGTGCGCCAGGGAAAAGAGGCATCCATCACATCAGCAGTGGCTTTCTTTAGACTATAGTTTGAAATCTGTGACAGATTAGCTATTCGTTCTTCCTTTTTTAAAATTTCATAAAAATTAACAATATTGCATAGACAAAGTGTTAAACCCCCTTATGACCGCTGGTATGTCATCCGTGCCGAGCAGTATATAAAATCGTTTTCTGACTTGCGGTTGGCCGATCACTCCCGGAAAGAGGTAACCGGATACCTGGAGAATCTGGGCAATAATATCGATTTATCGGCCTGGCAGTTCACTCAGGCAGTAGATGCTATACAGAAACTTTTTGTCCTGATCGGCAATCAGGCCCTGGCCGGATTCGACTGGAGCTACCTCAAAGGAGATTCCATGAGAAAACACTCAAAAAACTTGACCCACCCCGGACACCCAGGCTCATAATTAAATGCCTGCGTCGCTTCGCCAACTGTCCGGTTAACACCGGATCAAGTGTCCGGTTTCACCGGAACATGCACACGTCGATGCGACGATAGGAATAGCCGTAATTGGTGGATAGGGCGCGGCGCTTGTCGGGCAATATCGCCAGGGAATTCCCCACAACCACCTTGATAGAATCGTGGCCCAACCAAAAAAACGACGCGGACGGCGCAGCCGTTCGTCGAATACCGCCGCAGGCGCGGATCGCGGCATCCCCCAACTCCCGTTCCAAGCACTAAAAAGCCCGTTTTCGCCTCTGGAAGCGCTGTCGACGGAACAGATGGAACTGATTCACGACGCGTCCATGCGTTTGCTGGAAGAACAGGGCATCGAGCTCCTCTCCGCGCAAGCCCGGCAATTGTTCAAGCAGGCGGGCGCCGAAGTCGACGAGACCAGCGGCATCGTGCGGGGGCCGAGGGAGCTGTTCATGGAGGCTCTGGACCACGCCCCCGAAACCTTTGTGCTCACCCCCCGGAATCCCGATAAAGCGCTGGAAATCGGCGCCAACAACATTCATTTCGGCTTCGTCTCGGGGCCACCCAATATCCACGATCACGTGAATGGCCGTCGACCCGGGAATCTGAAGGACTACCGCAAACTCGTCAGCCTAG
Source organism: Gammaproteobacteria bacterium (assembly GCA_018263405.1). GTDB lineage: Bacteria > Pseudomonadota > Gammaproteobacteria > Arenicellales > JAANXG01 > JAANXG01. Next base: position 7,467 of record JAANXG010000060.1, read on the forward strand.
CCCAGTATTTCAACGTCATTTCCTTGATGGGTAATCAGGCGACCGCGCCGACCGATCTGCCCGCGAACACCAGGCACCTGGACACGTACCGGGAAACGATCCTGTTGATGGACAAGGTATTCAGCGCGGTGCCCATAGGCGTGGGCCGGGTCCGGGATGCCGTGGAAATGGTTGCCCTGGCGAGGGGTATTTCGACCGACGCGCTGCACCGGGATCCTTCCGTACTTACCAATATTAACGTGAACTCGCCGCGCAAGTTGGACGACACCATGGCGGATGCGGCCATCTACATGGCCTGGCACGGCCAGGCCGTCATTGTCACACCGTTTACATTGATGGGCGCGATGACGCCGGTAACCCTCGCGGGCGCATTGGTGCAACAAAATGCCGAAGCGGTATTCGGGCTGACCATGGTTCAGCTCGCCGGCCCCGGCGCACCGTGCGTCTACGGCGGTTTTACCTCCAACGTGGACATGCGTTCCGGGGCGCCGGCCTTTGGCACACCCGAGAACGCGCTGGCAAACATCGCGGGGGGTCAACTGGCACGGCGCTATGGCTTGCCTTACCGGACCAGTGCCTGCAACGCCTCCAACGCGGCCGATGCCCAGGCGGTCTACGAAACCCAAGCCGTTCTATGGAGCGCGGTCATGGGACACGGCAACATCGTGTACCACTCGGCGGGATGGCTGGAGGGCGGTTTGGTGGCGTCGTTCGAGAAAGTCATTATCGACGTCGAGTCGCTGCAAACCATGGCGTGCATTCTGCAACCCATCGACGTCTCGGAAGAGGAAATCGGGCTGGCTGCCGTCGAGGAAGTCGGGCCGGGTGGACACTTTTTTGGAACCAGTCACACCATTGAACGATACAAGACGGCATTTTACGAACCGTTGCTCAGCGACTGGCAAAACCAGGAAAACTGGCAACAGGCGGGCGCAAAGACCGCAACGACGCGCGCCACCGAAACCTGGCAAAAAGTCCTTGAAACGTTCGAGGCGCCCGCGCTGGATCCCTCCCGGCGGGAGGCCCTGGACGATTACGTCAGCCGCCGAAAAAACGAGATCGGAGACGGCGAACCGTAGCGAGCGCCGGGCAACCGATTTCACCAGGTCACGCCGGTATTACTCGAACTCCAGAATGGGTTGGCCCATGGTCAGGTTGTCACCGGATTGGGCGAGGACCTTGGCGACCTTCACCTCATGGCCGGCGCGCAGGACATTTTCCATTTTCATGGCTTCCACGACCGCGAGTTCCTCGCCGGCCTTGATGGTCTGGCCGGGTTCGGTTTCGATCCGGACCAGGAGGCCGGGCATCGGCGACAGTAGGAACTTGGAGTAGTCGGGCGGGGGTTTGTCGAGCATCAGCGTGTTCAGTTCCGCGCCGCGGGGCGTCATCACCATCGCGGTGACCTGCAAGCCGTCGTAAGACAGCTCATATTCGACGCCATTGCGTTCTATCTGCACACAGTAGGAGTGGCCGTCGATCTGGCACCGGAACAGCGGTTGTCCTATCCGCCAGTCCGTGCGCAGGCGGTACAGGCCACCGGAATACTTGAATTCGTAGCCGTGGGGAACGGGATTGATCTCTATCGGATACGGGCGTTTGTCGATCGTCACCACCACTTGCATGGGCTGCGACAAATCCGGCGGCGGAGCGATGCGGCCGGTGATCCGCGTTTTCCGCTTCAGGTAGGCGCAATAGGCGACAGCCGACGCCGCCAATAAAGCGGAGACCTCTTCCTCCGAGGGCGTTTTCAACTGGAAGCCATCGGGGTATTCCTCGGCGATGAAACTAGTGGTGAGGTCACCCGCCCGGAAGCGCGGATGATCGATCAGGGCATTGAGAAACCCCACGTTATGAGCGACCCCGCGGATAAAATACTCGTTCAGCGCCGTGCGCATGGTTTCGATGGCCGTCCGCCGGTCAGGGCCGCGGGTAATAAGTTTGGCCATCATGGGGTCGTAGAACACGGAGACATCCCCGCCTTCGTAAACCCCGGTATCGATGCGTACCTTGTCGCTCGTGGCCGGGGGTTGGTAACGGACGATCCGGCCGCTTGACGGCATGAATTCATGCAGCGGGTCCTCGGCGTAGACGCGGGCTTCGATCGCCCACCCCGAAAGGGTGACATCGTCCTGTTCCAGTTGCAGCTTCTCGCCGGCCGCGATGCGCAGCATCTGCGCCACCAGATCCACGCCGGTCACCATCTCGGTAATCGGATGTTCCACCTGCAGGCGGGTATTCATTTCCAGGAAGAAGAAATTCTTGTTGGCGTCGACGATGAACTCCACCGTGCCCGCCGACACGTAGTCCACCGCCCGGGACAGTGCGACCGCCTGCTCCCCCATGGCGCGTCGGGTGTCGGGGTCAAGAAACGGCGACGGCGCTTCCTCGATCACTTTCTGATGCCGGCGCTGGATGGAGCATTCCCGCTCGCCGAGATAGATGCAGTTGCCGTGCTTGTCCCCGAGCACTTGAATCTCGATATGGCGGGGGTGCTCGATGAACCGTTCGACCAGGATGCGCCCGTCGCCGAATGACGATTGGGCCTCTCTGGTGGCCCGCTTGAAACCATCCCGGCATTCCGCGTCATCGCGCGCGACGCGCATGCCTTTGCCGCCGCCGCCGGCGCTGGCCTTGAGCATGACGGGATAACCGACATCGTGGGCGATCCGGACCGCGTGCTCGGCGTCCTCGATCACGCCGGCGAACCCGGGGATGGTGTTGACGCCGGCCTCGCCGGCAAGCTTTTTGGAGGTGAGCTTGTCCCCCATCGCCTGGATGGCGGCGACATTCGGCCCGACGAATGCGATGCCGGCGTGCTCCAGGGCTTCGGCGAAATGCTGGTTTTCGGACAGGAATCCATAGCCGGGGTGCACGGCTTCGGCGCCCGTCTCCTTGCATGCCTGTATGATCTTTTCGATCCGCAGGTAGCTTTCCGACGACGGGGGCGGGCCGATACGGATGGCCTCGTCCGCCATCCGCACGTGCAGGGCATCGCGGTCGGCATCCGAAAATACCGCCACGGTGTTAATACCCAGGCACTGCGCGGACTTGAAGACGCGGCAGGCGATCTCGCCTCGATTGGCGACGAGAATTTTTTTAAACATTATTGTGAACCCGTGACGCCGGCCGTGCAGATCGGCGTTGATGCCATTTGTCATTGCCAGGCAGCGATAGCCGCCGCGGCATTCCATAAGCCCATGTCATGCGAAGGCCTGGTGGCAACGCCCGGATCGCTTCGTATTCTCCGGACATCGGAGTCAAAGAGGAAGGTTGCCGTGCTTGCGCCATGGATTCTCGAGATCCTTGTCCCGCAGCATGCGCAGAGAACGGCAGATCCGCGGGCGCGTGTCGTGCGGCATGATCACGTCGTCGATATAGCCGCGCCGCCCGGCGATGAAGGGATTGGCAAACATCCGGCGGTAGTCCTCGGTGTGCCGGGCGATCTTCTCCTCGTCGTCGAGGTCCTTGCGGAAAATGATTTCCACCGCGCCTTTCGGACCCATCACCGCGATCTCGGCGCTCGGCCACGCCAGGTTGGCGTCGCCGCGCAGATGCTTGGAACTCATGACGTCGTACGCGCCGCCGTAGGCCTTGCGGGTGATGACCGTGACCTTGGGCACGGTGGCTTCGGCAAACGCATACAACAGCTTCGCCCCGTGCTTGATGATGCCGCCGAATTCCTGCGAGGTGCCCGGCATGAATCCCGGCACGTCGACGAACGTCAGGATGGGGATATTGAACGCATCGCAAAAGCGCACAAAGCGCCCGGCCTTGACGGAGGAACCGATATCCAGGCAGCCGGCGAGAACCATGGGCTGATTGGCCACCACCCCCACGGTACTGCCTTCCATGCGGACGAAACCGATAACGATATTCCTGGCATAGTCCGGCTGGATCTCCAAAAACTCGTACTCATCGGCGGCTTTAACGATCAGTTCCTTCATGTCGTAGGGTTGGTTGGGATCGTCAGGGACGAGGGTGTCGAGGGATGGTTCCACCCGATCGGCGGGATCGTCGGTGGGCCATACCGGGGGGGACTCCCGGTTGCTCGCCGGCAGGTAGTCGAAGAACCGGCGGACGCTCAAAAGTGCTTTGACGTCGTTTTCGAATGCCAGATCGGCCACGCCGGATTTCGTCGAGTGCGTCGCGGCGCCGCCCAGTTCCTCGGCGGTGACGGTTTCGTGGGTGACGGTTTTCACCACTTCCGGGCCGGTGACGAACATATAGGAGCTGTCGCGGACCATGAATATGAAATCCGTCATCGCCGGCGAGTACACGGCGCCGCCGGCGCAGGGCCCCATGATCAAGGAGATCTGCGGGATGACGCCGGACGCCAGCACATTGCGCTGGAATACCTCCGCGTAGCCGCCGAGCGAGGCGACGCCCTCCTGGATGCGCGCGCCGCCGGAGTCGTTCAAGCCGATCATCGGCGCGCCGACCTTCATGGCCTGGTCCATCACCTTGCAGATTTTTTCGGCATGGGCTTCCGACAGCGAGCCGCCGAACACCGTGAAGTCCTGGCTGAATACAAACACCAGCCGCCCGTTGATGGTGCCGAAACCCGTAACCACCCCATCTCCGGGCACCGTCTGGTCCGCCATCCCGAATTCGGTAGAGCGATGCTCGACAAACATGTCCCATTCCTCGAAGCTGCCCCGGTCCAGGAGCAACTCGAGCCGTTCCCGCGCGGTGAGCTTGCCTTTCGAGTGCTGCACCTCGATGCGCTCGCCGCCGCCGCCCTTTCTCGCGGCGGCGCGTTTTTCTTCAAGTTGTTTGATGATTTCCTGCATGCCTCATCCTGTCCCGACCTGGTTCACCGGCGCCTCGGACGATCGCGTCCGGCTCAGGCTGCGTCTCGTTGTTGTTCGATTAATGACAACACTTTGCCGGCGGCCGTCGGGATATGTGTGCCGGGGCCGAATATTGCCGCGACACCGGCTTGGTTAAGCAGCTTGTAATCCTGGCTGGGAATCACTCCGCCGCAAACCACCACGATACCCCCGGCATTTTGATCGCGAAGGCGCTTCAACATGGCCGGCACCAGTGCCTTGTGGCCGGCCGCCTGGCTCGAAACGCCGACCGCATGGACGTCGTTTTCGATCGCTTGCCGCGCCGCTTCATCCGGCGTCTGAAACAACGGTCCGATGTCCACGTCGAACCCGATGTCCGCGAAGGCCGTCGCGATCACCTTGGCACCGCGGTCATGGCCGTCCTGACCCAGTTTAACAACCAGCATGCGCGGACGGCGGCCTCGCCGATCGGCGAATTCTTTGACGCGAACCTTGATGGCGTCAAACGCTTCGTCGTCCCGATAGGCCGAACCGTACACCCCGCTCACGGACCGGTTGACGGCCCGGTGCCGGCCCCATTGTTTTTCCAGTGCCTCGGAAATCTCTCCCACCGTCGCCCGCGCGCGAGCGGCCTCCACCGCCGCGGTCAACAGGTTTTCGGATGTACCGGCGGCCGCGGTCAGCGCTTCGAGTGTTTTGCCGCACGCTTCCTCATCTCGCTGCCGGCGCACTTGCTCCAATCGTTCGATCTGCTTGCCGCGCACGGCGCCCGTATCGATGTCGAGGATTTCCACGTCAGCCTGCTCGTCACCGGTATACTTGTTGACCCCGACGATCACTTCCTCGCCGCGGTCGATTTTCGCCTGCCTTTCGGCAGCGGATTGCTCGATGCGCAGTTTTGGCATTCCCGACTCCACCGCTTTCGTCATGCCCCCGAGCTCTTCCACCTCGTCGATCAGCGCCCGGGCATGCGCGGCCAACGCGTGCGTCAACGATTCGACGTAGTAGGCCCCGCCCAGGGGATCCACCACATTCGCAATCCCCGTTTCTTCCTGCAGTACCAATTGGGTATTACGGGCGATCCGCGCGGAGAACTCGGTCGGCAACGCCAGGGCCTCGTCGAAGGAATTGGTGTGCAGGGACTGGGTGCCGCCCAGGACGGCGGCGAGGGCTTCGAGGGTGGTGCGGACGATGTTGTTATGGGGGTTCTTGCCGGTGAGGCTGACACCGGAGGTCTGGCAGTGCGTGCGCAACATTTTCGAGCGCGGTTCGCCCGGCTGAAAGTGTTTCTCCATCAACCCCGCCCACAGCAGCCGGGCGGCGCGCAGCTTGGCAACTTCCATGAAGAAGTTCATGCCGATGGCAAAGAAGAAAGACAGGCGCGGCGCGAACCGATCCACTTCCATGCCTGAGTCAATGGCGGCGCGCACATACTCGAGGCCGTCGGCGAGGGTAAACGCCAGTTCCTGCACACAAGTCGCCCCGGCTTCCTGCATGTGGTAACCGGATATGGAAACCGAGTTGTACTTAGGCATGTGCCGGGCCGTGTGGCCGATGATATCGGCGACAATGCGCATCGAGGGTTCCGGCGGATAGATATAAGTGTTGCGCACCATGAATTCTTTCAGGATGTCGTTCTGGAGCGTGCCCGACAACCGATCGGGGGACACGCCCTGCTCTTCGGCGGCCACGATGTACATGGCCATTACCGGCAGCACCGCGCCATTCATGGTCATGGACACCGACATCTTGTCCAGCGGAATGCCGTCGAACAGGATCTTCATGTCCTCGACCGAATCGATCGCCACGCCCGCTTTGCCGACGTCGCCCTCCACCCGGGCGTGGTCGGAGTCGTAGCCCCGGTGGGTGGCGAGATCGAAGGCCACGGACAATCCGGTCTGCCCCGCCTCCAGGTTCTTGCGGAAAAATGCGTTGGATTCCTCGGCCGTGGAAAAACCCGAATATTGGCGGATCGTCCACGGGCGGCCGGCGTACATCGTGGCCCGTGGCCCGCGGACATAAGGTGGAATACCGGGAAGGGTACTCAAATGCTCCATGTCGGCGAGATCATCGGCCGTGTACAGCGGCTTGACGTCGATGCCTTCGGGGGTGCGCCAGACGAGCTCGTCCACCGGTTTGCCGCGCCGTTCTTTTTCCGCGAGCCGGTGCCACTGCTCGAATGTGTGCTCATCGCCCGCCATGATCGACCTCCGGTAAACCTCGACCCAAGTACATTATATATGCCGCGGCCCCGAACGGGGCTTGACGCTGCGTCAAGCGCGCTCGGCCAGCCACTCGGCGATGGTCGGTGGCACGGTTTTCCGGGCCTTGCTGCTGACGTAGATACCGATGTGCCCGCCGTCGAACTCCAGTTCCGTATAGTCGCCCGTACCGGTCAGATCGCGCAACGCCCTGGACGCGTCGGGCGGCACCAGGTGGTCCTGGCCGGCGTAGACGTTCAAAAGCGGCATGGTCAGGTTATTCAGATCGATCGGCGTCGATCCCACGCGCGCGGTGCCATTGACAAAACCGTTACCCTGAAAAAATATTTTGACGAATTCCCGAAACGTTTCTCCGGCCTGGTCCGGACTGTCGAAAATCCACTTCTCCATCCGCATGAAATTCCTGGCGCTGGTTTCATCCGCCAGAGCATCCACCATGTCGACGTATTTCCGGCCCATCAACTGGAAGGGCTTCAGGGCTAAAAACGTCCAATTCAACAACTCCCCCGGCACGTTGCCGAGCGTATCCACGAGCAGGTCGACATCGACGTCCCGCGTCCAGTGGCTGAGCATGTTGTCGGCCGTTTGAAAATCGACCGGGGTCACCATGGTGATCAGGTTCTTGACCTTGTCGGGATGCAGCGATGCGTAGCAGACGCTGAACGAACCACCCTGGCAGATACCAAGAATATTGATGTTGTCCCGGTCATGGCGCCGGCGGACGATGTCGACACAACGGTCCAGATAACCATTGATATAGTCGTCCATGGTTAAACAGCGGTCCGAACGGTCGGGATAGCCCCAGTCGATCAGGTATACGTCCAAGCCCTTGTCCAACAGCGACCGGATCAGGGACCGGTCCGGTTGCAGGTCGGTCATATAGGGCCGGTTCACCAGGGCATATACGATAAGGAGCGGAACGGGCTGGATGGGGTGTTTGCCGGAGGGCGACTTGTAGTGGAACAACTTCAGCTTGTCTTCCTCGTAAATCGCGTCGCGCGGGGTAACGCCCGAATCCAGTCCATCGAGTTTTTTCAGCGTCTCGAATCCCGCCCCCAGCTTGCGGGCGAATTCACTCAGCTCTTCGTTGATGGCCGCGGATTTCAACGACGAATCGCTCATTGCTTTTTTGTCCGTTTCGTCTTCATCGTCTTTGCCCGCACTTTCTTTTTCGTCTTTGCCCGCACTTTCTTTTTCGTCTTTGCCTGCACTTTCTTTTTCGTCTTCCCTCGTGTCTTCGTCCCGCTCGGTGCTTTTTTCCGCTGCGTTTTCCGCCTCGTGCCCTCCCGCGCCTGGAGATCGCGCACCGCCTCACGCGTGTCTTTCAACTTGCGGTGCAGCGCGTCGACCTCGGTACGCGTGGGCAGATTCGCGACCTCGGCCCATTGATCCATGATTTCCACCGCCTGCTGCCGGTACGCCATCAGAGCGTTCACCAGCCGCCCGTGCAGTTTGATGTATTCCTCGGTTCGTGTTCGCTCGGCGTAAACCTCTTCACTGCAAGCCACCCAGGCATCGTAAACAGCACGGATCGAATCCGGTCCCTCTTCGTCCGTAAACTCCTCCCGGAGGCGTTCGCGCAGCTTTTCCGCGGTCCGTCTGGCGGTTTCCACGCAATATGCCGCATACTCGCCGTAGGCTTTTTCATAATCCAGCCATCGGCGGGACAACTCCTGGACGAATTCCTGGCGTTCGCGCGTGTATCCCAGGCCGGGCATCCGCAGCAGTTGCTCGATCTGGCCGTGAAAAGAATGCGGTTCCCGGGATGCCGGCGCCCACTGGTCGGCGAACTGTCGCCAGTAATCCAGCGGTGATGCCCCGGCGAAAACCGCAGCCGCCGACCGCGGGTCCCGGAGCTGCTCGGACAGGTCGTCGAGGTACTTGAGTACCGCCTGCTGCCAACCGTCGTCTTCATTGCCGACGATTTGTTGGCCCAAGTCAAAAAACGCGCGGCTTTGTTCGGTGATCCGGTTCAGCTCTTCGACAAACGGTTGCTGATACGCGTTTGGGTTGCTTTTTGTAAAATGATCGAGCGCTGCGGTCCAGGGATTGGCGTCCCCGGTGCCCGGGAAGGACTGCCACGCCCGCATCCATTCGTCGGTCCACCGCGAATTCGTCACGTCGCAGGCGTCCGCGGGCGTCCGCGGTCACGGATCGCGACCGAGTTGTCGTTGCACTGCAGCATCGTAGTTTAGAACACGTGTAATCTGTTGAATGTAAAAGTCACGCCACCGACGGTGTGGCGGGAGATAGAGTCACTATGTCAGAAAACATTGTCATTGTCGCCGTGGCGCTGCTTCGTCCCTTGCGCATGCGCACCCATATTTAGACTGAAGCTCCTGTCCCAAGGCCAGGGATCATGTCCAGGTGAATCCGTTCTTTCACTGGACCGACAGCAAGATCCGTTGCCCGCTTTAGACTAAAATTAGCGCGGTTAGCGCCAATTGACATATATTAAACTATATCATTCGACAATATTAATATACAATAATGTATCACTTCTTGATATAACAGCAATCCTATGATATATTATAGTATATCATTTGTTTGGTTTGACATAGTTTTCCATATCAGAAATGCACTACGAGTTCGAATATATCGCTAAGACGCTCAAGGCCGCGCGGGAAAGCAAGGGGCTTAGTCAGCGCGAGCTTGGGAAAAGAGCCGGCGTGCTCCAGGCCCAGATCTCGAAATTCGAGAACGGCGCGGTTGACCTCCGGCTCTCCAGCCTGGTTGCACTCGCCCGCGTCCTCGATCTGGAATTGACCCTCGTGCCCCGCAAGGCGGTGCCTGCCGTCCAATCTATCATCAAGAGCAGCAAACGGCCTTCTGCCGGGCTCAGCGACGAAATGCGCCGGGCGCGCAAAGAACTCACGCATTTCCAGGAAACTATTGACAGGGTTACTAAGCTCAAGCCCGGTATCGAAGAACTAGCGCAACTTCAGCGTTACGCCCGTGATTTTCAGCGCTTTCAGAGCGCTTTACCCGACCCCAAGACCATTCAAAACGCAAGTAAGGTCGTTCAGCAATTTAAGAAAAATACAGAGAACCTGAACAAACTTCGCGACACTCTTGCGCAGTTTGAAAACTGGCGCAGCAACCTCGCACATTCGTCTATCGATATCGAAGAGGTAAAACCGATGCGGCCCGCCTATAGCCTCGACGAGGAGGACGATAATGGCTGATGTTTCCGTCCTCGAAGTCCTTCTTCATGACGAACCCATCGGTACGCTCACACACGTCGGTGGCGAGCGGGCGATCTTTGCCTTTAACGAGGACCACATCAACGATGAAAACCGGTCTGTGCTTGGCCTGGGATTCAAGGACCCATACGGCGAGCTGATTACCTCCTTCCGGCCGTACAAAATGAAATTAATGCCCTTCTTTTCGAACCTGTTACCCGAAGGGCGAATGCGCACCTATCTGGCTGAGCGCGCCGGGGTCCATCCGGACCGGGAATTCTTCCTGACCTGGGCGCTCGGTATGGACTTGTCCGGGGCAATCACGATCAAGTCCGCCGACGGTGAATCATGGCCGCCCACGGCCGATGATGATCATCACCTAGACCATGGTCATGGCGAAGGGCCGTTGCGGTTTTCACTGGCCGGTGTTCAGCTCAAATTCTCCGCTCTCGAAGAGCACAAGCGTGGCCTGACCATTCCCGCAGAGGGCATCGGCGGTTCCTGGATAGTCAAGCTACCTTCTACGACTTATGCGGGCGTACCCGAGAACGAGTATTCGATGATGACATTGGCGCGTCTTATCGGTATGGACGTACCGGCGATCCGCCTAATTGATCTCCATGACATCAAGAATCTGCCTTCCGGTCTCGACATCCTGAAAGGACAGCAAGCCTACGCGATTAAGCGCTTCGACCGACTGCCCACGGACGGCACGGCCGTTCACGCCGAAGATTTTGCCCAAATCTTCGGCGTCTATCCCGATGACAAATACGGCAAGGCCAGTATGCGCAGTCTAGCCCGGGTTATCGCGGCAGAAAGCAGCGAAGTCGATATCGCCGAATTCATCCAGCGCTTAACTTTTAACATGCTGATTGGCAATGCCGACATGCACCTTAAGAACTGGTCCATAATCTATCCCGACCGGCATCATGCCGCGCTCGCGCCAGCCTATGATTTTGTTTCCACGATTGCGTACATACATGATGACAAGGCTGCGCTCAGCGTGAGCCGCTCAAAAGAATTTGCTGCCTTCTCGGAAGACGAGCTGTCCCATCTTGCTGCTAAAGCTATGCTTCCTGAAAAACTGGTTCTCAATACTGCTCGTGAAACTATTGCCTTATTTCATGAGCGCTGGCAGGCAGAGAAGGAAAACCTTCCGCTCCATACCAATGTCATCAATGCGATCGAAGAACACCTCAAGACAATCCCCGTCGCATGAGCTAAGTTCTTCGCGCCCAGGGGGATTGGTTGCATCAAATGCGCGCTTCAGATCAGCAAAGCCGTCGATGACGTACACCCCGTCCAGAAACAGCATGTGGTCGCTCCTGCGCATATTCCGGCAGCGGAGCGGCCTTGGGCGGCCAACAAGTTAAGAAAGCGGAGGGCAGTGTGTCTCGACGAGCTGATCCGGCCCGCTCGTCGATGCCGTTGACGCTGACCTGGGCCTGGTGCGCGCCGTTCTCGAAGCCGGCGATCGCGTTGTTGTTGCACTGCAGCATCATGGTTTAGAATAGTAATTTCTCAAAAAGTCCGTGCAATGTCGGCGATCATGTGGGGGTAGGGTTGTCTTTCAGGGACGCTGTAAGAAGTGGCATAGGGAAGTGCCGTTTACGGAGCTAAGGATGCAATACCTCCCTGTA
>JAANXG010000061.1 GCA_018263405.1 Gammaproteobacteria bacterium
AGCGCCTCCAAAGCGCCACTGCGGCGTTGCGCTTCTTGAAAAGGGCTCGCCATTCCCTGCGAAGCGCGCCTTGCATTGGCACTTTGGAGACGCTCTGAACGTGTGTGTATTTATGCCCAAGGGTACTTAGCTCCGTAAACGGCACTTCCCTATGCCACTTCTCACAGCGTCCCTGAAAGACAACCCTACCCCCACATGATCGCCGACATTGCACGGACTTTTTTTTGAGAAATTACAGTGCGTGTTATTGGGCGCTTTGAAACAAGCGTTTCGGCGCCACCCTGCCGTCGCCCAGTACCTTGCCCACACCCAGGAACCCCGCTTCGTCGGCGTACAGCCGCACCAGACCGCTTTGCGGCAATGCGGCCGCGCGAACCGCCTGCCCCCTTACCAGATAGTAGGCAGCATCCGGCGATAACGTGATGCCCGGCAGATGATCCAGACCCCGGTCACCGGGTATCAGGAGCTCACCCAGTTTTGCGTGATCCTCCTGAAGCGTCTTGATACAGGATAACGACACGGCAGCTTCAAGTTCGAATTGGCCCACGGCGGTACGGCTCAACGAATCCACATGCGCACCGCACCCCAGCGCGGCACCGATATCATGGGCCAGGCTTCGAACGTAGAACCCGCTGGAGCAGTGCAGGTCTGCGACAAGCCGGTTTCCGTCCAAGCTTTGCCAGGCAAGAGAATACACGGTCACGGGACGAGCCTGTCGCTCCACCTCGACGCCTTGCCTGGCAAGCTCGTACAAGGGTCTGCCATCCTTTTTAAGGGCGCTGTACATGGGTGGAATCTGTTCTATATCCCCGCGAAACATATCCATGACACGGTCAATTTCCTCATCGCCGAGGTCGACGTGGGATCGCTGTACGACGGCGCCCTCTCTGTCCCCGGTGTCCGTCGCCACACCGAGCTGCAACACCGCATGGTATCGTTTGTCGGCACTTAAAAAAAATCCCGACAATTTGGTTGCCTCGCCAAAACATATCGGCAACAAGCCCGTGGCAATCGGGTCCAGGCTGCCGGTGTGTCCGGCCTTGGCAGCGCCATAGGCCCGCTTGACTTCCTGAAGCGCCGCGTTCGACGTCAACCCCACGGGTTTATCCAGCAACAAAATACCGTCAATCTTGCGTCCGCGGTGTCTCTTATGCCTGCCGGCCATGGACTTCAACGATCCGGGTCGCCGTTTTTCGCCACGGCCTGCTCGATCAATCGGCTCAAGTCGACTCCTCGTTTGATACTGTCGTCGTAGACGAATGTCAAAGATGGGATCGTCTTTAATGTCAAGGTGGAAGCCAGTTGTTTACGCAGGAAACCGGCGGCCTTCTGCAGAGCGCGGATATCGATTGTTGGGCCAGAGTCTGTACTAATCTGCGTGACATAGACTTTGGCATTTCGCAAGTCCTTGCTCACATCCACCGCCGTTACCGATACAAAACGTACCCGGGGATCGTCCATTTCCCGGGCGATCGAATTAGCGAGTTCCCGGCGGATGAGTTCCGAAACCCGCTCGGTTCGGCTGAATTCCTTGGGCATCCCTTTAACCCCTTTCGAATGAAGTCCGCGAGATCCGGACAGGGCCGCCCACAATTAATAGAGGTGCCCTTAAACGTATGGTATGGAAACATCTTACGTCAGGTCGCGGCGCCGTCAAAGCTCCGGTTTAACCTCAACCTGCTTGTAAATTTCCAACTGATCGCCAACTTTGATATCGTTGCAATTTTTTACGCCGATACCGCACTCGTAACCCGCCTTGACTTCGCTCACGTCGTCCTTAAAGCGACGAAGTGAATCCACTGCCCCATCGAATACAACGACATTGTCCCGCAATACTCGTACTTTCTGGTTGCGCTGTACTGTTCCTTCCGTTACGTAACAACCGGCAATCGCGCCTATTCTCGGTGCACGAAATACATCGCGGACCTCGACTTGCCCTATGACTTCCTCCTTGATCCGAGGTGCCAGCATGCCGGTAATGGCCGATTTAATTTCGTCCACAACATCGTATATAACATTGTAATAATTAACGTCAACGTTCTCCGCCTCCATTAGCCGGCGTGCGGCGGCATCCGCACGAACGTTGAACCCAATAATGATGGCGTTGGAAGCAATGGCCAGGTTGACATCCGACTCGTTTATACCACCCACCATGCCGTGTACGACCTTGACGGTCACTTCATCCGCGGATAATTTCTCAAGTGCCTCGGAAAGCGCCTCCACGGAACCCTGCACATCGGCTTTCACCAGAAGGTTGAGCCTTTTCTGCTCGCTTTCGTCCATTCTCTGGAACATATTTTCCAGATTGGATGCCTGTTGTCGTGCCAGTTTGACTTCCTTGTGCTTGCTTTGGCGATATTCCGCGATGTCCTTTGCCTTTCGCTCGTCCTGAACCACAAGCACCTCATCCCCGGCCACCGGCACGCCGGACAAACCCTGGATTTCCACCGGAGTGGACGGGCCGGCCCGATTAATGCTTTTTCCCGCGTCGTTATTCATCACTCGAACGCGCCCGGTTTCCCGGCCTGCCAATATGACATCGCCTTGCTTCAGGACGCCTTGCTGTACCAAGATAGTAGCCACGGGACCGCGGCCCCTGTCCAGCCGCGCCTCCACAACGATCCCTGTCGACGGGCCATTCGCCCGCGCCTTCAATTCCATCAACTCGGACTGCAACGCGACGTTTTCCAGCAGTTTCTCGACGCCTTCACCAGTGGTCGCGGATACCGGGATAATCAGGGTGTCACCACCCCATTCTTCGGGAATGACTTCGTAATTACCTAACTCTTGTTTGACGCGGTCGGGATCGGCCTCTTCCTTGTCGATTTTGTTGATAGCAACAACCAAGGGAACACCGGCGTTCTTGGCATGATGGATCGCTTCGATGGTCTGGGGTTTCACACCGTCATCCGCGGCCACCACCAGAATGACAAGATCGGTGGCTTGCGCGCCCCGGGCGCGCATTGCGGTGAATGCCGCATGGCCCGGCGTATCGAGGAAAGTGACCATGCCGTTGTCCGTATCGACCCGATAAGCACCGATGTGCTGCGTAATACCCCCAGCTTCTCCCGCGGCCACCTTGGTCTTGCGGATATAATCCAGTAACGAGGTCTTGCCGTGGTCAACGTGTCCCATGACGGTCACAACAGGATGACGGGCTTCGGTTTCAGTGGAATCGACTTCTCCCTGCTCCCGCAGCAACGCTACTTCCGGATCGTCTCCCGCCGCCGACACGGCTTTGTGGCCCATCTCCTCGACCACCAGAATCCCGGTCTCCTGATCCAACACCTGATTGATCGTGACCATGACACCCATGTTCATCAACACTCGAATCAGCTCACCGGCCTTCACCGACATTGCCTGTGCCAGATCACCGACCGAAATAGTTTCCGGAACCGTTACCTCGCGAATAACGGGGGCCGTGGGTTTCGCGAAACCATGCTGCGCAGTCGCCTGTATCTTTCTGGGCCGTACTGGTTCCCGTTTCCGCCGCCCTTTGTGGCCTTTCGCCACGTGCAGTTCATCGCGCTTGGCTTTTTCGCCTTTGCCCTTCTTCTTCGGTTTTACCGCGGCTTCTCGATCGCCTTTCGCCGGTTTCTTGTCTTTATCCGATTTGGTGGATTTCTTTTCTTTTGTTGACGTCTCGGGGACTTCTTTTGCGGCCTCGTATTTTTCCTTATCGACTTGCTTCTCGGCTTGGCGTTCTTCAATTTCGGCTTTCCGGCGCTCAACTTCTTCTTGCTCCAAGCGCTCGCGTTCGAGGCGTTCTTTCTCCGCCTGCTCCGCTTCAACCCGAGCCTTCGCCTCCTGTTCAGCCGCTTCGCGGGTTTTGCGCTCTTCTTCCACCTGGCGGGCGAGTTCTTCCTGCTTCTGACGCTCCTGTTCCTCAAGGACTTCCCGCTTGACAAAAGTCCGCTTCCTTTTTACTTCCACGGAGATCCTCCGGGTGGTGCCGGTCCGGGATGTTTGCTTAATCTCGCCGGCCTGTTTGCGCTTCAGCGTAATCCGGCTACGAGGCTCCTTCCCGCGCTCGCTGGAGCGGAGGTGGGAGAGAAGGGTTTTCTTTTCCTCTTCCGTCAGAAAGTCTTCCTCTTGCTTCGCAACACCGGCGTCCTCGAGCTGCTTGAGCAGCCTGTCGATACCGACATTGATCTGGTTAGCGAAGCTCTTGACTGTGATCTGCGACATGATCGCCCCCGTGTTCTATAGCGGTTACGCGTTATTTTGTTCGGCTTCCTCGAACCACGGCGCACGCGCAGTCATGATGAGCGATTCTGCTCTTTCTTTCTCCATTTCGGAGACATCGAGCAATTCGTCCACCGAGCAATCCGCTAGATCCTCCTGCGTCTTAATGCTCCGGCTTGCCAGTTTTCTGGCAGTCAATTCATCCATGCCATCCAGGTTCAACAAGTCATCGCTGGGTTCGGCCAGTTTCAATGCCTCCTCCTCGGCAATCGCCAAGGTTAACAGCGCATTCTCGGCCCGGCTCCTGAGTTCATCGACCAGCTTTTCGTCGAATTCTTCGATCTCCAGTAACTCTTGCCTGGGCACGTACGCCACTTCGGCCAGAGTCGTGAAACCTTCCTGAACCAATATTCCCGCCACGTCTTCGTCAACATCGAGCTTGTCCATCCACATGTCACAGTACTCGGCGGACTCTTTATTGGCTTTCTCTACCGCTTCCTGATCCGTCAGGATATTGATCTCCCAGCCGGTTAGTCCGGACGCCAGCCGCACGTTTTGGCCGCCACGACCGATGGCTTGGGATAGCTGCTGTTCATCCACCACGACGTCGAGGGATTTGAGGTCTTCATCCACTACAATGGATTCCACTTCCGCCGGTGCCAGCGCATTAATCGCGAATTGAGCCGGATCCTCGGACCATTTGATAATGTCGACCCGCTCTCCGGCGATTTCGTTGGATACGCTCTGTACGCGCGAGCCTCTGATTCCCACACATGCACCAACCGGGTCGATCCTAGGATCATTCGACTTCACCGCAATTTTCGCACGCAGCCCCGGATCGCGGGCGGCGTTCAAGATTTCGATTATGTTTTCCCCGGCCTCCGGCACCTCGAGTTCGAACAAATATATCAACAGATCCGGGGTTGTCCGATCCAGGAACAATTGTGGTCCCCGCGGCGCGGCGCGAACGCTCTTAAGAATCGTCCGGATACGATCGCCGGCACGCAAACCTTCCCGCGGAATCATGGCCGATTTCGGTAGAGTGGCCTCGGCGCCGCCCAGGTCGACAACCGCATCGCCCCGTTCCATTCGCTTCACGACACCTGAAATCATTTCTCCTTGCCGAGGCGTGTAGTCGGCCACGATGCGTTCGCGCTCCGCCTCGCGAACTTTTTGCATAATCACCTGCTTGGCAGCCTGCGCTGCAATACGTCCGAAATCCACCGGATCGAGGGGTTCCTCCACAAAGTCACCGGGTTCAATTTCCGGGTGATCGAGACGGGCCTGCGGCAACCGAATCTGCCGGCTTGGAAACTCCAGTTCCTCGTCGTCGGGAATTACCTCCCAACGCCGGAACGTGTCATAAACTCCGGTGTCACGATGAATCGATACACGCGCGTCAATATCTTCTCTATGGCGCTTGCGTGTGGCGGTGGCCAAGGCGGCTTCGATTGCCTCGAAAATCACATCTTTCGCCACGCTCTTTTCACGGGAAAGTACGTCGGCCATCAACAATATTTCGTTTGCCATAGACTATTTACCTGTCTTTCTCACCGAACTTGCCTTACTCCGGTACTACCCGGGCCTTAACCACCCTGGAAAGCGGAATACGGTATGTCTCACCGTCGACGATCAATTCTAAGCACTCCACACCGGCGTCATCTAGACGTCCGCGGAAACGCCTTCTTCCGTTTACGGCAACGTCGGTTTTCAGGCGTATTTCCTGTCCCACAGCCGCCCGAAAATGCTTTGCCTTACTCAACGGACGATCCAACCCGGGCGACGACACCTCCAGGGCGTACTTACCGGGTATCGGATCCTCGACATCCAAAATTGCGCTAAATTGATGGCTCGCCCTGGCGCAGTCGTCCACTGTTACGCCATTAGCGCCATCGATGTACACGCGCACGACACTTCGGCCCGGCGTGCCGGACAATTCAACCGCAAGCACTTCAAATCCGAGCGCTTCCGCGCCCGGCGCCAAAAGTTCCTGCAAGACTGTCGTTGTCACCGCTGCCTCCCGGCGTACACCGGCTACTACAAAAAAGGAACCCCTTGGCAATTCAAAGCGTCCCCTAAACAGAAAACCCCGCACTAAGCGGGGCCCAAATGTTTCCATTCGAAATTTGGTAGCGGGGGTAGGATTTGAACCTACGACCTTCGGGTTATGAGCCCGACGAGCTGCCAGACTGCTCCACCCCGCAATAGCGCGGCGATTCTAACTCAGCCACGAGATCTATTCAAGCAAAACTGCAGACCGGGCCACCGTCTTCTCGTGCCCACCCCGGATTTTCACGTTCCGAGGGGCGGGGAAAACTAAGGGCTCGCGCAAAAATAACTTCCCATTTTCACATCCCGTCTTCGGGCCACCTTTGAACGATCCTCAATCGCAAAATCCTCATAGTAGCCCTGCTAGGAGCCTGTCGGACTTAGGGGATCGTA
>JAANXG010000062.1 GCA_018263405.1 Gammaproteobacteria bacterium
TGCATCCTTAGCTCCGTAAACGGCACTTCCCTATGCCACTTCTTACAGCGTCCCTGAAAGACAACCCTACCCCCACATGATCGCCGACATTGCACGGACTTTTTGAGAAATTACAAAAAGCGCCGTTATCCGGGTGAATTTTTAGGATTTTCACCCCGTATCGAGCTGTAATCCGGCAATCATTGCGGTTGAATCCAAGGTTTCCGAGACGATTGCCAAAATAGCGATAGTCCGCGCTACCTCGAGACTTTCGGCTCCCACGCGCGAGTCAGTTTCCGGGCCCGCACTATTTGCCCGGGTGTCATTTCAGCACTCACCTTATCCAGCCTGGCCAAAGCCAGATCCCTGACCCTTCCCAATGGATTGCGCGAGGCCGCCAGGCTCAACCACATATAAGCTTTAACGTAATCCCGGGAAACTCCCCGCCCCTCGTGGTACATACCTCCAAGGACTGCCTGTCCGCTCGCGTTGCCCCGTTCCGCGGCTAAACGTAACCACGTTTCCGCCTCGGCATAATCCCGCTGAACGCCTTGACCGGCGTAGTACATGGAACCGAGCAGAAATTGTGACGTAACAAGACCCCGTTCCGCGGCTGAACGATACCACTTCGCAGCCTCGGCATAATCCCGCGCAACTCCCTGACCCTTGTAGTACAAGTTACCCAGGTTATGCTGCGAAGTGACGTGTCCCTGCTCGGCAGCCAACCGCCACCACTTAAGCGCCTCGGTATAATCTCTTGGGGTGCCTTGGCCGAACGCATAAGCCTTGCCCACCCTGTAACGCGAATCGACATCTCCCTGTTCGGCGGCTAAACGATACCATCCCAATGCCTCGGCGTAATTTTGCTCGACTCCATGGGCCTCGCGGTACATTTGACCAAGATTGAACTGCGCGGCGGCGACACCTTGCGTAGCGGCATTGTGCCACCACCGCCCGGCTTCCTTGTAGTCCCGGGGAACACCTTGACCCTTCGCATACATCAAACCGAGGTTGGACTGCGCATAAGCATATCCTTGCTCCGCGGCCAGACGATACCACTTCACAGCCTCGGTATAGTCTTGCGGGACACCCCGACCCTCCTGGTACATCAAACCCAGGTTGTGCTGAGCTTCGGCGATCCCTTGCCTGGTAGCGGCTCGAAACTCCCGGACGGCTGTTTCGTAGTCGCCGCGACCATATGCGGCGACTCCTTCATCGAAATCGGCCCAAACCGGAACGCCAAAGCCGGCAACGAGAATCGAGCCAAAAGCGATGTGCCGAAACATGTGACGATAATTTAGCAGGTTGTTCTGTTTTTGAAATCATAATTCCTTTCTACGGTGCACCGGTTTTGGCGGTCGGCGGCGGCATCACAATAAATCCGCTCCTGCAGTGTCGCATCACAGGCAGACTCGCAAGCTTTTAAAAAAAGCCCATTCAACGCCGGCGATGATGTGGGGGCAGGGAATCGTTACGCGCGAACGGCCCGCTCCAACCACCGCGCGGCCCGCAGCAGTCTTGCGTCGTCGTATCGGCGTCCCACGAGTTGCACACCTATCGGAAGACCGCTACCGCCTTCAAGCAGCGGTATGCTCAGCGCCGGCGCGCCGGCCAGCGTCCAGGTGGTACAAAACGCGGGACTGCCCGTAGCCTCGAGGCCCTCCGGGGCCTCCCCTGCCGCCGCCGGGGTAATCAGAGCATCGCACTTTTCAAAAATTCGATCCAGGTGTGAATTCAATGCCTCGCGTTTCGCCATGGCGTGGATATAGTCGGCAGCACGAACCTCCCGCCCCCGTTCAATCTGCCCCCGCAGCGATTCGCTGATGCAGGTCATGTCGTTGATAAAGTACGGCCCGTAGTGGGCAGCGATGTCCGCCTCGTTGATAAGCTTATGCCAATACCACACGTTATCGAACATATCGGGCAGCACGACGTCAAAAGCCTGCTCGCCCAGCGCATCGACAAGCGATTCCAATCCGTGCCGCGTATCGTATTCCACCTGTTCCCAGGCCGCCGTGCGCGCAAAGCCGAATGTAATCCGCGGCAGTGACTCCTCGTTGCACACACGCCGCAACGGTGGCCGGGTCTTCAGAATACCGGCAACGGGGTCGTCGGGATGGCTGCCGATGAGCGTTTCGGCGAGCAATGCCACATCCGGCAGCGAGCGGGCGAACACACCCATCTGGTCCAAAAACGGTGACTGCTTCAATACACCGTGCCTCGGAATGAGACCGTAGGTCGGCTTAAAACCGTACACCCCACAAAAAGAAGCCGGCCGGATCATCGAACCGTTGGTTTGCGACCCAACCGCTCCGGGCACCATCAACGCCGCTACCGCCGCCGCGCTGCCACTCGAGGAACCGCCGGGCGTGTGCGCTGTATTACGCGGGTTGGCCGTGGGACCGGGCGCAAAGGTTGCCATCTCCGCGGTCACGGTCTTGCCCATGATTACCGCACCGGCGGCCTTTAGACGTTCGATCAACCAAGCGTCCGCCGCCGGTATACGGCCGGAGAATACCCCGCAACCGAATTCGGTCGGCATCCCGGCGGTATCGACGATGTCCTTGATGCCGATGGGGATGCCGTGCAACTCATTAACCGCCTCATCCCTTACCGCTACCCGATCGCACAGGCGGGCCTGCTCCACCACGTATGCTTCATCCAAGTACGCCCAGGCCTGAACAGCCGGCTCGAGGTCGTGGATTCGATCCAGGCAGTCGTTCCCCAGGGACTCCGAAGTTGTCCGCCCGATTCGCAGCGTATCGACAGCTTCGACAATACCCAGTGAGTGCAAGGTCATAATCTGTATGTTTCAAGCAGCCTCAGCTTGTGTAAGCGGTTCATACGTTTGATAACACATTCTCGCTTTACCGCCCGGCTCCGATCGACGCATCGTTCCGCGTAAACGAGCGCGACCGGCGTGCGGCCGCGAGTATATTTGGCGCCCTCACCGGCGTTGTGTTCCTGGACGCGCCTTTTTATATCCGTCGCAACACCGGTGTACAAACTCCCATCGGCACACCGGAGCATGTACACGTACCAGGGCATTGGATTTACCGGTAATCAGGCGGTCTGCTGCCGTTCATCATAAGCGCGGATTACTTCCTCGGCGATGATCCCGAGTCCTGCCTCCACGTCTTCCGGGTTCTGCGAATACGTTACACGAATGCATTCATGGCGATGCCGCCAAACGGCGTCCATACCCGGGAAAAAGTGCCGGCCGGCGATCACCAGGACACCGCGCGCCTTGAGCCGCTCATACAAGTCCTGGCTGGCGATGGGTAGACCCGGAAACCATAGCCAGAGGAAAATGGCACCTTCGGGTTTGTGCACATACAACGGATACCCCGCCATGGCGTCACGTATCCATTGAATCGCCTGCTGAACCCGCCCCTGATAATAAGGCCGAATCACCTCGTTGCTCAACGAAATGATTTCCCGGCTTTTTACAAGATCGAGAGCCAGATCCGGGCCGAAGCTGCCCGGCGCTAGATTCATGACGGCCGCCACGTTCGACAATGCGCGGATAATGTCGCGGCGCGCCACGACAATGCCGGTGCGTACACCCGGCAACCCGAGCTTCGACAGGCTCAAGCACAGTATCGTGTTGTCATTCCATATCGGCGTCGCCGAGGAAAAGATAATGTTCGGGAACGGCGCTCCATAGGCGTCGTCGACAATCAGGGGAATATGGTTTTTGGAAGCCAGCACTGACAGTGTTTCGACTTCCTCATCCGTTAAAACATTGCCGGTGGGATTGGTGGGCCGGGAGACACAAATCGCACCGATGGATTCGTCCACGGAAATATTATCGAAATTAACCCGGTACTTGAAATACAGGTCATCCAGAGTATCGATCGTGGGCTGATGAGAATCGAAAATAGGATCTTGGACACCCGTATCCGAGTAACCGATGTACTCCGGCGTGATAGGCAGCAGGATTTTACCCTGTCGCCCGTCGCTTCGTTTGCCGGCGAACATGTTGAACAAGGCAAAAAATCCGGACTGGCTGCCGTTGGTAATGTAGATGTTTTCCGGGCCCGTATTCCAGCCAAACTCACTCTGGAATAGGTCAGCCAGCGCCTCGATGAACCTGGCGTTGCCCTGCGGTCCATCGTAGGTACCGATCGTTTTTTCAAACCGATCGCCGTCGTCCAGAATGTCCCGCATGGACTTTCGGAAGCGCGCCTCGACCTCGGGTATACGAGCCGGGTTACCGCCGCCGAGCATGCGAAAAGAACGTCCGGACGACATCGACGCTCCCAGATCATCCATCAGACTTACGATGCCCGCGTGTCCCGACAACTTGGAACCGAATTCTGATAACTTCATACCGACACCACGGATACGCTCAATACTCTATGGAAGAACAAACCCTGACACGCGCTTGCGGGAATTGCAAACACGGCTGTAGAAACAGCCGCCGGTTTAAAGCAATCTCGCAATTCGTAAGTTCTTACCCTCTCGTGCGAGAATGTGAGCGGGAGCATTCAACCGTAATACTTGCCGAGCCAGACCGATCCCAGCTTGAAAGTTAAAAACAACGCGGCGAGGGTAGAGGCGGCGAACGCACCGGCCAGCAGCCAGAACCACGCCCGGAGAATATTTTGTTTGAACCGGCCAAACAATCCGTACGTCCGGTCCGCTTTCCGCGGTACCGATCGAAACGTATCGATGAAACCGTAGGCACTTAAACACCAAATAAACCCCACCATTGCCGGCACCAGGTATTTATTGCCGGCGCCGGAAGCCGACGAACCGAAAACGATAAAACCCAGCGCCGCCAGACACATCGCGCCCACAACGATGGCGACACGGCGCAACACTCCGATCCGGATAGCGACTCTCTGCAAAAAGTCAATCATCGCTCAGCGGAGATCCGATTGATGATGGCGACACCGGTGGCGGTCAGAGCGATGCCGAAAATCTGCGTAAGGGCTCGCGCAAAAATAACTTCCCATTTTCACATCCCGTCTTCGGGCCATCTTTGAACGATCCTCAATCGCAAAATCCTCATAGTAGCCCTGCTAGGAGCCTGTCGGACTTAGGGGAT
>JAANXG010000063.1 GCA_018263405.1 Gammaproteobacteria bacterium
GTTCTCCGATCGCGGGATCGCGGCGCGCATACGCAACAAAACGCGCCGGCTGCGCAGACCGAATAGCCCGGTCGCCGGCTACACCCTCGGTTACGGGCTGCGCCTGCTGGGCCGGTTGTTATACCGCGGCATCGGCCCGGGCGGCCCGGCGCGCTGGAGCCGCTTCGTCTGGACGCTGTGCCGGCCCCCGCGTCTTTGGCCGCTGG
Organism: Gammaproteobacteria bacterium; assembly: GCA_018263405.1. GTDB lineage: Bacteria > Pseudomonadota > Gammaproteobacteria > Arenicellales > JAANXG01 > JAANXG01. The sequence goes on from JAANXG010000063.1 coordinate 207, forward strand.
TGATAACGGACTGGGTGCGTGGATTGAGCATGCGCGACTACGTCTGTCGCCACTTCGATGTTGAGCCCGAGCTCGCCCGGGAGGCCGCCCGCCGAGCCATCGCCGACCTGCGGACGCGCTTTGGGGGCGCCTTTGCGCGCGGCGCGCTGACCGCGCACCTCGGCGCAACCGACGAAGGCCCCCGGCTGGTGCTGACTCTGCGCGGTGCGCTCGAGCGGCGCTTTTTCCGCCGCGGCCGGCGTCGTCTCGAGCGCCTGCTGCGGCTGCCCGGGGCCCACCTGACGCTGTGTATCGAGCACCTTGCCGAGGGTCAGACCGACTCCCTGCACCGGCTTATCGCTTCGCTTGGACGCTACGGGGAACGCGTCACCCTGAGAATGTCTCAGGAGTTGCGGGCGCGGCTGCCCATTGACCTGACCGGGATACACGTTCTCATCGAGCCCGCCCGGGCGGTCGCCTAACTCCTTCAGGATGATATTGTCGTATTCAGCGAGTCGGAGAGCCATTGGCCGCTAGTGTACCCCGTCATTGATATTGCAACATTCAGAGCGTGCCTGAGGCGCCAGTGGAAGGCGCGGTCCGCAGTGAATGCCCAGTCCTTTACCAGGAAGCGCAACGCCCCAATGGTGGCTCAGGCGCGCTCCCTTCGGGCGGCCCGGGAAGCGGTCCTCCGAGTATTCTCATTTCTGACCGACGACTGAATCATTGACGATGCCCCGATCGCTTATGCAGAACGCCGGGAAGACCCTGGAATCCATCCGCGAACAGGGCCTGTATAAACAGGAACAGGTCATGTTGTCACCGCAGTCCTCGACGGTGCGGATCGCCGAGCGCGGCGACGAACTCAATCTGTGCGCGAACAATTATCTCGGCCTGGCCGATTGCCCCGAATTGATCGAAGCGGCTAAACGGGCGCTCGATACGCACGGCCTCGGCATGGCGTCAGTGCGTTTTATCTGCGGCACACAGGATCTTCATAAGGAACTGGAGCGTCGGGTGAGCGAGTTTCTGGGTACCGACGATGCAATTCTGTTTTCGTCATGTTTCGACGCCAACGCCGGTGTGTTTGAAGCGCTGCTCGGCCCGGAAGACGCCGTGATTTCCGATGCCCTTAACCATGCGTCGATCATAGACGGTATTCGACTGTGCAAAGCCAAACGGTTTCGCTACGCCAATAACGACATGGGGGAGCTGGAAACGCGCCTCCAGGAAGCACGGAACGCCCGTTACCGGCTGGTGGTGACCGACGGCGTGTTTTCCATGGACGGGATCGCCGCGGATCTGGCGTCGATCTGCGAACTGGCCGAGCGCTATGACGCCCTGGTTATGGTGGACGACAGCCATGCCACCGGGGTGCTCGGCGAGCGTGGCTCGGGGACGCCGTCCCATTGCGGTGTGGCCGGGCGCGTCCAGTTGACCAGCAGCACCTTCGGCAAAGCTCTGGGCGGAGCCAGTGGGGGGTTTGTCGCCGGCCCCGGCCCCCTGGTGGAATTGCTTCGCCAGCGGGCGCGGCCTTATCTGTTCTCCAATTCCGTCGCGCCGCCCATCGTCGCCGCCACCTTGAAGGCACTGGATCTCGTTGAAAAGGACGACGCGCTCCGCCACCGTCTGCACGCCAATGCGAGGTATTTTCGCCGGCGGCTCGCCGGGGCCGGCTTCGAGCTCGTGCCGGGCGAACATCCGATCATACCGATCATGATCGGCGATGCGCGCCGGGCGCGGCGATTCGTGGACGCCCTGATGCAAGAGGGAATCTACGTCACGGCATTTTCGTACCCGGTTGTACCCGAGGGCCGGGCGCGCGTTCGCACCCAGATGAGCGCGTCGCATACCGAAGAGCAACTGAAGCGGGCCGCCAACGCGTTCGCGCGCGCGGGGCGCGATTCGGGGATCGTTCCATGAAGGCGCTGGTGAAAAAAGAAGCGGTTCCCGGATTGTGGCTGGAGCAGGTGGATGAGCCGGTGCCGGATCCCAACGACGTGCTGATCCGGGTAGACAAGGCGGCGATCTGCGGCACCGATCTGCACATCTACAACTGGGATAAGTGGGCCCGGAGCGCAATACCGGTGCCAATGGTGGTCGGACACGAATATGTCGGTGTTGTGGAGCAGGTCGGCAGTGCAATAAAAACCGTCGTGCCGGGTCAACGCGTCTCGGGAGAAGGCCATATCATGTGCGGCGTTTGCCGCAATTGCCGCGGGGGGCGCGGTCATCTTTGCAGGGATACACGGGGAGTGGGCGTCAACCGCCCCGGCGCGTTCGCCGAGTACGTATGCATTCCGGCGGTGAACGCATATCCGATCCCCGACGATATTCCGGACGATATCGCGGCTTTGCTGGATCCTCTGGGCAACGCGGTGCACACGGCCTTGTCGTTCGACCTGGTCGGCGAGGATGTGCTGATTACGGGCGCCGGGCCGATCGGCGTGATGGCGGCGGCGGTCGCTCGGCACGTTGGGGCGCGGCATATCGTCGTGACGGATATTAACGATGCACGGTTGGCGTTGGCTGCACGCATGGGTGCCGGCCGGGCGGTGCGGGCGGATCGTACGGATTTGAAAGACGTGATGCGCGAGCTCGAAATGCAAGAGGGATTCGATGTCGGCCTGGAGATGTCCGGCAGCCCGAGCGCGCTGGCGGATCAGGTTCGCGCAGCGATGCACGGCGGTAATCTCGCCTTATTGGGGCTGTACACCGACCCGCTACGAATTGATTTGAACGAGGCGATTTTCAAAGGTCTCACCATCAAGGGCATTTACGGCCGGAAGATGTTCGAGACCTGGCACAAATCGGTTGCCATGTTGAACAGCGGCCTGAATGTCGGGGAGGTAATTACCCACCGGCTGCCGTTTGAAGATTACGAAAAAGGATTTCAGGCGTTAAACGCCGGGAAAGCGTGCAAAATCATCCTGGATCTTCACGAATAACACCAAAGCGAGCAAGCATGACCGAACAAGACTCCGCTGCCCCGCGCCGATCGAGACGGCGTAACAAACGCCGGAAAGCCGGTGACACTCCACTCGCCCTGGAACAGCTGCCCTGGGGTCAGCTGCGGTATATCGATCCGCCCACCGAACCAGTGAACGCCGAGGGGGTTGCCCGCATCCACGATGCCGCGATGCGAATCCTCGAGGACATCGGCATCGAGTTTTTGCACGTGGAGGCCAAGCAGGTCCTCAAGGCTGCCGGATGCACGGTGGATCCCGATTCGGATAACGTGCGGATGGATCGGGGATTCGTGATGGAGCAGGTGGCCAAGGCGCCGTCGTCGTTCACCATCACGCCGCGCAATCCGGATCACCGCGTCGTCATCGGCGACGGCCACGCGGCATTCGGTCAAGTGGCGAGTCCGCCGAACGTCTCCGATCTGGACAACGGCCGGCGCGGCGGCAACCGGCAGGATTTCCAGAACCTTTTGAAGCTCGCCCAGAGTTTCAACTGTATTCATCTGATTTGCGGTTACCCCGTCGAGCCGATCGATATTCATGCCTCCATCCGGCATCTCGATGCCATTTTCGATCTGCTGACCTTGACCGACAAGGCCATGCAGCCGTATCCGCTCGGCAAGGAGCGTATCGAGGACGCCATGGAGATGGTACGGATCGCGGGAGGCTTGAACTGGGAGGAGTTCAAAGCGACGCCCCGAATGTTTACCAACATCAATTCCTCTTCGCCCTTGAAGCACGATTGGCCGATGCTGGACGGTGCCATGCGCATGGCGCGGCACAAGCAGCCGGTGATCGTCACACCGTTCACGCTGTCAGGGGCGATGGCGCCGATAACGATTGCAGGCGCGGTGGCCCAGCAGACCGCGGAGGCCCTGGCCGCGATCGCGCTGCTGCAGGTGGTGCAGCCCGGCACGCCAGTAGTTTACGGCTCGTTCACCTCCAACGTGGACATGAAAACCGGCGCCCCGGCGTTCGGTACACCGGAATATATGCGTGCCACCCAGATGTCCGGACAGATGGCGCGCCGGTATAACCTGCCGATGCGCGTATCCAACGCGAATGCCTCGAACGTTCCCGACGCCCAGGCAACCTGGGAGAGTGTTTACTCGCTGCAGGCGGCTTCGATGGCCCACGGAAACATCGTCTATCACGCCGCCGGATGGCTGGAAGGCGGGCTGTGCGCGAGCTTCGAAAAGTTCATTATTGACTGCGAATTGCTGCAGCAGTTGACGTATTACCATCAGCCGGTATCGGTCACCGACGACGATCTCGCCGTCGAGACGATCAAGGAGGTCGGCCCCAACGGTCATTTTCTGGGTTGCGCGCATACCCAGCAGCGCTACAAGACCGCGTTTTACAGTCCGTTTCTGTCCGACTGGAGCAATTTCGAACAGTGGGAACAAAACGGCTCGGTAACCGCCACGCAGCGTGCCAATCGCATCTGGAAGCAGGTCCTCGAGGAATACCAACCGCCAAAAATGGATCCCGCGATCAGAGAAGAACTGGAGAGTTTCGTCGAGCGGCGCAAACGCGAAGGCGGCGCACCGATGGATTTCTAGTGTACCCCGTCACTGATATTGTAACGTTCAGCGGCTCGAACTACCTCCTACATCGTCATGTCATTTCGTCGGAACACTCAGCTTTCCACGGGCGTTTCGGGGTCGTTGCCCCATTCGGACCAGGAACCTGCATAGCCCTTCACCGATTGAAAACCCAGGTGTTTAAGCATCACGTACGTGTGCGTGGAGCGGTGGTGGGTATGACAGTACGTGACAATGTCCTTGTTTTCGGTGACACCCCGGTCCGTCAGCATTTCGCGCAGGATGTCGTCGGAAAACAGCCGCGTGTCATTGGCCCGGTCGATGCAGTCCAGCCAGTTCAGATTGACGGCGCCGGGAATGTGCCCGCCTTTTACCGCGCGCACCTTCGTCCCCGCGTATTCCTCCGGCGTGCGCGCATCCAGCAACACCAGACCGGGGTCGCCCAGCCGCTCCAGAATCTCATCGCGAGTGGCGACCGGGTCCAGCGTATATTCTATCGTTCCGTAGTCGCGGGCTTCCGGGCTACGGCTTTCCGTGCTGACCGAGAGGTTTTCCGCGGTCCAGGCATAAATGCCACCGTCGAGAACGCCGGCTTGGGCGTGGCCGGCGGCGTGGAGATTCCAGATCAGGCGGCAGGCTTTGCCGCCACCCTCGTCATCATAGGCAACGAGCGCGTGCTCGGGCGTAATGCCGGCTTCCGAGAGGGTGCGGGAGAACGATTCGGGTTCGGGAAGATGCCCCGGCGCCGGCCGGTCGCCGCGAACCAGCTTGCTGTATTCCATCCTGAGGGCGCCGGGCACATGTGCTTGAGCGTAAGTCTCCGGATTCCCGAGATCGACGATCACCACATCGCCGCGATCCAGTAGCGGTTTCAATTCCGAAGCTTCGATAATGACGGGGATTTCCAGGCCCATGCCGATGCTCTGTCTAGCCTCGATTTCCACGGTACCGGGTTCGCCTAACAAACCCATCGGTTGGCATACTAACAACGATTAAGTCGGATCGCCAGGATTTCACGGAGAAATTGCTTTCCATCTGTAATCGGAGGCGCTGCCGAACAATTCCGGTATGCCTGCCCATTCCTGGGATGTTAGTGATTTATAGTACGGATAATGACTATTTACTGTGTGCTTCATAAAGCTACATCTTATTTTTCATTCGAGGGATAGGGATAGAATACAGT
>JAANXG010000064.1 GCA_018263405.1 Gammaproteobacteria bacterium
CTCCCTGTACGCTCTGGCGAAAGCCTCCGTGCTTTCGACAGCCCTGAAAGACAACCCTACCCCCACATTCTTGCACGGGGTTATTGAGAACTTACCACAATCAGACCGATTTCAGGTTACATCTTACAATTTACCGGGCGGGGTTGTTTTTCTCCGCGTAGCGGCTTCGTCCAACAAGGCAAATCAACACGGACAGGCCTACGCGTCGTTTGAATTTTGCATTCGCTGCGCGAATTGTTGCACCAGGAGCTGTATGACGGGAGTCTGTCACGTACGGTTCTGGGAGCAGCCAGTGGGCGAAATTCCTGCTGGCTGACTCGACTCTAAATATCCCGGGATGCTATCGGCTCGAGTGAGGTAGAATCCATGCGGTGTGCCGCACACAGGGAAACCGACAAACCAGCAGATAAGAACCATGGCTACCGCACCCGGAAAAGTCTTTCCGAAAACAGATGGGGCAAGCGAACCCTCGGCCGGATCGTCCGAGAGTCCGACCAGATCCACCAAGACCTCGGATATCGTCCGGGAAGATGCCGGTATCCATCCGCTGATGGGCAATGAAGCCATCGCCCGCGGCGTTTGGGAGGCCGGCGTGCGGGTTGCCACCGCGTATCCCGGCACACCCAGCACCGAGATACTGGAAGCCGTGGCGCGGTTTCCCGGCGAGGATATCGACGCCGAATGGGCCACCAACGAGAAAGTGGCCTTTGACATAGCGATAGGGACTTCGTTTGCCGGCGAGCGCTCCTTCGTAGCCATGAAACACGTAGGCTTGAACGTGGCCATGGACGCGTTGATGTCCGTCACTTATATCGGAGTCAACGGCGGCTTGGTGGCGGCGGTCTGCGACGACCCCGGTATCCACAGCTCGCAAAACGAACAGGACACCCGGCTCGTAGCCCGCCTGGCGCAGGTGCCGGTACTGGAACCCACCGATGCCCAGGAAGCTTTGGACTACTGCCGCGAGGCCTTTGATATCAGCGAAAGCTACGACACACCCGTCATCGTGCGCAGCACCACACGACTTTCCCACACCCGCAGTCTGGTCAAGGTGGGTCAGCGCCGCGAACCGGCCAAGTTGGGTTTTCGCGAGGACCCGGAGAAAAACGTAATCCTCCCGGCGCACGCCCGCCGGCGCCATCCGTTGGTCCTGGAGCGCGAGCGGAAACTCGTGGATTTCGCCGACCATTCGCCGCTCAATCGCCGGGAGCAAGGCGGCAAGGAATTCGGCGTGATTACCTGTGGCATCGCCTATTCCTATATCAAGGAAAGCCTGCCCGACGCCAGCATTCTGAAACTGGGCATGACCTATCCCATGCCGGACCAACTGTTGCGTGATTTTTGTGCATCGGTGGACCGGGTTATCGTGGTGGAGGAATTGGAGCCGCTGATCGAAGACGCCGTGCGCCTGTTGGGGTTCGAGGTGGACGGCAAGAACTACTTCCCCCGGGTCGGCGAATTTTCCCCATCACTGGTTCGCGCGGGACTTGAAAAGGCGGGAGTATTGAAGGCTAAGACGACCGTCGAACCCGGCTTTCGTCCCGAAGCGCTGCCGCGCCCGCCTGTATTATGCGCGGGTTGCCCGCACACCGGCAGCTATATGGCGCTGCGCGCGGTCGACGCCCGCGTCGCCGGCGATATCGGCTGCTATACCCTGGCGGCCATCGAACCGCTGAGGGCGATCGACACCTGTGTGGCCATGGGTTCTTGTATCGGCAACGCAGTGGGTATCGCTAAAACCGGCACCGAATCCCGGCCCATTGTCGCAACGCTCGGGGATTCCACTTTCCTGCATGCCGGGATTCCGCCGCTGATCGACGCGGTGTACAACCAGGCGAATATCGCCGTGCTGATTCTGGATAACCACACCGTGGCCATGACCGGCGGCCAGCACCACGCCGGTACCGGCTTCGGCCTGCGCGGCAACGCCGCACCGCGCGCCGATTTCGAACAGATCGTCGCAGCCTGCGGGGTCAAATGGGTGCGCAGCGTGGACTCTTACAATTTGTCCGACCTCTATCGGTCCATCGTGGAAGCGACGCAGTACAAGGGCGTGGCGGTGGTGATCTCCAACCGGCCCTGCGTGCTGGACCCGGTAAAGATCAAAGGCGATCCGTATCAGGTCAACAGCGAGTCCTGTACGGGCTGCCAGGCCTGCATGAACTTGGGTTGCCCGGCGCTTCGCTGGAACAACGAACTGTTCGATGGCCACCACCGCGTCATGATCGATGCCGAGGCTTGTATCGGTTGCAGCCTGTGCGCGCAGGTCTGTCCCACCGATGCCATCCATCTATCCGCCCGGCATTGAGGTAGCCATGGCCGTTGCATCCGCTAAACCCGCCCCACGGGCGGTTGCCCGCCCGCAAAACGTGCTTATCGTCGGCGTCGGCGGCCAGGGTGTCATCATGGTTTCCAAGGTGTTGGCGTCGCTCTGCCAACTCCAGGGCTACGACGTGAAACAGAGTCAGGTTCACGGCATGGCCAAGCGGGGCGGTACGGTATTCAGCCATGTGCGCTATGGCGAACGGGTTTATTCGCCGACCATCCCGGAGGGCGAAGCGGATGTGCTGGTAGCCCTGGAATGGGCCGAGGGCATGCGCTGGCTGCCCTATCTGGAGCAGAAAAACGGCACCGTGTTCGTGGATACGCAGCAGATCGTACCGCCGTTTGCCTGCCGGAACCGCCACCGTGGCGCGGTGGGCGGTTATGTACGAGAAACCGTGGCCGACATCATGGCGCATGTGCCGAACAGTTTTGCCCTGGATGCGCTGGGGATAGCCACGGCGCTGGGTGTGCCCAAGGCGTCGAATTCCGTCTTGTTGGGCGCCATGTCCACCGCGCTGGAATTTCCCCCGGATGACTGGAAGGAAATCATCGAGCGCTTCGTGCCGCCCAAGACCGTCCAGGCCAACCTGAAGTGCTTCGACTCGGGCCGTGACTGGGCCTTGTCCTTCGATCGGGACGGCCTGCTCGAAAAGCATGCCGAATCGGCGCCCCTGACGGTGGAAACGCCGCGGGAGAAACCGGACGATCTATCGCATATCGACATCGAAGCGAACTGGTGCAAGGGCTGCGACATCTGCGTGCGGTTCTGCCCGGAGCGCTGCCTGGTGATGAACGACCAACAGATTGCCGAAGTGGCGTATCCCGAACGCTGTACGGGCTGCCGGATCTGCGAATGGCTGTGCCCGGACTTCGCCATCACCGTGAAGACGCCCGGGGCCGTGGCTTGAACGATACCGGTATCCAGAACATTCAGGGCAATCACGCCTGCGCGGTGGCCGCGGTGGCCGCGGGCTGCCGGTTCTTTGCCGGCTATCCGATCACGCCGTCCTCGGAAATAGCGGAACGTATCTCCGTGGAACTGCCCAAAGCGGGCGGCACCTTCGTGCAAATGGAAGACGAGATCGCCTCCATGGCCGCGGTGATCGGCGCGTCCGCGGGCGGGATCAAGGCCATGACCGCCACCAGTGGCCCCGGCTTTTCCTTAAAACAGGAAAACCTCGGCTACGCGGCCGGCGCGGAGATTCCCTGCGTGATCGTGGATGTCATGCGCGGCGGGCCCAGTACGGGGATGCCGACGCGGCCGGCGCAGGGCGATTTTATGCAGTCCCGCTGGGGCACCCATGGCGACCACGCTTGTATCGTGCTGGCGCCGTGGTCGGTCAAGGAGATTTACGAGCAAACCGTGCGCGCGTTCAACCTCTCCGAGACCTTGCGCGTACCGGTGATCGTGCTTTACGACGAAGTCATCGGGCACCTGGTGGAGACTTTGGATCCCGGTTCGGTCGATACCGGCGAGATTACCACGCGCAAGTGGGCCGGCGGCGACCCCGCGCAATACCGGCCCTATGCCTGCGGCGAGGACGACATTCCGCCCATGGCGCGCCCCGGCGACGGCTACCGGTCGCATACTACGGGCCTGACCCACGCCGAGAATGGCTTTCCGAGCCAGGACCCGACGACGGTGGATCGCGTCGCTCGCCGCGTATTGGGTAAACTCGCCAGGCACAACGATCTGGTCGAGCAGGTGGATTGCTATGATTTGGACGGTGCGCAGGTGCTCATCGCGACCTGCGGCATCACCGCGCGCGCCGCGAAAAGCGCCCTCCGCTTGCTGCAGGACAAGGGCATCGCGGCGGGTTTGTTCCGCCCCGTGACGCTATGGCCGTTTCCGGAAGAATCCTACCGCGAAGCGGCCCGGGGGAAACAACAGATCCTGGTGCCGGAAATGAACGCCGGCCAATTGATTTACGAAATCCAGCGCTTGACGCCGCCCGGGGTACCGGTCGCCGGATTCAACCGCCTGGACGGCGAACCCATTACCCCGCGACAAATCGCCGAGCGCGTCGAAGAACTTTTAAATCATGACTGATGTGCCGTCCGCCGAATTCAACATCCGCGACTACCTGCGCACGGAGTTGTTTCCGCATTTCATGTGCCCGGGCTGTGGCCACGGCATCGCCTTGCGGGCGTTGCTGTGGGCGTTGCACGAGTTGGGCATTTCCAAGGACAACTTGGCCGTCGTATCCGGCATCGGTTGTTCCGGCCGCGTGGGCGCGTATATCGATGCCAACACGTTTCACACCACCCACGGCAGGCCGCTGGCCTTTGCAACCGGCCTGAAGCTCGCGCGCCCGGACCTGAAAGTCGTGGTGCTCACCGGCGACGGCGACTGTCTGGCGATCGGCGGCAATCACCTTATCCACGCTTGCCGGCGTAACCTGAATATTACCTGCCTGCTGCTGAACAACGAGGTCTACGGCATGACCGGCGGCCAGGTATCGCCGACCACCACCGAGGCGCGCTACACCACCACGACCCCGAGCGGCAACCACGAACCGGCGTTCGATGCGTGCAAACTGGCGGAGGCCGCCGGCGCGGGGTTCGTCGGTCGCGAAATGACCCTGCAAACCCCCGCGTTGAAAAACCTCGTCAAGGAAGGCATGTCCCATAATGGCTTTGCCTTTATCGAGGTGTTGTCGGACTGCACCGAAATTTATGGCCGCAAGAACGACCTGGGCGAATCCCCGGAAATGATACTGGCGCAAAAGGCCGAATTTCGCTCCAAGGATTACGGCATGGAAAGAGACGAGGTGTTCCAGCCGCGCAGCCTGGCGACCGGCGTGTTGTCTCGTAACGACCACGAGGAATACACCGCGGCCTACCGCAAGCACGTACTTTCAAAGGCATCGTCATGACCGGTCTGCAGATACGCTTCAGCGGCAGCGGCGGGCAAGGCCTGCAGCTCGCGGCTAAAATCCTCGGTCACGCAGCGATGCTGGATGGAAAATCGATCGCGTTTTCCCAAGCCTACGAGCCCACGGCGCGCGGTGGCTTGAGCCGTGCCGATTTGATCGTCGGCGGCGGCGAGATCGATTATCCACTGGTCACCGCGCTGGACTACGTGGTGATTCTTGACGATGTGGCGGTCACCGCGAGCGACGGGCTGTTAAGCTCCGCTTCGACGGCGCTCGTCGATGTGGAACGTGTGACCAAACAGCCCGGCGGCGGTCCCGAGGTTGTGGCGTTGCGGTTGATCGGCACCGCGCGCGAAGCCGGTAATGTGCGCGCCGCCAATATCGTATCCCTGGGGGCGCTGGCCGCCCGCGCCGGGATTGCCGGTCATGATTGCCTGGTAGAGGCGATTCGCCAATCGGTGCGAAAAGAATTCGTCGCTTTCAATCTGGAGGCACTCGAGCGGGGACGCGCATTGCTCGAAGCGCCGGCGGAGAAGCCGGCGCCGCTCGGGGCGTGTCGCTGATTCCTGGCGGTTATCTTCCACCGTTACAATCGAACCTGGTTTGGCGGGTAAGTTCTCAATAACCCCGTGCAAGAATGTGGGGGTAGGGTTGTCTTTCAGGGCTGTCGAAAGCACGGAGGCTTTCGCCAGAGCGTACAGGGAGGTATTGCATCCTTACGGCACTTCCCTATGCCACTTCTTACAGCGTCCCTGAAAGACAACCCTACCCCCACATGATCGCCGACATTGCACGGACTTTTTGAGAAATTACACTTGCGGGTCAAATCCATACCTCACCCAAGCGTGTCGAGCTCACGCATCAGTCGATGAAAGTCTCCGGGTGTCAGGGCCTGGGGGCCGTCGCACAAGGCTTGCGCCGGTTCCGGATGCACTTCCACCATAATCCCCGCCGCACCCACCACCAGCGCCGCCTTGGCAACCGGGCCGATGATATCGCGACGGCCGGTCGCGTGGCTCGGATCGACGATCACCGGGAGATGGGTGAGTTGGCGCAGGTATGGAACGATTCCCAGGTCCAGGGTGTTGCGCAGGGCGGTTTCGAAGGTTCGAATGCCGCGTTCGCACAAGACAACCTGTTCGTTGCCTTCGCTGACGATATATTCGGCAGCCGCCAGAAATTCCTCGACCGTCGCGCTCATACCCCGCTTGAGCATTACCGGCTTGTCGATCTGGCCAACCTCCTTGAGCAGGTCGAAATTCTGCATATTGCGGGCACCGATCTGGAGAAAATCCGCGACCGCGGCGACCCGCTCCAACTGATCGATACGCATGACTTCGGTGACAATAGCGAGGCCTGTTTCCGCCCGCGCCTCGGCCAGAATCTCCAGCCCCTCGTAACCCACACCCTGAAAGGTATGCGGTCCGGTGCGTGGTTTAAACACCCCTCCGCGTAAAACCGTCGCTCCGGCTTTTTTAACCGCCCGCGCCGCGGTCAACACCTGGTCGCGATTCTCCACCGCGCAGGGACCGGCGATCGTTACCGGCGCCTCGGACCAACCGATAGTTACGTTGCCGGCGAGCGTCACCCTGGTGTCATTGGGGCGAAAATCCCGGCTCACCAGTTTATAGGGCTTGGAGACGTGGATTAGTTGCTGGATACCGGATAGATCGCGAAAGGGTTCCTCGTCCACATAGCCGTGGTTGCCCAGAACGCCGATGGCGACGCGGTTTTCTCCCGGAATGGGTTGAGGCATTAATCCCAGGCTACGGATACGCTTGCTTACCGCGTCGATTTGTTCTTGACTGGCCAGATGGTCCATTACGATCAGCATGTACGGGGGCTCTCATAAAAAGGTTGACGAACCGGGGCGGACGGCCATACGCGAGGCTGTCGAGGCGACCGGCTACGGACTGTGGCAATTGATCGTTGGCCGCAACCAGCCGACCATTCACCGCGAACGGCGGGGAATTGCCAAAACCACACAAACGTTATTAGAATTCCGAGGATAATACAAAGCATGTCCGGGGGATAATTACCATGAGGAGCGAATCCACTGCGAGCGACGGGGAGATGTTTCAGCCCGTGACCGAGACCTTGGCGCGGAGCCGGCTCAAGGAGCTGCAGCTGGAGCGTCTGTTACAGACACTTCGCCACGCCGGCAGCAACGTTGCCCATTATCAGGCGGCGTTCAGCGCCGCCGGCGTCACGCCCGATGACCTCCACTGCCTGGAGGATCTGGCGAAATTCCCGTTCACCGTCAAGGACAATCTGCGCGACGCCTATCCATTCAACATGTTCGCCGTGCCGCGGGAGCAGGTGGTGCGCGTGCACGCCTCGTCCGGCACCACCGGCAAGCCTACGGTGGTGGGCTATACCCAAGGTGACATCGATCTGTGGGCGGACTTGATGGCCCGCACCTTGGCCTGCATGGGGGTCCGGCCGGGCGATATCGTTCACAACGCCTACGGCTACGGCCTGTTCACGGGCGGGTTGGGTGCCCACTATGGGGCCGAACGGCTCGGCGCCACGGTGGTCCCCATGTCCGGCGGCAACACCGAAAAACAGATCGTGCTGCTTCAAGACTTCGGCGCCCGCGCCCTGTGCGCGACCCCCTCCTACGCCCTGAACATCGCCGAGGTCGCCGAGCAGGAAGGGGTCGATATCCGTGCACTGCCGCTGTCCATCGGTGTGTTTGGGGCCGAACCGTGGAGCGATGCCATGCGCGCCGAGCTTGACGAACGCCTTGCCATCGAGTCGGCGGACATCTACGGCCTATCCGAAATTCTGGGGCCCGGCGTCGCGGCCGAGTGTTCGCAGGCGCGCAACGGCCTTCACGGCTGGGAGGATCACTTCCTGTTCGAGATCGTCGACCCGGAGACGGGCGAGCCCGAGCCGGTGGGCGAATCGGGGGAGCTGGTTATCACTACGCTCACCAAGCAGGCGTTGCCCATGATCCGTTACCGAACCCGGGACATCACCTATCTGAACGACGAGCCCTGCGCCTGCGGCCGTACCCACACGCGCATCATGCGGGTCACCGGCCGCGATGACGACATGCTTATCATCCGCGGGTTGAACGTCTATCCGTCGCAGGTGGAATCGGTGCTGTTAGGCCTGCCGGGCATAGCCCCTTACTACCAACTGGTGATTCGTCGTAAAGGGGCGCTGGACACCATGACCGTGGAGATCGAGACACTTCCGGACAAGGCCGAGAGCGAGTACCCGCAGCTGGCCAAGGACGTGACCCATCACATCAAGTCCATGATCGGCGTGAGCTGCACCGCCGAGGTCAAACGCCCGGGACAGGTGCCGCGCTCTCAGGGCAAAGCCGTACGCGTTCGCGATCTGCGCGACCAGTAACCGGAGGCGAGGTACCCGGATTTCGGCTCCACGCACCCCGGGCTGCGGCGTCGTTATTCCGACTGCTTGGCCTGCCTGTAACCCCTGCACTGGCGAACCAGTTCCCGCAGGCAATCCTGGACGGTCCTTGCGGATGTATCGAGCACATAGTTGGCGGCGCTGTAATAACCTTGCCGCTCCGCTAGGATTCGTCGCAGGTCACTCATGGCCTCGTTGCTGTCCTGCATCGGACGCAGATCGCCCTGCGCGACCACGCGGTTCATGTGTTCTTCCGGGCTCGCCTTGACCCACACCGTGTAGAACGAGCCCAACACGTCGTTGTACGTCCTCTGCTCCGAAACCAGGCTGCCACCCGTCTCGAGGACGACCGGATCGTCACGCTCGATCACCTGCTTGACCGCTTGATACTCGAGGCGGCGGTACGCTTTCTGTCCCCCGAGCGAGAACAGCTCTGCGGTCTTCATGCCCGCCAGTTCCTCAATCAAATCGCCGAGGTGGACGAACGGTAAATTGAGCTCCTGCGCCAACAGATTGCCTAAAGTCGATTTTCCACCGCCGCGCAGTCCCAACAGCGCGACACCCCGGGGCGGCCCGGGGGCATCGATAAATTTCTTTCGCAGCAGTGAATACGCGGCCTTCTGTTGCTCCAGCGACAAGCGCTCGAAAAAGTTCAGCAATGGCTTCAACTGGATCGCGGGGGCGTCACTGGAGGGCAACAGTTCTTGAAATTCGACGCTCAACGCCTCCGCAATCTGCCACAGCAAGGTGACCGATATATTGGCGTGGCCGCTTTCCAACTGCGCCAGGTACCGCTCGGAGATTCCGGAATGCCCGGACAGGTCTCTGCGGCTCATGCCGCGCTCGGCGCGGAGACCCCGGGTCCGCTCGCCGATGCCCGCGATGTAATCGCCGATCGGATCGGACTCCAACGCGTTCTTTTTCTCCATGGAAACCGTCCGCATGGACCGCTGATGTGATACCACAGAGATGCACTATAGTGCCTTTACAGGCGAATGGAAAGGGTATAATGTAATTATTCATGTATTAACTTGCAGTGTTTTCGTTTCAATTCAGGGACTTATTCATGCTTTCAGATCAAGGGGCAACGCCATGACGCCCGCTGATTTCCAGCCGTTGATCGCCCGCATCACCGAATCCGCGAGTGGCCGTCCACTCGATGACGAACCGGCCGGATGTCTCGATGAAACGTTTCCTCCGGGGCACGAAACACTCGAGGACATTCGCAGCGGCTGTTAGGCGGCGATCGCCGAGGGCCAGATGTACAAGCGCGAGGCCGGTAAAATCAAATTTGCTAAACCATAGACCGCGGGAACCGACAGGAGACCGTCATGCCCAACCACGCACCCACCCCGTCACCGGCGGCGGCCGACTCGGCCCCTGCCGGGGTCGAACTACCGGCCGAGTTCAACGCGGCCACTTTTTTCATCGATCGCCATCTCGAGGAGGGACGCGGCGATAACCTTGCCGTCATCGACGGGAGCGGTTCCTACACATACGGCAACTTGGCGAAACGCATGAACCGGGCCGGCAACGCCCTCGCCGGGCTCGGGTTGCGCCAGGACACGCGTTTCGCGATGTGCATGCTGGACTCCGTCGACTTCCCCGCCGTGTTTTGGGGCGGCATGAAAGCGGGCTTCGTCCCCATCGCCGTGAATACGCTGCTCACCAGCGACCACTACGATTACATCCTTCGCGATTCCCGTGCCGGTACCCTCGTCGTCAGCGAACCACTGCTTGAGCAGTTCCTGCCGATCCTCGAGAAGCAAACCGCCCTGGAGCATGTAATCGTGGCCGGCGAGGACGGACACGGCTATCCACGGCTCCGAGATCTGATGGCGGAGGCTTCCAAGGAGCTCGAAGCAGCCGATACTCGCCGCGACGATATCGGTTTCTGGCTGTATTCCTCAGGCTCCACCGGCAGCCCCAAAGGCGTCAAGCACCTGCACCGCAACCTGGTGGCGACCGCCGAATTGTATGGCAAAGGCGTGCTCGGCATCCGGGAAGACGACCGGGTCTTCTCGGCAGCGAAGCTGTTTTTTGCCTACGGGCTAGGCAATGGCATGACGTTCCCGTTCTCGGTCGGGGCGGCGGGCGTGTACCTGGCCGGACGGCCCGCTCCCGACGCCGTCATGGACGTGATGGCGCACCATCAGCCCACGATTTTCTGCGGCGTTCCTACCCTCTACGCGGCCATTTTGAGCGATCCCGATTACAACCCGTCGAAAGGGAGCGCGCGCCTGCGCCGGTGCATCTCGGCGGGCGAGGCGCTGCCCGAGAATATCGGCAAGCGCTGGAACGAGCGCTTCGGCGTCGAAATCCTCGACGGCATCGGATCGACGGAAATGCTTCACATCTTTCTCAGCAACTGGCCCGGCAAAGTGCGCTACGGAACGTCCGGCACGCCGGTGCCCGGCTACCGGGCAAAACTGGTGGAGCAGGACGGGCGCGAAGTGGGTGTGGGAGAGATCGGGGAACTGCTGATCAGCGGCCCCTCCGCCGCCGAGAGCTATTGCAACCAGCGGGAAAAGAGCCTGGACACGTTCATGGGCCGATGGACGCGCACCGGCGACAAGTATCTGCACGACGAGGAAGGGTTCTACCACTACTGCGGTCGTACCGACGACATGTTCAAGTCGGGCGGCAACTGGGTGTCGCCGTTCGAGGTGGAATCCGCAATCATCGGCCACGACAATGTACTGGAAGCCGCGGTGATCCCCCACGCGGACGAGGAGGGCAACCTGAAACCCAAGGCCTATGTGGTCGTCAAGGACGGTGTCGAACCCTCCGACGCGCTGGAGGACGAACTCAGGGGGCTCGTCAAGGACAGCCTCGAAGCCTGGAAGTATCCGCGCTGGATCGAATTCCTCGACAGCCTGCCCAAGACGGCCACGGGCAAGATCCAGCGCTTCAAGCTGCGGGAAATGGACCAGGCCCGGGAAGTCCGCTAGGAATCCCCGGATCCATGGGGGCAGACGGACGGACCGGGCGCCTCGATATCGGCGGCGTCAAGCTCGAGTACGAGCGGATTGGACCGTCGCCGGACGAGGCGACGACACTGGTGTTCCTGCACGAGGGGCTGAGTTGCGCGGCCTTGTGGAAGGATTTTCCCGGTCGGGTCGCCGAGGCGAGCGGCCTGGGCGTGCTGGTCTACAGCCGCCAGGGCTACGGCGGGTCGGACCCGGTCGACGTGCCCCGGCCGCTGACCTACATGCACGACGAAGGGCTGCGGGTGTTGCCGAAGGTGCTGGACGCAGCCGCGGTCCGATCGACGATCCTGGTCGGCCACAGCGACGGCGCCTCGATCGCCCTGATTCACGCGGGGGGCCGGCGCGACCCGCGGCTGCGCAGCCTGGTACTGATGGCACCGCACGTCTTCAACGAGGATCTGTCGGTGCGCAGCATCCGCGCGGCGAAGGAAGCTTACGAACACGGCGGGCTCCGCACCCGGCTCGCCCGCTACCACCGCGACAACGTGGATTGCGCCTTCTGGGGCTGGAACCGGGCCTGGCTGGACCCGGGGTTCCGCGACTGGAACATTGAAGAATTCCTTCCGTCCATCGCGATTCCGTCGCTGCTGATCCAGGGGAAAGACGATGAGTACGGCACCGAACGCCAGGTCGAGGCGATCCGCAGCCAAGTAGCGGGCCCCGTGGAGCTGTTGATGCTTCCGGACTGCCGCCATGCGCCGCACCGGGATCAACCCGAGGCGACACTCGATGCCATCAAGCGTTTCACCGAGCGTTACGCGGGTCCGCGACCGGCGAGTGCCGCCATTCGGTAAATGCAGTGCGAGCCGCATCTCCTTTCAAGCGACAATGACATGAGCGCCCTGCCCACTGGCACGCTCGTTGCGGTAATCGGGGCCGGTACCATGGGCGCCGGCATCGCCCGGGTCGCTGCCCGGGCGGGGCACCTCGTACTGCTCTACGATGCAGCCGAGGGTACGGTCGAGCAGGGAGTCGCCCGGGTCGCCGAGGATCTGGACCGCCAGGTGGAACGGCACAAGATGGATGGCGCTGAGCGGGATGCCCTGCTCGGACGCATCCGCCCGGCGGCCGGCTTGGAAGAACTGGCTTCGGCCGGACTGGTGATTGAAGCGATCATCGAAGACCTCAACGTGAAACAGGAGGTGTTCGAGAGGCTGGAAGCGATCTGCGCCAAACGCACCATCCTGGCCACCAACACCTCGTCGCTCTCGATCACCACCATCGGCGCCACGCTGCAGCATCCGGAAAGACTGGTGGGCATGCACTTCTTTAACCCCGCCCCCGTCATGAAGCTCGTGGAGATAGTCAGCGGTGCCGCCACCGATGGTTCGGTGGCCGAAGCGGTCCATGCCACGGCCGCCGCCTGGGGCAAGAGCCCGGTGCATGCTCGCTCCAGCCCGGGCTTCATCGTCAACCGCGTGGCCCGGCCATTTTACGCCGAAAGCCTGCGCTTGCTGGAAGAAGGTGCGGCGGACGTGGCAACCATTGATGCCGTCATGAAGGAATCCGGGGGGTTCCGCATGGGGCCCTTCGAGCTCATGGATCTGATCGGCAACGACGTGAATTACGCGGTCACCCGTTCGGTATACGAGGGCTATTACCACGATCCCCGTTTCAAGCCCAGCCTCCTCCAGCAAGAACTGGTTGCGGCCGGCCACCTGGGCCGCAAGTCCGGCCGTGGCTTTTACGACTATTCGGAGAACGCCGGGCCTCACCGTCCCGCCACAGCCGAACCCGCTCCGGGGCCGGAGAAAGTGACGGTGTGTGGCGACCTCGGCGCCGCCGAAGCCCTGGTGCACCTGATCGGGGAAGCGGGCATCCGGGTCGTGCAAACGGGCGGCCCCGGCGTGATCCAGTGCGGCGCGGCCCGCCTCGCCCTGACCGACGGCCGCTACGCCACCTCGCGCAGCGCCGAGGATGGGCTCGAAAACCTGGTAACATTCGATCTCGCGGCGGACTACCGCGAGGCGGCGCGCAGCGCGCTGGCACCCGCGGACCAGGCCTCCGCCGAGGCGCTCCGCGATGCGGGGGGCTTGTTTCAGGCGCTGGGCAAACGCGTCTCCATCATCGACGACTATCCCGGGATGGCGGTCATGCGCACGGTCTGCATGCTCGTCAACGAAGCGGCGGACGCGGTAAACCAGCGCGTTTGCAGCGCTGGCGACGTCGATATCGCCATGCAACGCGGACTCAATTACCCACTGGGCCCGCTCGCTTGGGGAGACGCCATCGGGGTGCCGAACGTTCTGACCGTGACGGAGCATCTCGCGTCGACCTACGGCGAGGACCGCTACCGGTGCTCGCCCTTGCTGCGCCGCAAAGCCGCCACCGGTCGGTCACTCAGTGACCGAGCCCCACTCATTACCAACAGCGATCCTTAATACAAGGAGTGCACGAATGAAACAAGCCTTCATCTGCGACGCCGTTCGCACCCCCATCGGCCGCTACGGCGGCGCTTTGTCGACGATCCGCGCCGACGACCTGGCCGCCATTCCGCTGAAAGCGCTGCTCGAACGCAACAGGCATGCGGACTGGACCGCGCTGGACGAGGTAACCCTCGGCTGCGCCAACCAGGCCGGCGAGGACAACCGCAATGTCGCCCGAATGGCCGCCCTGCTCGCGGACCTGCCGGTTGACGTTCCCGGCAGCACGGTCAACCGCCTGTGCGGTTCCGGCATGGACGCGATCGGGATCGCGGCGCGCGCGATCAAAGCGGACGAGGCGGAATTGATGATTGCTGGCGGGGTGGAAAGTATGTCCCGCGCGCCGTTCGTCCTGGGCAAGGCCAAAACCGCTTTCAGCCGGAAAACCGAGTTCCATGACACGACCATCGGCTGGCGGTTCGTCAATCCGCTTATGCGCGAGCGCTACGGCGTCGATTCCATGCCGGAAACCGGCGACAACGTGGCCGAGCAATACGGCATTGCCCGAGCCGACCAAGACGCCTTCGCGTTCCGGAGCCAACAGCGCTGGGCGGCGGCGCGGCGGGACGGATTTTTTACCGACGAGATCGTCCCGGTTGAAGCGCCGCAAGCCAAGGCACCACCGCTCGTCGTCGACACCGACGAGCACCCCCGCCCGGACGTCACCGAGGAAAAACTGGCACGGCTCCCGGGCATCAATGGAGCCGATAAAACCGTGACCGCGGGCAACGCCTCGGGGGTGAACGACGGCGCCTGTGCCCTGCTGATCGCGTCCGAGGAAGCCGCCGGCCGGCACGGCCTGACACCGAAGGCCCGCGTGCTCGCGGCGGCGACGGCTGGTGTGACACCGCGGATCATGGGCATCGGCCCGGCCCCGGCTACCCGCAAGGTGCTGGAGCGGGTCCGGCTCCGGCTGGATCAGATGGACGTCATCGAACTCAACGAGGCTTTCGCCGCCCAAGCTCTGGCCGTATTACGGGAACTCCACGTGGAGGACGACGCGCCGCACGTGAACCCCAACGGTGGCGCCATCGCCGTCGGCCATCCCCTCGGCATGAGCGGCGCGCGCCTGGTTACCACCGCGGTGCATCAACTGAACCGGAGCGGCGGCCGCTACGCGCTTTGCACCATGTGCATCGGCGTCGGCCAGGGAATCGCCCTGGTTATCGAACGCGTGTAGGAGCAATGGATGAAGTTCGGGTTGCGCCGATTTACTGCGTAGATGATCAAGAATCTGTTTGATGACTGTCGGGTCTTCGATACAGGCAATGACGTGCATGCAGGCACTAATGCCGTGAGCACAGGGGATAGGTCATCGAGATGCTCCGGACGTGGCCCGCGGGTGGCGAATCGGCATCGATTTCGTTCCCGGCAGCCTAAAATTTGTAAGTTCTCAATACCCCCACATGATCGCCGACATTGCACTGACTTTTTGAGAAATTACGACGAAATCTGCTGAGGAAATATTGCATAAAGTTAAACGGGCTAAAACTTCTTTGGCAAATCTACAATCTGTTTAATACACTACACTAGCATCAAATCATGCATGTGATTTCCCC
>JAANXG010000065.1 GCA_018263405.1 Gammaproteobacteria bacterium
AGCGCCTCCAAAGCGCCACTGCGGCGTTGCGCTTCTTGAAAAGGGCTCGCCATTCCCTGCGAAGCGCGCCTTGCATTGGCACTTTGGAGACGCTCTGAACGTGTGTGTATTTATGCCCAAGGGTACTAAGCTCCTCGAGTCACGGGTTGTTTCCGAGACCCTCGCCGTGTGATAACTCCATTGTGGTGACCCGGAATCTGCGCCGCTCCACGATCTTGACGGCGATATTCTGCTTGTTCGGCGCGACCCAGATAGACAGTTTTTTTTCCGTCGAGCCGACCCGCTGCTGATCGATCCGGACGGTATCGAATTCTCCTGCCGGCACCTCGATTGTTTCTCTGCTGATTTCGATGTCTTCAAAGTGCCGGATGCGCTTGCCGCCCAGAATGTGTATGTACGGGTACTCCTTGAGTATGATTTTGTCCGCCGCCGCAAACGCGAAGGGCACCGTGCAGTTGTCAATCAGGTAACCCGTCGGGGGGATGTCCAGCAAATTGCCGTTGTCGTACCGGACTTTCTTCTCATTCCACAAGAATTCAGCGGAATGCGAGTACGCGTTTCGTCCCTCCTTTTCAATTCTGTAGCGCCGC
This sequence comes from Gammaproteobacteria bacterium, assembly GCA_018263405.1. GTDB lineage: Bacteria > Pseudomonadota > Gammaproteobacteria > Arenicellales > JAANXG01 > JAANXG01. The sequence goes on from JAANXG010000065.1 coordinate 591, forward strand.
GGCTGAATTTCCAGGTCCTCGGATACGGTGAATTCACATTCTTCCCACAGCGTGCCCCCGAGCAGTACGGCTGCCAGCCCCTCCGCGCGGGTTTCCGACCGTACCTGGTAGGTCTCTCCGTTTTTGGTGAGTTCCGTAATGAGATTACCGAGCTCCGTTCCGTACAGCCTGACGTCGTAGACCAGTTTTACGGTTTCGGGCAGGACCTGGGCGAAATCGGGCCGGGCCGGCATGACGGTTCCGACACCGAGCAGAATCAAAAATAAGAATAATGCCTTCAGTTTCATTCAACCACCGGTGCGGAGTATTGCGTTGAAATAGATTCCGCGACCAAGCCCTGCTCCGGGCTCACCTGACCGTCCAACAACACTCGGACACCGACGACAGACAGCCGTTCCTGCGCGATCCAGCGGACAGCGGTGGGTAAAATCGCGTGTTCCAACTTGTGTACCTTCTGTTGCAGACTGTCCGGCGTATCGGACGGCCCGACATCGACCCGGCCCTGGATGATTACCGGCCCGGCGTCCAGATCCTCGGTCACGAAATGCACGCTGGCACCGTGGATGGGATCCCCGTGTTCCAGGACACGCCGATGGGTGTGCAGGCCCGGGTACTTGGGCAACAGCGACGGATGTACGTTGATTAGCCGTTTCGCGAAATGCGTCACGAATTTAGAATCGAGAATACGCATGAAGCCCGCGAGTACCACGAGGCCGGGTGTATAGCGGTTGACGCATTCCTTGAGAGCCAGACAGAATTCACACGAGTTTTCGAACTCCCGATGATCCAGGACGTGCGTGGGTATGCCTGCATCGGCGGCCCGCCCGAGGCCATACGCATCGGCCCGGTTGCTGATGACCGCGCGAATAGAAACCGGCAGCATGCCGTCGGCGACCGCATCGATAAGCGCCTGCAGGTTGCTGCCGTTCCCCGAGATCAAAACCACAACCCGCGTGTCACGCATAGATCTGTACGGTGGCGCCGCCACGAGACTGCGTCTCGCCGATTTCCCAGGCCTGAATTCCCCGGCCTTCGAAGTGGCGGATCGTTTCGCTCAGGTCGCCCGCCGGTACGACCATTACCATGCCCAATCCGCAGTTGAATGTCCCAAGCATTTCGGCGTCGTCGATGCGCCCGTTTCCCTGGATCCAATCGAAGATGCCGGGCCGCGTCCACGTCGACCGGCTTATTTCCGCACGGATGCCCTCGGGTAGCACGCGGGAAACGTTGGCTGCAATTCCACCGCCGGTGATGTGGGCGAAGGCCTTGGCTTCCACCGACTGGAGCAGGTCCAGTATGGGCTTCACGTAGATGCGAGTGGGGCGCATCAGGCAATCGCCGACGGTTTCTCCTTCGCAAGGTTCTCTCGGATCGAGTGCGCATTTCTCGATGACTTTTCGGATCAGCGCATAGCCATTCGAATGGGGACCCGAGGAAGCCAGGCCGACTATGGCATCCCCCGGCTGTATGGTGGTGCCGTCGATTACGGCGTCTTTTTCCACCGCGCCGACGCAGAATCCGGCCAGGTCGTATTCGCCCGCCGCGTACATGCCCGGCATTTCCGCGGTCTCTCCTCCGATCAACGCCGCGCCGGCCAGCTCGCAGCCGGTTCCGATACCTTTAACGACTTCCAGCGCCAGCCGCGGGGTCAGCCTGCCGGTCGCGAAATAGTCGAGAAAAAATAACGGTTCGGCGCCGTGAACCACGACGTCGTTGGCGCACATCGCCACGAGGTCAATGCCGATGGTGTCGTGACGGTTCAATTCGACCGCCAGCTTGAGTTTGGTTCCGACCCCGTCCGTGCCGGAGACCAGCAGTGGTTTCCGGTATTTTTTGGGAATCTCGAACAGCGCCCCGAAACCGCCGAGGCTGTCGATCATGCCTTCCCGGCGTGTGCGGTCGGCGATCGGTTTAATGGCCTCGACAAGGGCGTCTCCGGCTCCGATGTCAACGCCGGCGTCGCGATAGCTTAAAGGGAAATCCACTGAAGACATGGTCTGCTGTAATCGTCTGGAATGGGGATTTTACCTAAATCGCCCACCCGCGTGTTGCAGACGGACCCCGGATTGCGGCCCACGCCATCCATGCGGCGTGGGTGGCGTTTGCATTGCCTGTCGCTCGTGGGGCGGGGCGCCTCGGTTGATAAGCTTTTGCCGCTTGTGAAGCAACTACGGTATTCTTGATGGAAACCTATCTCGACCCCTCTGGCTGAAAAATTGTCTGTCGCTTCCTATATCCCGAATCTGTTAACTGTTTTACGCATAGCGGTGACTCCCGTTTTGATTATGCTGTTGAAATACGAGATGTTTTACGGGGCACTTCTTCTTTTTGTGCTGGCCGGCGTCTCGGACGGGCTGGACGGCTATATAGCCAAGCGGTTCCATTATGAGAGCCGGTTGGGCGCCATACTCGATCCGGTAGCGGATAAGGTGCTGCTGGTGAGCTGTTTCATTGTGCTTACAATCATGAAGGAATTGCCGTTTTGGCTCCTCATCGTCGTGGCGTTCCGGGATATCGTTATTGTCGGCGGGTATCTTTTGCTGGTTATTCTGGAGGGTGGTGTAAAAATGAACCCCAGCCGAATCAGCAAACTCAACACGGTGTTTCAGATTTGCCTGGTCGCCGGCGTACTGATCAAACTTGCTGCGGGGATGGATTTTTACTTGCTGATTCCGGCGTTGATCGCGCTGGTAACGGCCACTTCGGTCGTGAGTGGTGCACATTACGTTTGGGTATGGGCGTTTCAACGCGAGAACGACGGTATGAAACATGCGTCGGGGGAGCCATAGTGTTCCGGCAGCTTGCGCTAAAGGTCCGATTATCGGATCATGCTTCGTTCGATAACTTCTATCCCGGATCGAACCGGGAAGCCGTTGCCGCGACTCGGGAACTGGCGACGACTCGCCCCGGCCTGTTGTTCCTGCACGGGTTGTCCGGAACGGGCAAGACCCATTTGCTCTACGCCGCGGTCAAGGAAGCCGATGCGTGCAATCGGCCGGCTTTTTATACCTCGCGCAAGGTAGCGAACTCCGGTACCGGGGAGTGGTTGGACCTGCCCGGAGACGGGTTGATTTGCGTCGATGATATTGGCGAACGCCTGTCCCCGCGGGAAGGCACCGCGCTGTTTACGCTCTACGAGAGAATACGCAGCCAGGCGGGATCGCTGGTGGTGGGTTCCCGCCTCCCGCCTTTGGGTGTCCATTGGGTGTTGCCGGATCTTCGCAGCCGGGTTCAAAGCGACTTGGTTTACCCTATGTCCGTGCTCACCGAGGCAGAGCTTGAAGAAGCGTTGCGTTTCAGAGCCTCGCAGCGCGGTTTCCATCTGTCCGATACGGTAATGCGTTTTGTGCTGCGGCGCTACGAGCGCAGCCCGGTGTCCTTGTTCCAGTTATTGGAACGTATCGACCTGGAATCGTTGTCCCGAAAAAGACGGATAACCGTTCCATTCCTGCGGTCGTTGGAAGCCGATATCGAGGACCCCGTCCAGTAACATCGGTATTGTGAAAACTTTGCATGTAAGTTCACTAACCACGCCCCCACATTCTTGCACTGAGTTATCGAGGAAATACGCCTTTCCGGACTTGGAGCAGCGTGGATTAGGTAGATCGTGACCAGTATAATCTACCCTATTTTTGCCATCATGGATTCATTGACACCCTTACATCGGGGGTGGTATGTTCGATCGGCGTGTGGTACACGTACCCTACAGTTAACCAGATAATTAACCAGATAATTAACCAGATAATTAACCAGATAATTAACCAGATAATTAACCAGATAATTAACCAGATAATTAACCAAGATATCAAAATCCGTTCCACGGGAGGAAAGTAATGACGTCATTTGAAAGATCCATAAAGTTGCTGGGAGTCGGAATTCTGGCGTCCGTTATGTCGACGGGTTGCATCCTTGCCAAGAAAGTTGGCGGCGAGGAGGAGGCGGCCGTGGCTCCGGAAGAAGAGGAGACCGTAATAGCCGAGAACGAGAACGATATGTACACCGTGGTAACCGGCGATTGCCTGTGGTGCATTTCGGCTAAGTCACGGATCTATGGCGATCCATACAAATGGCCTTTGATTTATCGCACGAACCTTTCCCAGATCGGGGACGCCGATTTGATTTACCCCGGCCAGGAGTTCGAGATCGATCGCAATCTGACACCGGAATTGTTAACAAATGCCACCGAACATGCACGCACCCGCGGCGCCTGGACACTTGGTACTCCCGAAACTTCCGACATCGTGTATATCGCGGAGAACCCCTGAGCAATTAGCCAATGTTTCCAAGAGTGTTTTTTACGAAGGCCCCGATTTCGGGGCCTTTTCTTTGTCATTAACGGCGAGTGTACGCCTGGAAATCACCATGGGTGAACAGCGGTCAAGCGGAGTCTGCAACCGGTATCGTGTGTTCGGTCGCGTGCAAGGCGTGTGGTTCCGTGGGACTACGAGGGACCAGGCTCGGCAACTCGGTCTTTCTGGTTGGGTTCGTAACTGCAAGGATGGCTCCGTTGAAACCGTTGCGTGCGGGACACCCGAGGCGCTCGACGCTTTTAAATCTTGGTTGCAGCGAGGCCCGTCCTCGGCCCGCGTCGACCGTATCGAGGAAACGGATGCCTCGGAATCGCCGCGGACCGATGATTTTGTCATCAAACCGTAATTTCTCAAAAAGTCCGTGCAATGTCGGCGATCATGTGGGGGTAGGGTTGTCTTTCAGGGACGCTGTAAGAAGTGGCATAGGGAAGTGCCGTTTACGGAGCTAAGGATGCAATACCTCCCTGTA
>JAANXG010000066.1 GCA_018263405.1 Gammaproteobacteria bacterium
TCCTTAGCTCCGTAAACGGCACTTCCCTATGCCACTTCTTACAGCGTCCCTGAAAGACAACCCTACCCCCACATGATCGCCGACATTGCACGGACTTTTTGAGAAATTACAAATTTTGGACGATCAGCTGTTCCCCAACGCGGAGGCCGTTCCCCACCATCGCGGATTGTTGAACCGGGTCATGATCCGCCGTACCAAGCGCGAAGTGACCGACACCAATGGCGCACCGATTTTTCGCCGGCGCCAGGTACATACCGAACGCTTCGCGCTGGGACCACGAGAGCGGATTTTCTACGATCGACTCAGTGACTATCTGCGCGAAGGCTACAACGCGGCCGGTGTCGGTCAAAAACGCACCACCAATCAGCAGCGTGCCATCGGCTTTGTCATGGCGACATTCCAGAAAATCATGTCGTCGAGCCCGCGCGCCATCCGCCAGGCCTTACGCCGGCGTCTCCTGGTTTTACTCGCGCGTAGGCAGATGGAATGGGAAATCAAACGCCGCAAGGTGCGAACCCCGGAGAAGACGGCTACCATTGCCGAAGAGATCCTGAAACTCCGGGATGAGATGCTTGCAGTCGCCCGGGCGATCCTGGGCGAAGGTTCAACCGCGAACAGCGATGCCGAGGCCGTTGTAAACCGTGTTCGCCGCCGCCTGCAAAAACGTGAAGAACGACTGGAAGTAACGGAGTGGTCGCTCGACGGTGATGAAGAAGGCGACGAAGGCGTCTTCGCCGAGACCGATATTCCCGATGAGATTCCGACGGTGCGCAAGTTGGTCGAATTGGTTCCGGAAGGCACAGACCGGCGTTTTGAAACCCTAGCCAGAGCCTTGAGCGATCTTTCCCGGAACAATCCTCACGAACGTTTTGTCATCTTCACCCAATACCGGGATACCCTGGCTTTTCTCGCCGAGGAACTGGGCAAGATGTTCGGGCATGAACGAATCGCAACCCTTCAGGGCGGTCCGCTCGAGGATAAGATTGCCGCCATGGAGTCCTTTTGGCGGGAAGACGGCGCACGGTTTCTGCTCTGTACTTCAGCGGGCGGTGAAGGAATCAACCTGCAAATCGGTCGCATCCTTTTTAATTACGATTTGCCGTGGAACCCCATGGCCGTTGAACAACGCATCGGCCGCATCCATCGCTACGGGCAGCAGGAAACCGTTCAGATTTATAACCTGTTCGCCGAGGATACGGTCGAGGAACGGATTTACGATCTTCTGGATGGTAAGCTTCAGGAAATCGCCCAGTCGATCGGTAAACTGGATGACCTGGGCCACGTGCGGGAGGACTTTCGCAGCGAAATACTGGGGTGGCTTGGCAGCCGGCCCGATTACCAGGAGCTGTTCAAGCGCGCATTGGTCGACAGCGATTACCGCTGGACGGAGAATGAAATTGCCGAGATGATCGAGGAGGCCAATCGCGCACAAGAGGCGTTGAGTTCTTTGTCACAGGATTTGACGAGTTTTAACCTGGAAAACTATCGCCGGATTGAGGGGAGACATTCATTAGAAGAATTGGGGCAGTGGATTCGTGCAACGGTGCTTCGTTTGGGTGCGGCCGCCGTTCCGGAAGGCGAGTTCTGGACGCTGCATACCCCTGAATTCTTACAGCGCCGTTATCACTTGGCTCCTAAATACGAGAAGGTATGTTTCGATCGCGCGCTCGCCCTGCGGACCCGCGGGAGCGAATTGGGCGGCATTGGCCATCCGTTAGTCGATGCTCTATTAAAAGAAGCGATGGAACCGGGCTTCCAGGGCGAAGTGACCAGAATTGGCTCGGGTGGTCAGGTGTGCGCAAGATATCTTGTGCAATACAGCAATGATCAAGGCCGGCTTACCAATCGCATACTGACCCTATGCGGTTCATTGGGACAAAGAATACGTCCCATGGAACGCTTCGAGTGGTCTGGCGCGTCACGAAAATCCGATATTCCATCCGGATCAAAGTTAAACATTAAGGAACTCAAAACCAGATTCCAGGAAGCAAAGGAAAACACCATTCTTGAATGGTTTCCCGACCGCCAGAGACGTGCGAGGGTAAGAATCACTCCGATTGGTGTTCATGTATAGGCGTTGGTCAGGCGCGCAATGTGTTACAACTGTTTCATGCCACGGGCCACCAAGCGTATCGACAATCTCTGGGAACGAATCGGTCGCTTAAAAGAAAAGAGTCGCGGCTACTACTTGAAAATGCATCAATAATGGTACAATCCGGATAACGCTACAATCGTAGCTTATTCGAGAATGCTATTAGAGAACTAAGCTGTGTAATATTTGCAAATCGAATTCCCACAACGTATTACTTTGACAAAGCAAAGACAAACCACCATATCGCCGATCGACGGGTCGGTTTATGTCGAGCGGGACTACGCCACGGATCGCGAGATTGCCGCGGCAATCGAGAGGGCGAGCGGAGCCTGGAAGGTATGGACCGCGTTGCCGGTCGAGAAGCGGGCGCGAGTCTGCCATGCGGCTGTAGATGCATTCGTCGCCATGAAAACCCGCCACGCCGAAGAGTTGTCTTGGCAGATGGGACGGCCCGTCGCGGTGGGTGGCGGTGAAGTGGGCGGATTCGAGGAGCGGGCCCGCTACATGATCGATATTGCCGCCGAGACCCTGGAGCCGATAGATGCGGGCGAGAAGGGAGGTTTCGTACGCTACATCAAGCGCGAGTCCCTGGGGGTGGTGTTGACCGTCGCCCCATGGAACTTTCCTTATATGACGGCGGTGAATTCCGTCGTGCCGGCGCTGATGGCGGGTAACGCGGTTGTGCTGAAGCATGCCGCACAAACCCCGCTCTGCGCTGAACGCATGGTGGAGGCTTTCCGGGACGCCGGCCTGCCCGATGGTGTATTTCAGTACCTGCACCTGACCCACGACTCGGTCGCCCGGGTGATCCAGTCGCCGGAAGTGGAATACGTCGCTTTTACCGGCTCGGTGCCCGCGGGGGGCAAGATCGAACAAGCTGCTGTCGGGCGATTCATGGGCGTGGGCCTGGAGCTGGGCGGCAAGGACCCGGCTTACGTGAGACCGGACGTGAACATCGATTACGCCGTCGCCAATCTTGCCGACGGCGCCTTCTTCAACTCAGGCCAATCGTGTTGTGGGATCGAGCGTATCTACGCTCATTCGAACGTCTATGAAAAGTTCGTCGACGGACTGGTGGAGCTAGCGCGGCAATACCGCCTCGGTAATCCACTGGACGAAAACACGACCTTGGGGCCGGTTGTCAAAACGTCGGCGGCGGATTTCGTGCGCGGCCAGATCGACGAAGCCGTGGGCCAGGGCGCACGCGCCCTAATCGCTCATGGGCAATTTCCGGGGAATGAGGAAGGCACTCCTTATCTCGCCCCCCAGATCCTGGTGGACGTCAATCATTCGATGCGCGTGATGACGGAGGAAAGCTTCGGTCCCGTGGTCGGTATTATGAAGGTCGGTTCGGACGAGCAGGCCATTGAGCTGATGAACGACAGCGAGTTCGGACTGACCGCCTCGGTCTGGACCACGGATGTTGAGGCCGCCGAGGCGATCGGCAACCAAGTGGAAACCGGCACCTGGTTCATGAATCGTTGCGACTACCTGGATCCGGCACTGGCCTGGACCGGGGTGAAAAATTCCGGCCGCGGTTGTACTTTATCTCCGGTGGGGTACGAAAGCCTGACGCGTCCCAAATCGTTTCACTTAAGAACATCGCTGTAAACGGATTGAAGATATAGACACCCCCTTATTTGGCAGAAACGAGGGCTACCATAAAGTCGAAGGGTATCGAAGACACTGAAATGGTAGAGGTGTTGTACGGCGAATCGGTCGAACAGATTCCTTTGCGGTGGCGCCCGGCTTTGCGGCAACATCACCGGTTCAGCCGATGCGGCCTTCTGACCCGGATAGGGTCCAACCACGTTGGAGTAACAAGAGCATTTTGTACAGAGTAAATGCTCTCTACGGTTGACGCCGTCATAGCGATGCATCCATCACATCAGCAGCGATGTTATTTGGGAAAAATGGGTGCGAATAGCTCCTGGGAAAGGTCTTTTCACCAAGATACACGTGGTTTATCCTTCGTCTTCCATCCGTGTCATCTATTCCTATGCGTCGCGTAGTATCGGCTCTTTCACTCGTTCTGCTCGTTGTGGCCGCCATTCCGGCCGTGGCCCGGACGCCGGCGGATAAACGTCCCGTGGAACAACAGGTCGAGTGGGTAGCGGATCTGTTCGTTAAAGACCCCCTAAGTGTACCTGGCGGGGACTATGCAGAGCTGTTCGATCCGAGCTTTCTCAACGCCGTGCCGGAGGCTCAGCTCACGGGTATATTTGTACAGTACTACAATCGGGGCGGTCGTGTGCTGCGTGTTGAGCCAAAATCGGTGGATAGCGACTTTTCCGGGTCGTTCAATTTGATCTTTGAAAAGGGTATCCAGGTACCCGTCAAGAGCATTCGGGTCAAGGAATCACCGCCGCACCTAATTATTGGGCTGCTGCTCGGTCTGCCGGAGCCGATTGAATTGGCGGACGATATGAACGCCATCGCGTCGTCGTTCGCAGAACGGCCCGGCGAGGTTTCTTTCGCTGCGACAGAAGTTTCCGTGGACGGTTCCGGCACCGTCCTGGGTGCCCATATGCCGGAGTCGCCGATGGCGATCGGGTCGGCGTTCAAGCTGTACGTCCTGGGACGTCTTACGGCGGATGTGGAAGCCGGCGAGCGATCCTGGAGCGACGTGGTCGATGTTCGTGAGGCATACAAATCCCTCCCGTCCGGCATCACGCATAAATGGCCGGAGGATGCCCCGGTCACACTGCACACGCTCGGGACGCTCATGATTTCGATCAGCGACAATACGGCTGCCGATCACCTTGTCCACATTCTTGGCCGCGAACGCATAGAGAACTTTCAGGCAGAGCTGGGGCATTCTGATCCGGGCCTGAATCGGCCGCTCCTGACGACGCGGGAAATGTTCATGATCAAAAGTGACTCCGCACTGTCGGCTCAGTACGCGGAAGCGGATGCTTCCAGACGCCGGAGTCTACTTGGCGAGATTGCCGAAGATAAACCGTCTTCGTTCGATTTCCTGACCAGCCCCACACATATCGACGACATCGAATGGTTCGCATCGGCGAACGATCTGACCCGTGCGATGATGTGGTTCCTGGAGGAAACCCCGGCTCGGGAAACGGCGCGTGCTATTCTTGCCGTCAATCCCGGGCTCGATTTCAGCACTGATGACTGGTCGTATATTGGATTCAAAGGGGGATCGGAGTCCGGTGTGCTTAACATGACGTTTTTACTGGAGTCTGCCGATGGCCGGCATTTTGTGCTCACCGCCGGTCAGAACAACCCCGAGGCCGATGTCGATCCGTTGTCTTTTTCCGGAGTTATGAAGCAGACGGCCCGGCTTCTGGCGCAGCAGTAAGCGCCGGTTCCCAGGCGTATCTACCGAAACTCGGCGTTTGGTTGTCCGAGGAGATTGCAGCGGGGTGGGAACGGCCTGCGAATTTTTCTAACGAGACGTTCTGTTTTACTTCTTAAATTCTATTCCTCTACAAGTGCTTTCTTCAGACCTTCTGCCCACTCCGCGAAGGCTGCTTCAGTATGGCCATATTTACTATAGGCTTCAAGATTTAATGCTACTGGTGAACCCTTCTTTTTATCCACAACTGCTGCGAGACGATCACCACTGAGGGCATCTAGGAATTCAGCCTCCATTGCGGCTCCCCCCATATCAAAGGGAACTCCAATGACAGCGGACGTGACAATGTTGGCACCCGCTGAGGCTGTTTTCACATCCGTAATAGCTGCTCGTATCGTCAAAACATCTTCGCCTGGCTCATTAACTATCGGGAACACGTCCTGTACTACTTCAATAACGGTTGTTCTAAAAAGGCCTGCAAGTTCTTGTAGTTTTTTATCTTCAATTTCATCAGCTTCAGATCCTTCATGTAAATAGATCTTGACCGGGTCTATCATTAATTTGGTATACGTGTCCCAGTCAACCCCGGATTTTTCCCACCACAACATACTTTCATCTTTCGGATCGGCTTTAAATTCGGAATAATCTCCTAAAAGACCCGAAACCGGCGGCGGCGTTGTTTTGCAAGCAGCTGTAATAACGATAAGTGCCAAAAGCACTGAAAAAACAATACCATATCTTAGAGTAGTCTTATGCATAATCCGCTTCTCTCTTATTATTCGAGCACCGGATCGGACACTGTGACGGGGTACACTAGTCTCCTTTAATAGCTTCCCACGCTTGATCCGATTTTTCTTTTGTCGCTTCCCATAAAGCATCCGACTCTCTTTTAGTCGCTTCCCACGCGGCGCCGCTGCCTGACTTGGTTTTCTCCCAGGCTTTGTGCGATTTTTCTTTAGCCTCCTGCCACGCCTTGTTCGACTCAGCTTTAGCCTTTTCCCACGTTTCTTTCGAACCCACTCTGGCTTTCTCCCAGGCGCTATGAGATTTTTCTTTAGCTTCTTCCCAAGCTTCGTCCGACTCAGCTTTGGCTGCCTCCCAGGTTTCCTCGGAACCGGACTTGGTTTTCGTCCACATCTCATGAGACTGCTCTTTCGCAGAGTCCCAGAGATTGGCAGAGTGCTCTTTGGTTTTTTCCCATAGGCTTTGACCCACGGCATCGACACTTAGGCTGCATGCCACCGCAACGAAAACGGCAAAAACACTTACTTTAATTAGACTATGGAACCTTACTTGACCGCTCATTTGCTCTTTCTCCAGGGTATTACGGATGTGCAGGCTTGGAATGTGTGACGTCGACACTCGGTACAGATACGTCAAGGAAGATTGTTTCTCGGCATCAGTGCCACTTCGTATCGCACTCGAGTATCCGGGCACATCAATAACATTGATGATTCCGGATGCATCCAAGGTTTATACCAAGGCGGGACAACCGACACAAGGGCTGTAAGTCCCGCTGAACGGACAAAAACAAAGCCCTATCGAGATGCTAAGTGATCTGGTCTTTCCGGACCCATGACGGCTTTGAATGTTGTGTTGGTGGAGGCTTCTGGACTTGTTTCTAAATGCCTCTCACATGCGAAAAACGTAAGTTCTCAATAACCCCGTGCAAGAATGTGGGGGTAGGGTTGTCTTTCAGGGCTGTCGAAAGCACGGAGGCTTTCGCCAGAGCGTACAGGGAGGTAT
>JAANXG010000067.1 GCA_018263405.1 Gammaproteobacteria bacterium
TGCCCGTCGTCGTTCGTGACGTAGCCCGTGTAGATCGGCCATTCACGCCATACGATATCGTCGGCGTTCAGGGCCTTGTCATTGTCCCGCAACTCTTTTTCGTCGACGGGAAACACCAGCTTCCACATGCGGTCGTGCTTGACCGCCTCCATGAAGTCCTCGCTGATCAGCAGCGACAGGTTGAACTGGCGCAGCCGGCCGTTCTCGCGCTTGGCGCGCACGAAGTCCTTAACGTCCGGGTGGGCCACGTCGAAGGTCGCCATCTGCGCACCGCGCCGGCCGCCGGCCGACGAGACCGTAAAGCACATCTTGTCGTAGATATCCATGAACGACAGCGGACCCGAGGTGTGGGCACCGGCGCCGGACACGTAAGCACCCCTGGGTCGCAGGGTGGAGTGCTCATAACCGATCCCGCAGCCGGCTTTTAACGTCAGCCCCGCCTCGTGAACCCGCTCGAGGATACTGTCCATGGAGTCGTAGATGGCGCCCGACACCGTGCAGTTGATCGTGGACGTGGCGGGCTTGTGGTCCAGGGCGCCGGCGTTCGATATGATGCGCCCGGCCGGGATGGCGCCCCGGCGCAGCGCCCAGGTGAACCGCTCGTACCAGAGTAGTTTCTTCGCCTCGTCGCGTTCCACTTCCGCAAGCGCATGGGCCACGCGTTTATAAGTCCCATCCATGTCCTCGTCGATGGGCGTGCCGGTCTTGCTTTTTAACCGGTATTTCTTGTCCCAGATGTCCAGCGACGCTTCCTGAAACGGAAGGTCTTTTTTGACTTCATCGCTTGTCGCCGGTGCCCTTACGCTGTTCATGGACTCGCGCTTTCCCACATCGTGTCGTCATCTTTTAGTTACGTTACCGAAAGTTTTTATCGCGGAACGAGAACGTCATCATCGGCGATCTTTGCAAACCGATACAGCCCCCCCGCTTCCTCCTCCTCGGGCCCGATACCCCTATATGTTGGGGCTGCTTATAACTCTAATCGTAAGATAGTGTGATTTTAGGGCAAATGCAAGGACCGTTTATCGGTCCGATGCCAGCGTGCCGCACGATAGCGAGCGGCCGCTTGAGCGTCCGGCGCCTTCGCGCAGGAAGAAGCAAGCCGATCACCGTGGTTCGCGGCAATGTTATCGATCATGCGGGGGAGGGATTCTTGGCCAGGTACTGCTGGTGGTAATCCTCGGCATAGTAGAACTCGGGCGCCTCCATAATTTCCGTGGTGATCGCGCCGAAGCCCTTGTCCTCGAGTGCCTGCTGGAACGTCTGCCGGGAGGCTTCCAGCACCATTTTTTGCCCGGCGTTGTAGACGTAGATGCCGGAGCGGTACTGGGTACCGATATCGTTGCCCTGGCGCATGCCCTGGGTCGGATCGTGGGATCCCCAGAAGGCTTCGAGCAGCTCCTCGTAGCCGAGCCGGGCCGGGTCGTAGACCACGAGCACGACTTCGTTGTGGCCGGTCATGCCGGTGCAGACTTCTTTATAGGTCGGATTCGGCGTATGGCCGCCGGCGTATCCCGCGGCGGTGGTATAAACGCCCGGCAACTCCCAGAAAACGCGCTCCGCGCCCCAGAAACAACCCATGCCGAACAAGGCCCGTTCCAGGCCCTCGGGGAACGGGCCCTTCAGAGGATTGCCCAAAACAAAATGGCTTTTCAGAACGGGCATTTCTTCGTCCCGGCCGGGCAGCGCAGCTTCCCTGGACGGCATGGAAGTCTTGTTGTCGAACTGGTGCATAAGGCCTCGTTTGCTCACGATGGATCGATTAGTATTCGTCGAGTCTAAAAGAACGATCCGGGAAACACCATGCAGTTCCTGAAGCGTTTCGTCCTGTTTATACTGGTACTGGTTCTCGCCTTGATCGGCATCGGTTACCTGTTGCCGGACAGCGCTCATGTGCAACGATCCATCCGCATCGAAGCGCCACCGGAAGCGGTGTTTCCCTACGTCAATAATTTCAGAAACTTCAATGAGTGTGGGTTAGCCTTGCAATGCCTCCCGAGGATCGCGGTAGGTGTAACCAAGATCGTCGGCGACCTCTTTGTACACGACTTGACCCTGGTAGACATTCAGACCGTTTAACAGATGCGCGTCATTCAGCAGCGCCCGCTTGTGGCCGTTGTCGGCGATGTTTAACAGGTGCGGCAAAGTCACGTTGTTCAGGGCATACGTCGAGGTGCGCGGCACCCCGCCCGGCATGTTGGCCACGCAATAGTGCACCACGTCGTCGACGATGTAGGTGGGCTCGGAATGCGTCGTGGCCCTCGAGGTTTCAAAGCAGCCACCCTGGTCGATGGCGACGTCCACGACCACCGACCCGGGTTTCATCCGCTTCACCATGTCCGCGGTGACCAGCTTCGGCGCGGCGGCCCCTGGAATCAACACACCGCCGATGACCAGATCCGCTTCCAGTACATGCCGTTCGATGGATTCTGCCGTGGAGAACACCGTCGTGGTGGTACGTTCGAACCGGTTCCAATGTGATTCGAGCACCTCGGGGTCGCGGTCGATCACCCATACATCGGCGCCCATACCGACCGCCACGAAGGTGGCGTGAGTCCCGACCACCCCGGCGCCGATAATCACGACCTTGGCCGGTTGCACGCCCGGCACACCGCCCATGAGCATGCCAAGCCCTCCATGGGGGTGCTCGAGGCAGTAAGCCCCGGCCTGGATGGCCATGCGGCCGGCCACTTTGGACATCGGGGCGAGCAGCGGCAGGCCACCGCGCGGCGACGTGACGGTCTCATACGCGATACACACCGCGCCGCTGTCTACCAGATCTCGGGTTTGTTCCGGGTCGGGCGCCAGGTGCAGATAGGTATACAGGATCTGATTTTCCCGCAACATGGCACACTCGACCGCCTGCGGCTCTTTGACTTTTACGATCATGTCGGCCTTGGCGAAGATCTCTTCGACGTTGTCGACAATCCGCGCCCCGGCGGTTCGATAGTCCGCGTCGCTGGATCCGATTCCTTCTCCGGCGTTTGTTTGCAGGATGACGTCATGACCGTGCGATACGGCTTCGCGCACGCTCGAAGGCGCCATGCCAACACGGTATTCGTGGTTTTTGATTTCCTTAGGTACACCGATCAACATGTCTTATCTCCGGTAAATTGAAAACCCGGCGCGGCCGCGGCGTGTACCGGTCTTCAGGATTTAAAGTTCAAGTATGCGTAATGTTAGGGGGTCGCAAGCGTTTGTACCAGAGCCGCCGCGCCCGCCGCCGCATCTCATGCCCCTGTCAATGATGTCGCCGACCATTACTGTAGAAAATCTTTCTTCACGCCGATGGCCTGTTATTTGCGCGTGAAACGCTCCGAAGCCGTTGCTGCCGCTGCCTTTCCCGGCAGGACATCGTTCACGGCCCGCGCATGACGATTCCCCGTCACGTCGGTACAAAAATAGTTTCCAGCGATCCATAAAGAATAGAAAAAAACGTCTTGTTTCTTATCGACGGCATTACCGCGACCCCGGACCGGGCCCATGGGGGCAAGCGAACGGTTTTTGTGTCAAAATGCAGCGACGACGACAAGGCAATGATGGGCATCGATCAGCTATGAAACTCGACCAAGACAGCATGTACAACTACTGGATGCCGTTCACCGGCAACCGCGATTTCAAGTCGGACCCCCGGGTCGTGGTCCGGGGAGAAGGCGTCTACGTCTGGAACCAGGACGGCGGCCGGGTACTGGACGGGTCCTCCGGGCTGTTCTGCTGCGCCGCCGGGCATAGCCGGCGGGAGATCGCCGATGCCGTCTACGAGCAACTGCGGGAGCTCGACTACGCCCCGCCCTTCCAGGTCGCCCAGCCCGGGGCTTTCGAGTTCGCCGGGCGGGTGGCCGAGCTCACGCCGGCGGATTTGAATCACATCTTCTTCGTCAACTCCGGCTCGGAAGCGGTGGATACGGCGATGAAGGTCGCCTACGCGTACCACTACACGCGGGGCGAAGGCCAACGCATTCGGTTTGCGTCCCGGGAGCGCGCGTACCACGGCGTCAACATGGCGGGCGTGTCATTGAGCGGTATGATCAAGAACCGCCAGGCCTTCGGGCCGGGCCTGCCGGGCATCGCGCACATGCGGCACACCTGGTTGCCGGAAAACCGCTTCGTCAGGGGCCAGCCCGAATCCGGCGCCGAGCTGGCCGACGACTTGGAGCGCATCGCCCTGAACTTCGGCCCCGATACCATCGCCGCCTGCTTCGTGGAACCCATCGCCGGATCAAGCGGTTGCCTGGTGCCCCCCAAAGGTTATCTCGAACGTCTGCGGGAGATCTGCGATGAACACGGCATCCTGCTGGTGTTCGACGAGGTGATCTGCGGATTCGGCCGGACCGGCAAGGCCTTCGCCGCGGACAGTTTCGGCGTCACACCGGATATCATGACTATGGCCAAGGCCCTCACCAACGGAGCCCAACCCATGGGCGCGGTGGCGGTGAACGACGAGGTGCACAACACTATTGTCAACGCGGCGCCCGACAAATCCATCGAACTGTTCCACGGCTATACGTACTCCGCCCATCCCGGCCCCTGTGCGGCGGGCCTCGCCACCCTGGATATCTATAAGAAGGAGAAGCTGTTCGAACGGGCGGCGGCGCTGTCCGGGTACTTCCTGGATTCGATGTTCGCGCTCCAGGAACTACCGGTGATTACCGACATCCGCGGTTATGGCCTGATGGCCGGCTTCGATCT
>JAANXG010000068.1 GCA_018263405.1 Gammaproteobacteria bacterium
CCGATTCATCCAGGTCGCGCCCCAGCGCACCGGCTACTTTTTCCCCGAGCCCCAGCGCGGTCCCCGATGGCGAGTCCGCTTTATGCCGATGATGCGCCTCAATGATCTCGATATCACTGGATTCACCGACGGTGCGCGCCGCCAGCTCTACCAGCCGGAAACACAGGTTGACGCCGACACTCATGTTCGGGGCAAGCACGATGGGTATGTCCGCCGCAGCCGCTTCGATCTCCGACCGCTGCGTAGTGTCGAAACCGGTTGTACCGATCACGATGCGCTTACCGTGCCGCCGGCACCATTGCACGTGGGACAGGGTTGCGTCCGGCAGTGTAAAGTCGATCACCACCTCCACATCGTCGCGCAAGTTTTCTTCGGCTGGGATACCTTGTCGAGCAACGCCGGCAATCCGCCCGGCATCCGTCCCCGCCAAGTCGCTTTCCGCCCGCACCGTCGCCGAGACCAACTGAACGTCATCCCGCAAATGGCAGGCTTGCACCAGCGCCGTGCCCATCCGTCCGTTCACACCGGTAATACCTACCTTAATCATAGCGTCGTCGAATGCCACACAATCCACGGCAGTCTATCACGATGATACCCATGCGTTTTGTTTCCCGCTTCACCATGACTGGCTGTCCCGGATCGACCAGGCTCGCGCGATCCAGGGCGAACTTCGCGAACGCGTACGTCGCCGGGATGAGATCGGCGAAATAGAACAGATCCCCGGCGCCGCCAAAGCCTGCAATGCGCCGGTCAATCCGATACAATGCATGCGTGGGCTGACGGGATGCGTATGCTCGCTCAAATAGAAACGATAGAATACCGGGGACGTCGCGTTTTCAAGCGCCAATAATACGCTCCACGATGACATTTAAAGCGATCGCAACTATGCCAAAATCCCCGGCGTTCGATAACTACTACGTGCTGGACCAGGCGATGGAGGTGTTCTGGCGGCAGGGTTATCACGCCACGTCGATCCGGGACCTGGTCAAGGCAACCGGACTACAGCCCGGGAGCCTGTATGCAGCTTTCGGCGGCAAACGCCAGTTATTCCAACGCGTACTCGATCACTATCACGAGTCCAACGTCGATCGGATACGGGAGCATCTCAACGCCGACACAACACCTGTCAAGCGCATTCGGGACGTATTCGAACACCTGTTGCAGTACTGCCAGGAAGACCTGGAAGGTAAGGGTTGCTTGATGGCCAACACGATTTTGGAGTTGTCCTGCGTCGACGCCGACTTGTCCCGGCGCGCGAACAACATGTTCGACGACGTTGAAGAGCAGTTCCTGCAAGTAATCAAGGAAGGGCAAATCGAAGGGCAAATTCCGCCGGCCAAGGATCCGCTAACGCTGGCCCGATACCTGGTCATGAGCATTCACGGTATACGCGTGTACAGTCGGGGCAACCTGGATTCATCCCACCTCCACGCACTGGTGGACGAAACGCTGGATTTCATGACCGGGGAGCACCGACCGGCGCAGACCGATTAAGAATTTGTATCGCCGGTGTAGCCCGAATGTCTCTTTCAATGCACACGGAAGACGCTTGTAAGAATCAATTACCCGTAGCAGGATAAACGTCGTGACCACGCAGCTTTTCGGGCGGGACCGCGTACGGAAAACGTTTGCAGAGTCTCCGGGTGCGCGGGAGGTCCCGGCAATCGTTCTCGATGCAAATCAGGTCGATCGTTTTTCGGAGTCCCGCGGCCGGCGGTAGACCCTATCCAGCCGGGCATTGGTCCCGGCCGCCAGTTCCGACAATCCGGTCACTGCCTCTTCGATAACCGGCGCGTGCTGTGCGATCAAATCGCGCACCATGTGTTTGTTTATCGTTGTCACCCCGGTCACCCGATTATCCGAAATCACTTTGTAAACCTGGACGAGTTCGCTCGTTGCATAGCGTAGCGCGGTGGCACAAAAAGCCGACGCCTCCATATCATAAACATAAGGTTTCGGATACGCGACCTCGGGCACATCGACGGTGCAGAAGGCTTCGCCGCGGCCCGGCAGTGGAACAATCTGCGCCGGGTACCAGCGCCGATCGGTTGCGGCCTCCAAAACGCTTACTGCGTAAACACCCGCCCCGACCTCATGGGCGGCGTGACCCGCGATACCGACATTCAACCAGGCCGACACATCCCGCGCGGCACCACGCTCGCCCAAGGCGGCCACGCCCGCCGCGCACGACCCACGGCCTGTTCCTGTGACGATCAGCCGGATCCGGCCGTCCTGAAAAACCCGAAATCCCGCTATCGATCGATCTTCCGACAAATTGAAATGCCGGATCAAGGGGCGGGATTCCACCGCCAACGCCACGACCATATTAATCATCGCGATCCCGAACGTTCACGTTGCTCCTTCCTGGAACAAAAGTTCTTCATAGCGCATTAAGCGATCCTGGTACGTATCGATCACAAAGTCATTGCCGCGCTTGCGAGCGCCGCCGACGAGTATATTCAGTTTGGCAACCAGTGTTTCGAGGGTACCGTGCCGGTCCTTAGGCGATAATTCCGGCACGTCAAGCATTTTCTCCAGCGCCGCGATCCGGAATCGATCCATGCCCCAATATTGGGCGGAAAGCTGATCGTTATGGCCGCCGTAACGGGTCACCAACGGTCGGTTTATATAGAGGACGGGATAACGGGCGCACAGGCGCAGCCACAGGTCGTAGTCCTCACAAACCGGCAGGGTTTCATCGAACCCCCCCGCCGCGACCAGCACATCCCGGCGAACCATGCTGGTGGACGGAGATATAGCGCACAAAGGCAGGCAGTACTGGTAAATCCACCCGCCACGTTTTTGGTGTTTACGCATGGGGTGGACGCGCCGGCCGCGGCGAATCCAGTTCTCGTCTGTATGGCAGATGGCGTAATCGGTGCCGGCCAGCGCCTGGCGCTGACTTTCCAACTTGCAGGGTAGCCAGTAGTCGTCGGAATCGAGAAAAGCCACCCAATCGGCGCGCGCGCGTTCAATACCAAGGTTGCGCGCGGCGCTGACGCCCTGGTGCTGTTGTTTCAGGTAGGTGACCTTGGGATAGGACCGTCTTACCAGCACCTCGGTCTCGTCGGTGGAACCGTCGTCCACCACGATGCATTGATCCACCGGTGACGATTGGTGGAACACGGAATCCAGCGCCCGGCCCAGAACGGGGTATCGATTATGCGCCGGCACCACGACCGCGACCCGCATGGTCATCCCCAAATTCTACCTGAATCCGACAGGCTGCCTACAAGATGATAATTGCCTTAGTACCCTTGGGCATAAATACACACACGTTCAGAGCGTCTCCAAAGTGCCAATGCAAGGCGCGCTTCGCAGGGAATGGCGAGCCCTTTTCAAGAAGCGCAACGCCGCAGTGGCGCTTTGGAGGCGCT
>JAANXG010000069.1 GCA_018263405.1 Gammaproteobacteria bacterium
GAGGTATTGCATCCTTAGCTCCGTAAACGGCACTTCCCTATGCCACTTCTTACAGCGTCCCTGAAAGACAACCCTACCCCCACATGATCGCCGACATTGCACGGACTTTTTGAGAAATTACCCATACCCGACAAACGTTGCCGCGGCAGCGATGCGCAGGACCCAGTGTGCGGCCCCACACCACAGGGCGGGCCGCGGCTTGAGCGGCGCGAACCCGCCGACCAGCATCGCCAGCGCGATCGGCCCCAGGATCCGTGACGCGTCGATCGCGGGAGCGAATTGCGCATAAAGCCCATCGTTTCCGGTGGTCATTGCTACGGTAGCGGCGGCCAGTGCGATCCACAGGCCGATCGCCAAGGTAACGGGCCAGATGGGCCGGACAATCACGACGCCGGCGGCGAAGATGAAAAACCACGGCATGTTGCTGTCGAGGAGATACGCGACGTACGGAACTGCCCCGCTAAGACCGCCTAACCAGGGGCCAACCGGAGAGCCTACACTCAACCATTAATGAGCCAGGCCGAGGCACACCAAGGCAACCCCCACTCGCAAACACCACCCCACCGATCGGCGGATCGAAAGTTGTGTGGACTCCAACGGCCCATCCGGATGCGTCATGCGGTAAGCGTACCCCTTACAAACCGGAATTGGAAGCGCCTAACGGCGGCAACCACGCTGTAATGCCGCCGATAGCCGGAAAGTAAGGGCGCAAAGTCCGGACCGATGCCGGACGGAACCTCGACCGTGACATCCAATACGAGGCCCTGGATCTTAAGAAACTTCGATTACTAGGAGCTGTCGGATTAACAAGCAAACGCTTCACTCGTCGACTCATAGACGGTCACGCAATTGCCACCACGCCTTTTGCTATCGTACAGTGCCTTGTCCACGCGATTCAGTAATACCGTTGTAGTGTTGCCGTCTCGGGGGTAACTTGCCACCCCGGCACCTATTGTGGTCGTATATTGATTTCCGCCTTCTTCCAGCCCGATGCCCTCGATCATCGCCCGTATCCGATCGGCGACTTGTTCGGCAACGTTTCGATCCGTCTCCGGCAGAAGCATCAAAAATTCGTCGCCGGCATAACGGGCCACAGTATCCGAGCTTCGCGATACTCTCAGCAGCATTCTGGCCACGGACTAAATCAGGTAGTCACCGGCATCATGTCCATACCGATCATTTACTTTCTTAAGGCCATCCGAGTCGAACATTATTAATGAAAATGTCTCTGAATAGCGGGTCGATTTATGCACTTCCTTATCAAGCATCAGGCTGAATGCCTGCATATTAAACAGGCCGGTCATTTCGTCGGTGGTGGCTAATCGCTTAATCGCATTTTTCGCCACCTGGACGTCCGCGGATAACATTGTCGTTATATACGCCACTAGAACGGTCGGCGCCAGGTCGGTCATCAAGCGACTGAAAGCCTGCAGCGACATTATCGATGGCCCGACAGTAGCATACGCCATGGCGATATACGCAACGGCGAGCGCACACACAATGAACATCGTGTGAATTTTGCCCAGCGTTACGGCACTGAAAATAATAACGAGCAGGTAAAGATTAACAAGGGGGCTTTCGTGCCTGCCGGTAAACCATAATACGCATATGACAAAAAGGGCGAGGACCCACAACTCCAAGAACAGCTTCCAGCGCGCTTCCTCCAGATAGAAATTGGCGTAGCGAAAGACCAAGACGAAGACCGCGAAAACCAACATTACCCCAACCAGCGCGACTTTATCCGCAACAAACGTTCCGGGAACCGAGTAGTACAGCATCACCAACACCAGCAATAACCACTCCAGTTCGCCAAAGCTGCGGGAGAATCCTTTCAGCTCCTCGCGTTCAACGTCCAGTTGCACACGGGCGTCTTCTGTTTGATCATTGACTAGCAAGGGACTGCGAACCGCCTATTTTGTTATGGCTGGGGATCAACCCGGTTAATTGGAAGTGATATATCAGTGGATTTTCAATACTGCAAGCGGAAAAATCAATCTCCCAGGGCGAGCGCTGAACCGATTGCCGGAAGCGGCTGAACGAATCGATATGAACGACCGAAATAAAGGCGGTGTTCCCATTATCTCCCAACACACGCCAATGATGGCACAGTATTTGCGGATAAAAGCGAACTACCCGGATATTCTGGTGTTTTACCGAATGGGGGATTTTTACGAGCTGTTCTATGAAGACGCCAGGCGCGCGGCAAAGTTGCTGGACATCACCCTGACTCAGCGAGGCAAAAGTGCCGGCGAACCGATCCCCATGGCCGGCGTGCCGCATCACAGCGTGGACCAATATCTGGCAAGGCTCGTTAAGCAGGGCGAGTCTGCGGCGATCTGCGAGCAGATCGGTGACCCCGCGGCAAGCAAGGGGCCCGTGGAACGTAAGGTCGTGCGGGTAGTGACGCCGGGCACGTTGACCGACGAAATCTTGCTTGAGGAACGCCGGGACAATCTTCTGGCAGCGGTGGGTCGATACAAAAATCGATGGGGCCTGGCGGCGATGGAATTGTCTAGTGCTTCGTTTATCGCCAAAACACTGGATACCGTCGAAATGCTCAACAGCGAACTCGAACGCCTGAAACCCGCCGAGCTTCTCGCCGCTGAAACGGCGGATCCCGCCGGCTCGCTACCGGAATACCCGTGCAAGGCACTGCCGGACTGGCACTTCGACTACGATTTGGCAACGCGTTTATTGTCCGAACAATTCGGCCTGCACGATCTCACAAGTCTGGGCGCGGAACAGGATGACGCAGCCATTGTCGCCGCGGGCGCCGTATTACAATACGCCAAAGACACGCAGCAACACGCCCTGCCTCATATCACCGGACTCCGGATCGAGCCGGACGAACAGTTTCTTTTGATCGATTCGGCGAGCCGCCGCAATCTGGAAATCGAATTCAATTTGCAGGGCGGGCGGGAGCATACCCTGGTGGCTCTGATTGACCGCTGCGCCAGCCCCATGGGCGGGCGTTTGCTGCGCCGCTGGCTACACGGCCCGTTGCGCGACCAGGAAGCGATCCGTGAGCGCATCGTGGCCGTTCAGCAACTGATCGAGACGCCGGGACAGGAACCGCTGCAGGAGCAATTGCGGGCGATCGGCGACCTCCAACGCATCCTCGCACGCATAGCTTTGCAAAGCGCGCGGCCCGGCGATTTGGTCCGAATGCGCGAAGGACTCGGCGCGCTGCCGCGGATCCGGGCGATCACCGCCGATTTAGATGCGCCATTACTAACGCAACTGGATTCGGAACTCGGACCCCATCCGATTATTCACAATTTGTTGTGTCGCGCTATCGATGACCAACCCGCGCAGATCATCCGCGAGGGCGGCGTAATTCGCGATGGCTACGACTCGGAACTGGACGGTCTTCGGACACTCAATCGGGACACGGGAGAATTCCTGCTTAACCTCGAGGCGCGCGAAAAAGACCGAACCGGCATCGCGAACCTCAAAGTCCGGTATAACCGCGTACACGGGTTTTATATCGAAGTCACCAAGGCCCTGTCCAAAGACGTGCCGGAGGACTACATCCGGCGCCAGACACTGAAAAATGCCGAGCGCTATATCACACCGGAGTTGAAAGAATTTGAAGAGAAAATACTCAGCGCCCGAGAGCGGGCCCTGGCACGAGAACGCGGCCTGTATAGCGAGTTGCTTCAAGAACTGAGCCGCGAACTGAGCCCGCTGCAGCGCACCGCGCAGGCCCTTGCCGCACTGGACGTCCTGGCCAATTTTGCCGAACGGGCCACCGCGCTTGACTGGTCCGCGCCGATGCTGTCGGACGAACCCGGGCTTGCGATTCAAGCCGGCCGCCATCCGGTAGTCGAACATTCCCAGAGCAGTCCCTTTATCGCCAATAACACCGAACTGGATCGAGACTACCCCATGCTGATCATTACGGGGCCGAATATGGGCGGCAAAAGCACTTATATGCGACAGACGGCGTTGATCGCGCTCCTGGCCTACAGTGGCAGCTTTGTCCCGGCTCGGCACGCCAGAATTGGCTCAATCGATCGCATATTCACGCGCATCGGCGCATCGGATGACCTGGCCGGCGGTCGTTCGACGTTTATGGTGGAAATGAGCGAGATGGCACAGATACTGAATAACGCCACCCGGCATAGCCTGGTGCTGGTGGACGAAATCGGCCGTGGTACGAGCACCTTCGATGGTCTGGCCCTGGCGTGGTCATGCGCGGTGGACCTCGCGCGGCGCGTCGGGGCATTCACTCTCTTCTCCACCCATTACTTCGAAATCACAGTGCTGGGGGACCGTTTCAATAGCATAAAGAACGTGCACTTGGACGCCACGGAACACCAACGAGAGATCGTTTTCCTGTACAGCGTAAAACCCGGCCCCGCCAACCAGAGCTACGGATTACAGGTGGCGAAGCTGGCGGGTGTCCCACTCCAGGTTATCGAGGCCGCGCGGACCAAACTGGTGGAGCTCGAACAGCAAACCGCGCGTCGCGAACAGGGGCAAAGCAACCAGTTGCCTTTGTTGGATACCGATTACGATACCAGGGGGCTTTCCGCCATGGAGCGGGCTATACAAGAAACTGACCCGGACAAACTGACGCCGAAACAAGCAATGGACCTGCTTTATGAACTCAAAGCACTTGGCGATTAACGGGGACCAACCGGCGGCTTATCGATAAGCCCGTGCAAGAATGTGGTCTCGTTCACCCCGGTGATTTACGCGTGCCGCGAGAGCACCTACAATAACGGTTCACTTTAAATTTATGGCTAAGGGCTCGCGCAAAAATAACTTCCCATTTTCACATCCCGTCTTCGGGACACCTTTGAACGATCCTCAATCGCAAAATCCTCATATCAGCCCTGCTAGTACTGCGGTTTTGCTCCATCGGATCGTCCAAATCTAACCCAAATTCGGGCGCGAATTCTGTGAAGCTATTTTTGCGCGAGCCCTAACTGGAGAACTGCAGATGACTTACATAGTCACCGAATCGTGCATTAAATGCAAGTATACCGACTGCGTGGAAGTATGCCCGGTGGATTGTTTCCACGAAGGACCGAATTTTCTGGTGATTGACCCCGAGGAGTGCATCGACTGTAGCCTCTGCGAGCCCGAATGTCCCGTAAATGCCATCTATGCGGAAGAAGATCTTCCCGAGGAACAGAAACAATTTCTCGAACTAAATGAGGAATTGTCCAAAGACTGGCCTGTTATCTCCGAGAAAATCGACGCTCCGGAAGATTCCGCGGAGTGGGAGGACGTCGAAGGCAAACTGCAGTATTTGGAGCGCTGACCCAAAAACCAATCCGATTATTCACCAATGGTTTTTGGCTTCCACACTCAGTCTCTGAAGTTTATGTACTGAAGAGGCAAATCGATATCGGCTTCCTTGAGCATTGCGATCACCGCCTGCAATTCATCCCGTTTTTTACCTGAGACTCTGACCTGTTTACCCTGTATTGAAGCTTGTACTTTGAGTTTATTCGCTTTGACCATCTTCACAATCCGTCTGGACGTATCCTGATCGATGCCGCTTCGCACCGTAATCATCTGTTTCGCTTTCCCGCCCGATGTCGTCTCCGGTTCGGCAACTTCCAAAGCGCCGAGATCGACTTGCCGTTTAGCCAATTTGTTGTGAAGTATGTCCGACGCCTGAGTGACCTGAAACTCGTTTCCTGCGTAGACGGTCAACGAGGCCTCATCGCGATCGATTCGGGCATCCGTGCCTTTGAAATCGTAACGGTTCGTGATTTCACGATTGGCTTGATCGACGGCGTTGTCCACTTCGTGCCAGTCGACCTCGGAAACAACGTCAAATGAAGGCATTGTGAAATAACCATGGGAATATTTCCGCGGAATCATACCGCAGAGCGGCTGCTCCGGGACACTGGATTTTGAAAACCGGGAGTAATTCCGCCACCACAACCCCAACAAACAGGGTAATTTAGGCTATAGTTATGTAAGTTCTCAATAACCCCGTGCAAGAATGTGGGGGGTAGGGTTGTCTTTCAGGGCTGTCGAAAGCACGGAGGCTTTCGCCAGAGCGTACAGGGAGGTATCTACAGCGTCCCTGAAAGATGACCCTACCCCCACATGATCGCCGGCATTGCACGGACTTTTTGAAAAGTGCCCCAGTCCACTACGCAGGCATACATTGGAGAGTAACTTGGCACAAATTGGAACGTAGGGTCGGGAAGGTACTCAAAAGTTACAAATTCTCTGAAAGACCATAATCCATAACAATGCATTATCCGAAAAGATATCTCGCTTGCCTTGTAGCAGGTATTTCGTGGTTCTGGATCTCGGCGGCGACGGGGCAGGATATTTTTGCATACCGGGCTCCCGACGGATCACACCTCATCGCCGATCAGCCACGAATCGAAACGGGTTACCACCTGGTAAAAGTCTATTCCGAGTCCAATCTATGGCGCCAGACCGATATTCGCCGCCGTGTGACGAAAAAAATGGAGTCCGCGGGCTACGATAATCTGATCAATGCGGCGGCACGCCGGGCCGGCGTGGATCCGCTGCTGATCAAGTCCGTAGTGCACGCCGAGTCCGCCTTCAACCCAAATGCGGTATCGCGCAAAGGTGCTTCGGGACTTATGCAGCTGATGCCCGACACCGCCAAACGATACGGTGTATCAAGGATATTCGACCCACACGAAAATGTCATGGGTGGTGCGCACTACCTGAGTGACTTGTTGAATCGGTTTGACGGGAATTTGGAACTGGCCCTTGCCGGGTACAACGCCGGCGAGCAGACGGTGATCGAAAGAGGAGGTATCCCGCCCTACGACGAAACGCGCCGCTATGTAAAAAGGGTTATGCGCCTGTATGACCAGTACGAAACCGACAGATGCAAACAGCATTTCGCTAATACAACGGTCGCCGACAGTACAGTTATCAGTTGCTCCGCATCGCCTCGCAACCCAATAGTCGGAAATGTCGGCGCTTCATCGCAAAATACATTGGTAAGCGCGGATGAGCGCCAGTGGCGGCTAATAGACCGATAGCAGTTGTAGTAGCTCGAGTACAGTGGCCGCCATCGCGCCCGCGACCAGGTCATCGAGCATAATCCCCATACCCCCGGAAACGCATTGATCGATTCGGCGAATCGGCCACGGTTTCACAATGTCAAAAAAGCGAAACAGCGCAAAACCCGCCACGATAGTAAACCACCCGGGATCGACGGCCACCCAGGTGGCCAGCATACCGACGATTTCGTCAATCACGATA
>JAANXG010000007.1 GCA_018263405.1 Gammaproteobacteria bacterium
CCGAGCCCACTTTCCCGATTTATTTCGTTAAATAGCTGGCTATTCGCCTCAATAAATCGAAAAATTGGTCTCGATTTCCCACCTACCTCGCTACGATCCCCTAAGTCCGACAGGCTCCTAGATCTCAAACGGCTTGAGCTTCTTGGCCACTTGCAAATTTTTCAGCCGGACGTAGTCCGGCAGGCCGTCTTTGTAGGGTGGGTAGTCCTCGCCTTTGATCAGTGGCGCCAGGTACTCCCGGCATTTTCCGGTAATGCCAAAACCATCCTTGCCGATAAAGCTTCCGGGCATCTTCTTTTCGACGTTGGCTACTTTACTCAACTCCACTTTTTCGACACGCCACTTGTAGGGTTTGTTGGATATCCTTTTAATTGCAGGCATCACCGCATTTTCGCCGGTCAGTGCCATCCTGACGGCATGGCGGCCGACGGCGTAGGCGTGCTGGATGTCGTTCTTCGAGGCGATGTGCCGTGCCGCGCGCTGTAGGTAGTCGGCGACCGCCCAGTGGTACTTGTAGCCCAAATCCTGCTTGATCAGGCCGGCGATGAACGGTGCCACCCCGCCGAGTTGAGCGTGGCCAAAGGCGTCCGTCAACCCCCGGTCGGAGAGAAACCGGCCGTCCCCGTCCCGGGCGCCCTCGGAGACCACCACGGAAACGTAGCCATGTTTTTTAACTTTCTTATCGACGGCTTCGAGGAACCGGGCGCGGTCAAACGGTACCTCCGGGAACAGGATGACGATCGGGATGTTGTTGTTCTGATCCGCCGCCATGCCGCCCGCCGCGGCAATCCAGCCGGCATGGCGACCCATCACCTCAAGAATAAATACTTTGGTTGAGGTCTTGCACATGGACGCGACGTCGAAGCTGGCCTCCCGGGTCGCAATCGCCACGTACTTGGCGACCGACCCGAAGCCCGGGCAGTTGTCCGTGAACGGCAGATCGTTATCCACGGTCTTGGGAACGTGAATGACCTGTATCGGGAACCCCATTTTTTCGGAGAGCTGCGAGACTTTCAGGCACGTATCCGCCGAGTCGCCGCCGCCGTTGTAGAGAAAGTAGCGGATGTCGTGAGCTTCGAACACCTCCATGAGCCGTTCATATTCCCGCCGGTTTTCCTCCAGGCCCTTGAGTTTATAGCGACAGGATCCGAACGCGCCACTCGGGGTATGGCGCAAACCTTCGATGGTTTTCTTGCTTTCCTTGTAAGTATCGATCAATTCCTCGGTCAACGCCCCGATAATGCCGTTGTTCCCCGCGTAGACTCTGCCGATCTTTTTCG
Organism: Gammaproteobacteria bacterium; assembly: GCA_018263405.1. Classification (GTDB taxonomy): domain Bacteria; phylum Pseudomonadota; class Gammaproteobacteria; order Arenicellales; family JAANXG01; genus JAANXG01. The sequence continues at coordinate 1,281 of JAANXG010000007.1, forward strand.
GATATTTTCGGGCGGTTTCGATGACACCGGCGGCACTGGCGTTGATGACGGCGGTGACGCCGCCGGACTGAGCATAGAAAGCGTTCTTCGGTTTTGATCTGGTTTGGGCCATGGTTTTGCGATGGAGACGATTTCAGGGGGTCGGGGTGCGTGAAACGTTCGTTTCGGCGATTTTCCCACAATATCCAACGCGTACAAGCGCCGGGCTTGGAGCACACCCGTGGACATGCGACCATAACGACTCTTGTCCGACCGACTTCATTCGTAACTAAATCATGGCAATTGGAAAATACCCGGAAACGCGCCTGCGCCGCATGAGGCGCGATGAGTTCTCCCGCCGCTTGATGCGGGAGAACCGGATCACGCTCGACGATCTGATCCAGCCTTACTTTGTCATAGAGGGCGAGAACGACAGCGAAGCCGTGCCCTCGATGCCGGGCATCGAGCGCTTGACCATCGACCGCCTGGTCAAGGAGGTTGGACGCATCGCCAATCTGGGTGTCCCGGCTATAGCCCTGTTTCCCGTTGTCGGTGCGGAAGGCAAGTCCGACGACGCGGCCGAAGCCTATAACCCGGATGGTCTGGTCCAGCGTGCGGTCAAAATCCTGAAAGAGGCATTGCCGGAAGTCGGTGTCGTGACGGACGTTGCGTTGGACCCATATACGAGTCACGGGCAGGACGGCTTGATTGACGACACCGGTTACGTCGTGAATGACCCGACCGTCGACGTGTTGGTCAAGCAAGCTCTGTCCCACGCGGAAGCCGGGGCGGATATTGTCGCCCCGTCGGACATGATGGACGGGCGCATCGGCCGGATTCGCCAGTCCCTGGAAGAGGAACAGTTCCGGAACGTGCGCATCCTGGCGTATTCGGCCAAATACGCCTCCGGTTTTTATGGACCGTTTCGGGATGCGGTCGGGTCCGCCGGCGCGCTTGGGGGCGGTAACAAATACAGCTATCAAATGGATTCTGCGAACGGCGACGAAGCATTGCGCGAACTGGCCCTGGACATCGTAGAAGGCGCGGACATGGTGATGATAAAACCCGGCATGCCGTACCTGGATATTGTACGCCGCGTCAAGGACCGCTTCGGCATGCCGACGTTTGTCTACCAGGTGTCGGGCGAATATGCCATGTTGAGTGCGGCGAGCGCCAACGGCTGGCTGGATCACCGGCCGGTGGTCATGGAGGCGTTGACGGGCTTTAAACGGGCTGGCGCCGACGCAGTGTTGAGTTACTTCACTACGCAGGCCGCCGAATGGCTCAACGAATGAAACCAGCGGTTCGAACCGCGATATTATTTAGCGCAATCTCGTGACTGAAGGGCACCTCTATTCATTGATGGCCGATCCGCCACGACCGACTGATATCCGGCTGAGACAGCGCTCGCGTTTCCTGGAAATCGCGTTTGATGACGGCGGCCATTATCGCTTGCCATGTGAATATCTGCGCGTATATTCGCCCTCGGCCGAAGTGATGGGCCACGGACCGGGTCAGGAGGTTCTACAGGCGGGGAAAGAACGCGTTAACATTGACGCTGTCGAGCCGGTCGGTACCTATGCCGTGACTTTGAAGTTCGACGACGGACACGACACCGGCATTTATTCCTGGAAGTACTTGTATGGGCTCGCTGTCAACCGAAAGAAGAACTGGCGGTCGTACCTGGAGCGTCTTTACGACGCCGGCCATGCCCGGATCCCGCAGCCCTATGATGAATGGATGAACGATGAGTGACTCCAAGACGCATTTCGGCAATCGTAAAGTGCCGGAAGACCGAAAGGCGTCATTAGTAGCGGATGTGTTTCGCTCCGTCGCCGACAAGTACGACTTGATGAACGATCTCATGTCGTTCGGCATTCACCGCCTCTGGAAGCGCTACGCCATTCAGCGCGCGGCGGTTCGTCCGGGCCAGTGCGTGTTGGACGTTGCCGCCGGTACAGCCGATTTGGCAAAAGGCTTCGCGCACCGGCTTCGCGGGCAGGGCGCGTTGGTTGTTACGGATATCAATGACGCGATGCTGGAGCTGGGACGGCAAGAGCTGACTGACGCCGGTCTGGTGGGCAACGTGCATTACGTACGCTGCGATGCGGAAACGTTGCCTTTCGCCGAGAACAAGTTTGACGTCGCCAGTATTGGCTTTGGCCTGCGCAATGTGACCCGCCAGCAACGGGCGCTCGAATCCATGTACCGGTGTTTGCGGCCGGGCGGCCGCGTGTTGATATTGGAATTCTCCCACCCGACGCTGGACGTGATTCGCAAGCTTTACGACGTTTATTCATACAACGCTCTACCGAAACTGGGCCACTGGGTGGCCGGCGATGAAGACAGCTACCGGTATCTCGTCGAATCGATACGCCGCCAGCCGCCACAGGATGAGCTGGCGGACATGATGACCGAGGCCGGGTTCGAGCGCGTGTATTACCACAATTTGAGCGGCGGCATCGTTGCGCTGCATATGGGCTGCAAACTATGAACAATTTGTTCGCTCCAGTTCAAGCCACCATTCGACGCGCCCTGGAGTTCGATCCGGATACAGCGGGACGAATCGGAGAGCTGGACGGCCGGATAGTTGAAATCGTATTCACGGGCATTGAACAATCTTTGTGCGTGTCAATCCACGAGGGAAGCGTGTTGTTGTCCAGGATACCGGCCCGGGAGCCGGACCTGCGGCTCAAGGGGACCCCAATCGCGTTTGCGCGTTACATCATGGCCCCGGAGCGGGCCGAGATCACGGAGAGCGGCCTCAAGATCGAGGGCGATGTCGGTTTGGCCCAGCGCTTCGTTGACCTGTTGCGGCGGCTTGATATCGACTGGGAGGAATGGGTGTCGCGTTACGTGGGTGACGTAGTAGCATATCGCGCCGGCCGCGTTGCCGAGAGTTTCCGGGCCTGGGCTCGAAACAGTACGCACCAGGTGCAACAGGACGTAACCGAATACCTGCAGGAAGAAATCCGTTTGCTCGCGCCCCGTGAACGCGTACAACGTTTGATGAACGATATCGACGCGACGCATTCCGACGTAGAGCGGCTCGCTCAGCGCATCGAACGTCTACAAAGTAAGCTGTAACGCATGCTTCCATGCGCCTGATCCGTTTACTTCGTATTTCCCAGGTCATGGTTAAGCATGGCCTGGATGACTTTATTGTCACCCTGCATCTTTTTCGTCCTTACCGTTTCCTGCTCAGGCTAATGCCCTGGCGCTGGCGGCCGAGGATACAAAGGCCGAGGGGTCGGAGGATTCGCGAGGCGTTGGAGGAACTCGGTCCGATTTTTGTGAAGTTCGGGCAGATGCTGTCCAGTCGGCCGGATCTTTTGCCGGAAGACATCGCGTCGGAGCTCGGTAGACTTCAGGACCGTGTTACACCGTTTCCGGGTGAAACGGCGCGCGCCGTGATCGAGCAGTCTTACGGCGAACCGCTGTCCGAGCACTTTGCCGACTTCGATGCCGAGCCGGTCGCCTCGGCGTCGGTGGCCCAGGTGCACGTGGCCCATTTATTCGACGGCACCGAAGTTGTGATCAAGGTCCTTCGTCCCGGTATTAACGAAGTGATCGAACGGGATCTGGACCTGCTGTATACCCTGGCCCGTCTCGCGCATCGGTATTGGGATCAGGGCCCGCGCCTGCGGCCCATCGAAGTCGTCGAGGAATACGACAAGACCATACACGATGAACTGGACCTGAGCCGCGAGGCCGCGAGCGCCACTAAGCTTAAGGCCAACTTCGCCGATTCTGACATTATCTATATCCCTGCAGTGTATTGGGAGCATACGCGTCGAGATGTCATGGTCATGGAACGTATCGACGGTATTCCTATCCGGGAAATAGACCAGCTCAAGGCAGCGGGCATCGACATGCGCAAGCTGGCCCACGATGGCGTGGAAATTTTCTTTACCCAGGCGTTTCGGGACGGTTTCTTTCATGCCGATATGCATCCCGGCAACATCTTTGTCTCGGAGGAGGGCCAATACCGGGCGGTGGATTTCGGTATCATGGGAACCCTCGGCGACGAGGACAAGCGCTACCTCGCGGAAAACTTCCTGGCATTCTTCAGACGCGACTACCGCGCGGTGGCGGAGGCCCATCTGCGTGCCGGCTGGGTGCCGCCCCACACCCGGGTCCAGGAGTTCGAGGCCGCCATCAGAACGGTGTGCGAACCGATCTTCGCCAAACCCATCAGTGAAATATCGTTCGGCCGCCTTGTCATGACGTTGTTTCAAACCGCGCGACGGTTTGACATGCCCGTGCAACCGCAATTGGTGCTGCTGCAAAAGACTCTGTTGAATATCGAGGGGCTCGGCAGGCGTCTGTATCCGGAACTCGATCTCTGGGAAACCGCGAAGCCTTATCTGGAGCGTTGGATGTCCGAACAGGCGGGCCACCGGGCCTTCTTGGAGGGACTGAAGCGGGAGTTACCGCAGCTTGGTAAGATCCTGCCGGATATGCCGCGATTGGTCCACGCCTACCTTGAACACGCCGCCCATGACGCCAACACCCGTAAACACGAGATCGAAGTGCTGCAAAAGCTGCACCGCGACGTGAATCGAAATCAACGGCGACAATACTTCGCGGGCATTGGATCGATTCTGTTACTTGGGGCGCTGATAGTCAGTGGCCTGGACGGCTACGCCCCGATCATGGTCGCCAATGTGCCGCTGCTGAGTTGGTTTGTCGGCGGCATCGGCGCGGCCCTGCTGGTATGGAGCTGGCCGCGTTAACAATACCGGATCCGGCGATCGGCGATCGAGACGAAGTTCGCTCAATTAGACGGGCAGCCGATGTCGATGCCTTCCGGCCTCGTCCAGGTATCGGACTTGCCAACGAGGGGAATACCGATATAAGCGCGTATGCGGATCGTTCCGTCATCGTTTAAATCCAGATAAGCGCGATACCGGTTGCCGCTCTTCGGATTGTAGACACGGCCGTGTGCCCACGTGTCTTCGTCGATGCGCCTGAGTCCTGTAACCACTATGATGCCGCACCGTGGCCGGTCGCGGAGCGATGCATCCGGATTGCGGGAATCGCGTTTTAGTTCGCCCTCATGGGTATATGGTTTCTTCAGCCAAGTAATACGCCCACAAAGCTCGCGTTCACCGTCACACTTGTAGATTTCGATCACGGCACCTTCCTTTCCCGTCAACCAGGAGCCCAGTACCTCTTCGACTAGGGCTTCCGATGCCGCCCCGGGTATCGTTGTCATGAGGGCGATCGCTCCCCACAGGAGCATAGCCTTGGGAAAATTCAGCATTGAGGGTTCGTTTATGCAGGAATGCTTGAATTTACGATTTTTACGAGGCTGCCTGTCGATCGATTCCGGCAAGCCGGCCGGCCAGATCCGTCAAGTCCTCCAGAATCAGGTATACGACGGGCACGAGCAATAGCGTGACAAAGGTTGCCAACAATATCCCAAAACCGAGGGATACCGCCATCGGAATCAGGAACTGGGCTTGTGTGCTCTGCTCGAATATCAACGGCATAAGACCGGCGAAAGTGGTCAGCGACGTCAACAGTATGGCCCGGAACCGGGCAGCCCCGGCGTTGCGGACCGCGTCGATCAAAGCCATGCCCGCGCGGCGGCGCCGGTTGACCCAGTCAACCAGCACCAAGCTGTCGTTTACCACGACGCCGGCGAGCGCCAGCATGCCCATGACGCTCATGACGCTGAGATTCATACCCATAACCATGTGTCCCGCAACGGCGCCCACCAGGCTGAAAGGGATGACCGCCATCACAATCAGCGGCTGTATATAAGATCGAAACGGGATCGCCAGCAGCGAATAAATTGCGAATAACACGATCATGGCGCCAAGATTCAGGCTTTGAAACGACTCACGTTGTTCGCGCAGCTCTCCCTGTAGCGAGTACCGCACACGCGGGTAATTCAGGAGCACGGTGTCTAGGTACGGCAGCAGGTCCGCCACAACGGTATGGATATTGCCCCGTACTTTGTTGATATCCGCCCGCACATTCACGGTTCTGTGCCGGTCCACGCGCCGAATCGTGGCAAACCCAATACCGATGTCGGCATCCGCCACGCTGGTGAAGGGAACCCGGGTGCCGGAGTCGGCGCGAATCCGCATCGAATTCAGGCTGGCCGGCGAGCGTCGTTCATGCTTCGGGTAGCGCACCATAACCCGCACATCCTCCCGTCCACGCTGGATACGCTGCGCTTCAGCGCCGAAAAACGCCTGGCGCACCTGCCGGCCCAGGATCTCCGCCGACAACCCCAGCAGCTCGGCTTCCGGTTTGATGTGTAGCTGTATCTCGGGCCTGCCTTCCTCGAGTGTGTCCTGGATATCGAACACCCCGGGGTATGTCGCCAGGCGTTCCTTTAGCTTGCCGGCGATTTCTCCGAGCATTTCGAAATCCGGACCCTCCAGTTGAATGTCGATGGGCTCGCCACCGTGACCGATTTCGGCGTCGTAGGTCAGTTCCCTGGCACCGGGAATGGATCCGACATGCCGGCGCCATTCGCGTACGAGATCGTTGGTGTGCACCTCGATGACGCGTCTTTCCGGCGGCTGTAGCTCCAGGCTGACCTGTCCGACGTGGGGTTGGCCACCGGACGGCGCACTGCCTCTCGCGGTCCAGCCGATGCCCACCAGTATGTTCTGAACGATACTTTCGCCGGTTCGTTCATCCCGATATTCCTGTTGCATCCCCCGGGCGATGCCGGCAATACGATTGACATGACGGGCTGTGGTATCCACCGCCGTACCCACCGGCATGATCAATGAAGCCCGGGCCGTTTCCGATTCGACCCGGGGAAAGAACGTGAATCCGTAACGGCCGCTCAGTACGAAACCGATAACAATGATCGATACACCGGCGAACAGGGCCAGCGTCAGATAACGTCGATGCAGGGCGGCGTTTAAGACCGGTTGATACACCGTTTCGACAAAGCGCTCCAAACCACTCGCCACACGTTGCTGTAGGCGCACCAGGACGTTGTCGACAGGCGCCCGCGCCCGCACGTGTTTCATGTGCGCCGGTAAAATTAGTTTCGACTCTACGAGCGAAAACAGCAGCACCGGGATAACGACCAGCGGGATTTGCGCGAATATCTGGCCGCGTACGCCCTCGATCATCAGCAGTGGTACGAACGCCGCGACGGTGGTAAGAATCCCAAATGTCACGGGGATGGCGATTTCTCGCGTTCCTTCGATGGCACCCTCGAGTGGGTCGTCGCCTTGCCGCAAATGGGTATAAATGTTTTCACCGGTGACGATGGCGTCATCCACCACGATGCCCAGCACCAGGATGAACGCGAACAGACTGACCAGATTGATGGTAACGCCGAGTTCCGGCATCAGCGCCAGAGCTCCCATGAAGCTGATGGGGATGCCGATACAGACCCATATGGCCACCGAAAACCGCAAGAACAGCGCCAGCAGCAAAAATATCAATAAGCCTCCCTGCATGGCGCTCTTGACCAGCGTATCGAGGCGCAGCTCGACAATGCGGGATCGGTCGCGCCAGTAGCCAAGTTCCACACCGGGCGGCATGGACCCCTGCCGGCCTTCGACGTACTGGCGTACCACCCGCCCGATCCCGATCGCGCTCTGGTCGCCGGTGCGGAAAACCTCCATCAGGACCGCTGGCCGGTCGTTGAATAAGGCGTAAAGGGGATCTTCCTCGAAGCCGTCGACAATCCGCGAGATTTGACCGAGGGTCAGGCGGGATCCGTCTGCGCGCGTGCGCACCACGATGCGTTCAAAATCGTTCTTCGTGTATGCCTGGCCCTTGGTGCGCAGCAGGATTTCGCCGGTGTTGGATTTGATAGACCCGGCGGGCAGGTCCACCGAGGAGCGACGCACGGCTTGGACAATAGCGTCGAAAGTCAGGCCGTAGCGATCCAGCGTGTTTTCCGAGACTTCGATGGAAATTTCATAATCTCGGACGGCCTGCAGCTCCACGAGGGTAATCCGCGGTAGCGCCAGCAAATCGTCGCGGATGCGCTCGCCGAGATACCGTAGATGTTCCTCGGGCAGCTCCCCCGCCACCACCACGCTGATGACATTGCGGCGGAATTGCAGGACGCTGTAAGTGGGTCTTTCGGTATCGTCGGGGAAAGTGGAGATGGCATCCACGCGGTTCTTGACGTCATCCAGCATGTCCCGGGGGTCGGTGCCCTGGTCCAACTCGATGCGCAGTTGCGCCATCCCTTCGTTGGCGTTGGAGACAATGCGTTCGATGCCCTGGAGGTCTTCGATGGCTTCCTCAATGCGTATCACCACGCTTTCTTCCACTTCCGCCGGGGTCGCGCCGCGGTACTCCATCTGCACGGTGATGACACCGCGCTCGAACTCCGGAAAGATCTCCAGGGGGATGCGCTCGAACAGCGCCTGGGTGCCCAAGAACAGAATCACCACCATCAGCAGATTGGCCGCCACGCCGTTGCGGGCGAACCAGCCGATCATGCCGTGCATCAGCCGGACCCCTGTCGGTGGTCACGCGCCGTTGGGTCGATCTTCACATTCGGCGGTTCTTCTCCGGCTACGCGCACACGGGCGCCGTCGACGACGAAGGAGACGGCACTTACAACAACCTCGTCGCCCGGATCGAGGCCCCGGACAATTACCTGGTCATGGGTTCCCCACAACACATCCACCGGCCGGCGATGGATGGTTCGCTCCGGGCTAAGCGCCACGACTTGGTCGCCGGGCCGCAGGCCGGCGCGGGGAAGGACGTAGACGTTCTCGAGCCGCCGGCCTTCGATTTCGGCCCTGACGAACTGGCCGACTTTGAGCGGTGGACGACCGTCCCGGCGCGCATACGGGTCATCCACTTGGGCCACGATGAACCACTGCCGGGTATCGGTATCGATGTCGCCCTCCGTGCGCACGATGCGACCTTGCCACGAATAGCTCCGCCCGCCGATCTGTCCCGTGATTCGTGCCGGTATGGGCACCGGCGTGCGTTCGGTACCGCGGTAGTTCTCCGGGAGGTCTACGTGCTGCAGCTGGTAATTGCTCAGCGGCAGGCGGATCTCGACGTAATCCACCGCGTAGATCTGCGAGAGTACGGTACCGGGGGTCACGTATTGCCCGATGTCGACGCTCTTTTCCAGAACCCGTCCGGCGTAGGGAGCCTCGATGCGCGTGCGCTGCAGGTCGATCCGCGCTTGCTCCAGGCGTGCCTCGGCGGCCGCCACTTTGGCCCGGGCGCTGTCGAGCTGCGGTCGGCGCAGCGCCAGTTGACCCGGTTTGCCTTCCAGTCCCAACCGTTCCCAGTCCTGTCTGGCCTGTTCGGTCCGGGCGGTCTCCTCCTCTAAGGCCAGTTGCGCCTGGGCCAGTTCCGATCGTGCGATGGTGACGGCATTTTCGTAGTCGCGGGGATCGATCCGCAGCAGCAATCGGCCGGGTTCGAAAAAACCGCCACTGCGCAGCTCATCGGCGACGTTGACGACGCGGCCCGGCACCTCGGCAATCAACGAACTCTGGGTGCGCGGGGAGACGGTGCCTTGGGACTTCAGTGTGACGGTGTACAAACGGGGGTTTACCTCGACGATTTCCACGACGGGCAATGACGGTTCCGGGGAGCGGCGTTCCGCTTTTGGCGCCGTTTTGATCAAGATCGCCGCCACCGCCACGCACCCCGCGAGAATCAGGATCGGCAGCCCGACGCGCATCCACTTAAGCATAATTCACTCCGCTAATGCGGTTTGCGGCTCGGGCGGGGTTTCGAAATCTCCGCCCAGGGCCAGATGAAGATTGATGCGATTTTGCAGCCTAAGGTTGATGACCGCGATCAATGCACTGTCCGCATTGAACTTCCGGCGTTGGGATTCCAGCAGCGTAATAATGCCGGTCAGGCCCCGCCGGTACTGACCCTGGGCCAATTTTTCGGCATCCCGCGCTTCTACCGATGCGGTACGAGACGCCTGCTCCTGAACGATCAAGAACGATTCCGAGTCCAGCGCATCCTCGACCTCCCGGAACGCCGTCAGCGCTGCTTGAGCATAGTTGGTGAGTGCCTCGTTGTCGCGAGCTCGAGCGAGGTCGCGTTCGGCATCCAGGCGCCCGCCTTGAAAAATCGGCTGGGTCAGGTTGGCGGCTAGCGACCAGATGAAAAAATCCAAGTCCACGAGATTCCGCAGCGCGTCGCTGGAGGTACCGCCATCGGCGGTTAGAGCGATGCCTGGCAGGCGGTTTTTTTCGGCATTGGCAAGACGATAGCCGGCGGCGCGCAGCCCCGATTCGGCAGCCAGCAGATCGGGCCGACGGCGCAGCAGTTGGGCCGGCAGACCGACCGGGACCGGGTTCGAAATCTCGGGCAGGGTTTCGGGTAAGTCCATCTCCCCCGCGGGATATCGGCCGAGCAGGGTTTCGAGAGTCCGCACGAGATTCCGTTGTTGGCGCCGGCGCTGTGCCAGGTTTGCTCGGGCGTTCGCCAGGTTGTTGCGCGCCAGTCGGACATCCAGGGCTTCGCCGATGCCTTGACGGTAACGGTTTTCAATCGTATCCAGGCTCTTGTCAAAGCTTTCGACGGTTTCCCGGGCCAGGCGCGCCTGGGCACGGGCTTCGATCACGTCGAACCACTGCCGGGTGATGTTCGCCGCCAGGGAAAGGCGCGCCGCCTCGTAGTCGGCTTCCTCTGTCTGCCAGTCGGCATAGGCTGCCCGGGTGTTATCCGACAGGCGCCCCCACAGATCCGCCTCCCAGCTCACCTGTCCCTGTAACCGGAAGCGGTTGGAGGGGTTGTCGATGAAACTCGAATCATTGACCCCACTTCGTTTGGTGCGTGTCGCACCGCCCGACAGTTGCAGCGCCGGCAGCGGATCGGCGCCGACAATCCGTGCTTGGGCGCGGGCGGCCTGCACCCGGCTGGCGGCGCTGTTCAGATCGTAATTCCGCATCAACGCTTCCCGGATGAGATCCGACAGAGCCGGGATCTGAAAGTCCTCCAGCCAGGATTCGATTCGAGCGCTCGACGACTCCGCCTGCCACGTAGCCGGTATCGCTACCGGCGGTGTCCGGTCCCGGGGCGCCGACCCGAGTGCGGCGCAGCCGGCGGTCATCAAAGCAACCACCATCGGAAGAAATACCTTGACGGCCATTTTAGAGCAATTGTTCCTTGTTTCTTGAGTATGCAACGAAAGTGATTGCCAATTCGTCACGAAATGTGACAAAGAGTAATCTGCCCCATGTGAAATTCGCGTTCAAGACAACTATTTGTCAGGTATTGTTCATCTGGAAATTTCACTAATTTCACGGACTGGTTCAAGGGCAACGAGAATATGGAAGGCCAGTATTTCGGATATGATGAACCCGCGCCGCCGTGGAATGATTCGATCCTGCATCGCTACGTCTTTACCCTGTATGCGCTGGACATAGAACAATGTCCGGTGGAGGGCGCCTTCGGCGGCGACGATGTGCTGCAACTTCACACTGATGACCACCCCGTAATGGCTTGGAGCAACCACAAAGCGACCATGCCTGCTGCCAGTGTCAGCAGCATGCTGCGGGAGTACCAGGCTACCAATGCCGCCAACAAGCCGGCGTACAGGTGTAAGTTGTCGAACGAGATGTCAAACGAACCACCGGACCGGAGGAAAGCCGGCAGGGCGAGCGCGGCCAGCACCGCTGCCGGTTTGCCGGAACCGGTTAATGCTCAGTGCGTAGTTCTGGTCAACGAGAAAATAGGCAAGTGATAACCGCCAACGCGGACCGAGGTAATAAAGATGCGGTGCGAGGGAAGCACTGTACATCGCAAAACGCAGGTTAATGATCAATGCCGTCAACACGGTGATTGCCGGGATCGCTCCTTCCGCGAGGAGCTGCAGCGTTGCGAGCTGTGATGCGCCGGCGAAAATCGTCACCGACATCGTCATGGCCTGTACCGCACTGAGGCCCGTAGTCATGGCGGCCAGACCGCAGATTAACCCGAACGGCGCTACGCCGGGCACTAGAGGGGCCACGGAGAGCAAGCCGGAGATGAAGGTGGCGCGCCTGGTTCGCATCAATACTCGTAAATAGGTAAGTTCTCAATAACCCCGTGCAAGAATGTGGGGGTAGGGTTGTCTTTCAGGGCTGTCGAAAGCACGGAGGCTTTCGCCAGAGCGTACAGGGAGGTATTGCATCCTTAGCTCCGTAAACGGCACTT
>JAANXG010000070.1 GCA_018263405.1 Gammaproteobacteria bacterium
TGCGCGTAGGCACTTAGGAACATTTTATCATGTTTTACTATAATAAGCTGACCATACCCCCGAAGTCCATCCCCCGAATACACCACCCGGCCGTCGGCGGCCGATTTGATCGTTTGGCCCGGTTTACCGGCGATATCGACACCGGGATTGGCGCTATCCCGCGAAAAGCGGCGGATTACGGGCCCGCTGGTGGGCCAAATCCACCCGGAAACCACCCCGGGTAGCGATCCGCTCTCCGGTGCCGCAGCCGATTTGGAGGGCGCGGACGAACGGGTCGACGCGGTCCGCGTGGCGGTCGCGGTCCCAGCGGGCCGCAAACGCAACTTCTGACCCGGCTTGATGACGTGCGGGGGCGAGATGCCGTTCCAACGAGCCAAAGCACGGTAATCGACGCCGGCGCTCCACGCGATGCTGTACAAGGTGTCGCCCTCCCGCACGATATGAACGAGCTGGGACGCGCGCGACGACTGCGGTCCCGTGTCGCGGTCAGGCACGCCGAGGCCTCCGCCAAAGCACCCGGCTAGCGCTATCACGACGCTCAACGCGCCGGCGGCTTTTAGTGCATTCTTAATGCCACCACCAATACGACGACGGCTACCACCACCGACCAGCCGATCAGATTGACGCGTTTTTCCACAAATGCAGCAAATGGTTCTCCGCCCCAGTTGATCAGTCCGGCTACCAGGAAAAACCTCGCGCCCCGCCCGACCGCGGACGCCAGGATGAACGGCGCCAGTGCCATGCCCATCAAACCCGCCGTCACGGTGAAAAGTTTATACGGTATCGGTGAAAATCCAGCGACAAAGACGACCCAGACCCCGTAACGGCCAAACCAGTTTCTAATCGTCCCGAACTGCGCTTCGGCGCCGTACAACTCAACGAGGGGTTCGCCAATCCGTTCGAATAGAAACCACCCGATGAAGTAACCCAGCAGTCCCCCCAGGATCGAAGCGGCAGTGGTCACGCCCGCGAAATACCACGCACGTTCACGCCGCGCCAACACCATGGGCGCCAGCATCACGTCGGGCGGAACCGGGAAAAACGCGGCTTCGGTGAAACTCAACAGCGCCAGATAACGCGGCGCATGGCGGTGGCGTGACCACTTAATGACCCGATCGTACAGGGGCCCGAATAGATTCATGGTTCTGCTTATTCCGTGCCGGCAACGGTGGGGACGAAATTGACGTGTTCAATGACCTTTTGCGGATAACCGCCTTCCTGTCTTTCGATGAAGATCAGCCTCTGAAATCCGCGCCCGCCGATCGGAGCAACGAGGCGACCGCCGATTTTAAGCTGCTCCAGCAGCGTGTCGGGAAGCTTCTCCGGGGCGGCGGCCATCAAAATGGCATCGTAGAGTGCGCCCTCTTTCCATCCTTGCAAGCCGTCGCCGTAAAGCACCTGCACGTTGCGGTATCCGAGTGTGAATGACAAATCCCGGGATCTTTTGTACAGCTCTTTAATCCGCTCGACGCTTGTCACCTGGTCGAACAACTGAGACAGAATCGCGGCCTGATATCCGCACCCCGTACCGATCTCCAGTGCTTTGCCCGGATGCTCCACGTTCTCGACCAGCGCCTGGGTCATGAGACCCACGATAAACGGCTGGGAAATAGTCTGGCCGTGGCCAATCGGTAAGGCGACGTCTTCGTAAGCCCGGCTTGCCAAGGCTTCGTCGACGAACAAGTGCCGGGGGGTCCGGCGAATCGCTTCCAGGACACGCAAATCACCAATCCCCGAGTCCATCAAACGCCTCAACAGCCGGTCGCGTGTCCTCGCGGAAGTCATGCCAATACCCTGTCGGTCCTTGGTATTCAATACTGCAAACCGTTTAGCCAACCCTGAGTTGGGTCAATCTCCGTGTGTTTGGAAAGATCCGTGGTCAACGGTGTCACCGAAACCATGTGGTGCCGTATCGCGTCGAAATCCGTCCCGTCTCCGGCATCCTGCTCGTTGCCGGGCGGGCCCACCCAATAAATGGGTTCGCCGCTCGGGTCGGTATCGCGTACGGCGGGTTCGGATTTATGACGGTTCCCCAGGCGTGTCGCTCTCAATCCGTTGATATCCGGCAGCGGCACGTCGGGGACATTGATATTCAATATCGTTTCCGGCGGAAGGTGTTTCATCGCCTTGATCATTTCGACCACGATGGCCGCCGCCGCATCGTAGTGCCGCGGGGGCTTCGATCCGGCCAGAGAAACCGCCAGCGCCGGAAACCCGAGCCAACGGCCCTCCATCGCTGCCGCCACGGTACCCGAGTACAGAACATCATCGCCAAGGTTGGACCCGCGGTTAATCCCCGAGACCACCATATCCGGCTCCTCCGGCATCAGCCCGGTGATCGCCAGATGCACGCAATCCGTGGGCGTGCCATCCACGTACAAAAAGCCACTTTGCGCCCGTTGGACGTGTAGCGGTTGTCGCAGCGTCAAGGAATGGCTTGCGCCACTGCGGTCCCTGTCCGGCGCCACCACCGTCACGTCGGCGATGTCACGGATCGCCTCCGCGAGGGTTTCCAGTCCGGGCGATAAGTAGCCGTCGTCGTTACTGATCAAGATTCTCAAGTCGAATACTCGGTACTGCCCAAGGCGTTTTCCCCTCCCCGGATCCCCGGACGACACTCGCCGGTGCCGCTTCTTATGCCGCGTCCTGAAAAGGATGGTTATGCATTGCTGCCGGGTTCCCCACTGGGGGTACGATTCAGATTGCCGTTTGAGGCGTTAAAATACAAATAAATCAATATATTGTAAAGGACATTAAATGTAAAATATAAAATCCGAAACGAGGATCGCGCGGCTCGAAATCGGAAGGGAGCTTATGGAAACACGGAGCAGGGTTTGGCGGCCTTGCGGCCCTTTCCCACACTGACTTCGCTGCGGCTCGTCAGTACGAAAAATTGCTCGAAATGCCGGTCGCTCAGGGAAATGGTAACAGGCCTTAGATTTGATCCATGAATTCGAAATATCGCTGTCGCGACATATTGGCCGTTCTCATGTTGCTTTTAATGACGTGGACTAGTGCAACGCCCCTAAAGTTCTGGTACAGTATGTTGTGTCAGAACTCCAAACCGCGGATCACTTGTACTTCACGTTCGTACGGTGAGACGACTACACTGAAATCCAACCCCAATTCCGCCATATTGGTAAGTTCTCAATAACCCCGTGCAAGAATG
>JAANXG010000071.1 GCA_018263405.1 Gammaproteobacteria bacterium
TTCGACGCCTACGTACGGCGGATCGATGCGAGCGGCTTGACCGCTCGAGGTGTTTTTCGTGTCGAGGAAGGAGACGGGGTCCCTTGCATGGGCAGGGAACGCTCTGATCGGACCATGATCCTGATCGGCAACGCGGGCTCGTCGTTCTGGGCGGCCTTTCGGCAGTCCGGCGAGTACCGGGACGGCCTGCCCGATCCGCTGGATCGTTGGAGCGAACGGGTGATCGGTGAGCTCGGGCGTTGCTTGCATGCCCGCCCGGTGCTTCCGTTCAAAGGACCGCCTTATTATCCGTTTCAACGCTGGGCCCGGCGGGCGGAAGGCGTATCGCCGTCGCCCTTGAGAATACTGATTCACCCGGAATACGGGCTGTGGCACGCGTACCGGGGTGCCCTGATCGTGAACCGGCGCCTGGAGGGCCTGCCGCAGAAATCCGACTCAGCATCGCCGTGCTTGTCCTGCGCGGAACAACCGTGCCTGCATACTTGTCCCGTGGATGCCTTCGGTTCAGACGGGTTTAACGTGGAAAGCTGCACAACGCATTTATCAGGCGCGAATTCCTGCCGGGACCAGGGCTGCTTGGCGCGCAGTGCCTGCCCCGCTGGAAAACCGTTTCGATATGTGCGAGAACAGCACCGTTTCCACCTACAGGCGTTTGCCCGGGCTCAACGGCGCCCATAACGCGGCGTCAACACGACCTCCGGCATTAGTATTTATCGATCATGAACGAGAAAAAGACAGCGCACACTTTCACCGGCGTCGATAATGCATTCACCCGTGAATCGCTGTACGGCACCGATACGGAGCACACATTCTCGGGGGCGCTCAGCTTCATGCGGCGCCGCTACACCAAGGAGCTCGAGGGCGTAGACTATGCCGTGACCGGTGTCCCCTTCGATCTCGCCACGACCAATCGGCCGGGTGCCCGCTTCGGGCCGGCCGCGATCCGGGCTGCGTCGGCACATTTGTCCTGGGGGCCACCCTGGCCGTGGGGCTTCGATCCGTTCGAGCGCTTGGCCGTGGTGGACTACGGCGATTGCACCTTCGATTTCGGCAAACCGGAATTTATCCCTGATGAGATCGAGGCCCACGCCCGCGAGATCATCGGTCAAAACGCGCATCTCGTCACGCTGGGCGGCGACCACTTCGCGACCCTGCCGGTGCTACGCGCGCACGCCGGGAAGCACGGCCCGCTGTCGTTGGTGCATTTTGACGCGCATTCCGACACCTGGAAAGACAAGGACGAGCGGACCGATCATGGCACCATGCTCTTCCACGCGGTGGAAGAGGGGATCGTCAATCCCGGCGCATCGGTTCAGGTGGGCATACGTACCCACAACAACGACCCAATGGGTTTCGCGTGGCTGGACGCCGCGTGGGTGCACGGGCGCGGTGCGGCGGAAGCGATTGCCGAAATTGAGCGCGTGATCGGCGGCAACAAGGCGTACTTGTCCTTCGATATCGACTGCCTGGATCCCGCTTGTGCGCCCGGAACCGGAACCCCTGTCTGCGGCGGACTTACTACCCACCAGGCTCAGTCCATCATGCGAGGTCTGGGCAGTATCGACTTCGTCGGCATGGATATGATGGAAGTCGCACCCACCTACGACATCTCGGAGATCACCGCCCTGGCCGCCGCTACCCTGGTGCTGGATTATCTATGCATGCGTTCGGCGCACTTGCCGGACAACCTTGTGTAGGGGGAGATTTCAACCGCGATACGCGACCGCGGCTTTTACGGTGTCGCACATCGCCTGTGTGATCCGTCGGATGTCCTTTTCGGTGGCAATGAAAGCCGGCATGGTGTAGATCAGTTTGTTGAACGGACGCAGCCATACTCCCTGGTCGATATAGGCGTGATTTACCGCGGCGATATCGACGGGTTGCTCCATCTCTATCACGCCGATGGCCCCGAGCACCCGAATGTCCCGGACGCCCGATACGTCGGCATACGGCCGCAGGCCCGCCTCCAGTCCCCGGGAGATGGCCGCGATGTTGTCCTCCCACGGCGAATCGAGCAGAACCCGGATGCTGGCGATGGCCGCCGCGCAAGCGAGCGGGTTGGCCATGAACGTCGGGCCGTGCATGAACACGCCGGGGTCGGCATTGCTGATCGTGTGGCTGACTTCTTCGGTGGTGACGGCCGCCGCGAGGGTCATGTACCCGCCTGTCAGGGCTTTGCCCAGGCACATGATATCGGGTGCGATGCCGGCGTGTTCGCAGGCGAACAATCTGCCGGTGCGCCCGAAGTTGGTGGCGATTTCGTCGGCGATCAAGAGGACATCCCAGCGCTCGCACAACTCGTGCAGGCCTTTAAGATAACCGGGGTGGTAAAAGCGCATACCGCCCGCGCCCTGGACGATGGGTTCGACGATGACACCCGCAATCCGATCGTGAAATTGTTCGAGCAAAGCCGCCATCGATTCCAGATCGCCGCCGTCGAAGTTGCCATGGAACGTCGTTTGCGGCGCCTCGGCGTGCCATTGCTTAAGCAACGAGTCGGCGAACAAGCTGTGCATGCCGTTTTCCGGATCGCTCACCGACATGGCGCCCGAGGTGTCACCATGGTAGCCCCGCCGCAGGGCAATGAAGCGTTGCTTGCCGGGTTTGCCGCGCGCATACCAGTACTGAATGGCCATCTTTAACGCCACCTCCACCGACACCGACCCGGAATCCGCCAGAAATACCGTTTGCAGAGGGGCCGGCGTGATTTCAACTAGTCGTTCCACGAGCTCGGCCGCGGCCGGATGGGTGATGCCGCCGAACATCACGTGGCTCGCGCGATTCAGTTGATCCTGAATCGCTGCGTTCAATACGGGGTGGTTATAGCCGTGAATCACGGCCCACCAGGAGGACATGCCGTCGATCAGCATGCGTCCGTCGGCCAGTTGAAGCGTCATACCCCGCGCGCCGACAATCGGAATATTGGCGATATGCGGCGGAACCCCGGCATAGGGGTGCCAGGCGTGTTCCCGCTCCGCAGCCCGCCATGATTCCATTTGAATTTCATTCATAAGTTTTCATTCCCTATCGGCGATAGGCCTGAAACGGCTGTTCATGTCTCCCACCCCCTGGATGAGCGCATCACCGCGCTGCGGTCGTTGCGTTTGAGCTTCGGTGTCGAGCGGGAGGCGGGTGACGGGCTAAAAAAGTTTCTGGCAGGCGGGCGGCAGGTATCCCCGGTCATCCTCGAATCTACGGCACAGTTTCTGTTTTTCCGACGGCGGCATGGAGTGGAATCGCCTCGCCTGCGAGCGCAATTTTTCGCGCTTGTTCGGGGGCAGGTTTTCCAGATACTGACGCTGCACTTCGTGGCGGGTATCCGGCGACAGATTCTGCCAGCGGTCCGGCTCCACCGTTGGAGCCAATGAATTCTGGGCCTGGCTCGGCTGCATGCCAACGAAAACCAGAATTACGATTAGCCCCTTGAGACTGCGACCCGTCATGTGCGATCAACCGCCGCCGGAATCCGCGACGATATCCGTTTGTTTCTCGAGCCAGGTGTAAAAATCGACGTTGTTGGCAAATTCCGCATTCTCGATATGCATCGAATCGATTGACGCCATCCGGGTTGCAGGCATCGGTCCCTTCCACATCGCACCCCACCAGATCCCCACGCCGACGAGCATGGCGACGCCCGCGGCGGCGCCTGCTGCCGCGTAAGGAAGTCCCGGCGCGGATTTGCGCGGGTAATCACCGTTCAGTACTTGCCTGCGGCGGATCCGGAGCTGGTTACAGGTTGCGCGGTCATGGTTGGGGCCAATTTCCAGGATGTCGACGATGTGCCGCCAATACGCGTTCTCCCGGCCGATCGATTTGGGTGTGCAGATGTCTTTAAAGTCCACATCCTCAACGCGCAGACCGGCACGAAAGCAATCGAGTTTTTCTGTTTGCCGAGATTTATTCTTCACTTTTCCACACCCCCGCCAAGTGTTTTCGTAGCGCCTGCATCGCGCGGAAGTGGTGCTGTTTTACGCTACCTTCCGAACAACCCAAAATCTTCGAGGTTTCGCGTACATTGAAGCCCTGCCATTCTCTGAGCAGGAATACTTGGCGTTGCCTGTCAGACAGTTTTGTTATGGCGTTATCTATTTTGTTGTGTAAATCGCGAGCCCCGCTGGCGACTTCCGGCCGATCGGCGATGAAGTTGTCCGAGCCCAAACCGGTGTCGAGAAGGTCTTCATCCCCGTTGTCGTGATTTCGAAACAGCGATATCAGTTTGCCGCCGGCTTCCCGAAGCCGGCCCCACCGCTGAATATCGATCATGCGGTGGCTGAGTATTGTAAAAAACAACGCCGGCCACTCCGGCGAGGGTCGATCGGAATACTTTTCCACCAGTTTAAGCATGGCATCCTGCACGGCATCCAATGCAGTTTGTTCATCTCTTAACGTATAAACAGCCACGCGGTACGCACGTTTTTCTACCTCTTCGAAAAAAACATCGAAGGTCGAATAGGATCGCCCGGAGCCTTCGGAACGCTCGTTTGCGCTCTTGGTAGATTCTTCGGTAAGCCGTTCGTCCGGACCACGCGGTTTGGCCATAATCGAGCCGGTTTGCTGCATTGGGTTATTCCTGGTACCTCGAATGTTGGCCGGAATGCCGTCGCGATTCAATGGGTTCTACGTGATGAAACGCCCTACCCATAACCCGGGTTGACAGCCCTTTGAGCGCCGAAATGGTTTACCGGCCGATGTTGCCCGCTACTGCGCTCGAGGACCCGGTCCACAGCGGCCGAGTATGGACCGGGAATCCGCGAAATCCAGCACCAGGCCTTGCCGGCCCGCGCGACCGAGTTCTTCTACGTCCTCGTCGGCTATTATGTCCTCCAGAGGCGTTAATTTTGTAAGTTCTCAATAACCCCGTGCAAGAATGTGGGGGTAGGGTTGTCTTTCAGGGCTGTCGAAAGCACGGAGGCTTTCGCCAGAGCGTACAGGGAGGTATTGCATCCTTAGC
>JAANXG010000072.1 GCA_018263405.1 Gammaproteobacteria bacterium
GAAAAGCCCCTCGCCGGCGTTACGCTCGCTTGAATTGACCGGGCCAGTCCTGCGCTCGCGTGCCTTGGCGATCGGCTTTTCCGATCCCGCTGAACGTGTGTGTATTTATGCCCAAGGGTACTAAGGTACGGCCCCAGGGGCTCCGTGTTTGCCACCGCGGACTTTTTGAATTACTGACTCAGCTTACAAGTACGATTAGCAGCAGTATCAGGAATGCGCCCAGCACGGACAACAGCATCGTGCTCGTAGTGTGATAGCGCGCGAGCATTCCACGGGGACCGTGCAAGCGTCGCAGCCACGACGCGGTCATGTACAGCGGCGCGTTCCCCGCTTCGAGGAACCGTAATCGCTCGGTTCGGGTCGCCGTCTCGAGTTTCGAAAATGCCAGGGGGATGGCTTTGCGGTATACACAATCGAAATCCAAATTCACGGACCGAATTTCCGGGGGATATAAACCCGCGCGCATAAGCACCGTGAACGCCAGCATGGAAAACATGAGAAGCTGCATCTGTGTGACCACATGCGACAAAGTGTACGGCTCGAAGGAAACAGGGTAGGGCAATATGGCGTAAAGCGGCGCCGGGTGGACGCCGATAGCAATGCACAGGAATGCGGTAGCGCCCATGGCGATCAGCATACTGGTGGGTGCTTCCTTGCAACGAATGCCGCTGTCGCGATGGAAGAAGGAAAAGTACGGCACCTTGATGCCGGAGTGGTCCAGAACGCCGGCGGAGGCGAATAGCAATACCAAAAAAGCGATCCAGTGGTGCTCCTCGGCGGTGGCGGCCAGGATTATGGATTTCGATACGAAGCCGCTCAACAGCGGAAAAGCCGAAATCGAAGCCGAACCGATAATGCAAAATCCCGCGGTCCAAGGCATGGACTTGTACAAACCGCCGAGTTCCGAAGCTTTGACGGTCCCGGCGCGAAACAGCACGGCACCCATACTCATGAACAACAGCGCTTTGTACAGGATATGGGCGAAAGCGTGAGCAGCGGTACCGTTGATGCCCATCTCCGTTCCAACGCCGATGCCCACTACCATGAATCCCAGCTGGTTGTTCAGGCTATAGGAAAGGACGCGCCTCAAATCGTTTTCGATGACCGCAAAGAAGATCGGAAACGCCGTCATGACGACTCCGATCACGATAAGAATCTGTTCGCCGGCGAAACCCCGTGCCAGGGCGTATACGGCGAGCTTGGTGGTAAAGACGGAAAGGATTACGGTGCCGGAGACCGTGCCATGGGGATACGAGTCCTGCAGCCAGTTGTGTAGAAAAGGAAAAGCGCACTTGATGCCGAATGCCAGGAATATCAGAACGCCCGCCGGGCTTTCGAGGCCGATGTGGTTAAATGCCGTCCCGCCGGTTTGCTGATAGAAGACCATGGCGCCGGCGAGTAGCATCACGCCGGAGGTGACCTGGATGACGAGATACCGCATACCGGCGCGAAAAGCGGGCTCCGTGCGCCGTGCCCAGATGAGAAACACCGAGGCGATAGCAGTCGTCTCCCAGTAAACGAAAAGCGTGAACAGGTCGCCCGCGAACAGCGCGCCGATGGCGGCGCCGGAATAAACCAGTGCCGCGACATGCTGTATGGTGTCGCGGACGTGCAATGCATAGATAGCGCCGAGCAGGGCGGCAAGATGGAAGACAACGCCGAAGACGAAGCTCAGGCCATCGACTCGCAAGGTGACGAATTCGAGGCCATAGGCGTAGATCAACCCCTGTTCGCCGTACGGCAGACCGGTGAGCTGGAGGAAGCCGAGCACCGGTGCGGCCAGCATCAGCACCCGGCGTGCCGTCAACGGCAGCAGCGGCAGGATCGGCGCCGCACCCAGCAGAATAAACGCGGGGTTCAGTCCGTCAATCACCGTAATAATCCTCGCTGCGCTTGACGAGACGCCGGAAGGCCTTGGAGATGAAAATCAGGCCGACGTAGGACAGAAAACCGTACCAGGCATAAAAGCCGATCCAGTGCTCGAATCCAAAGTGCGTGTGTTTGCGATAGAAAAAATCCAGGACGAACAGCAGCGCACACACCGCGTACAAGGCATAGACCAGCTTGTCCACGTTGCGTGGGTTGTCGAGCCAAGTTTTTCTACTTTCGTTCATTGCCATCCATCGTCGTTAACATTACACGGACTTTTTGAGCAGTGACTTCGGTTGTTCATTGCTGGCCCGCAATCGGCAAAATGAGCCGGTAGAGGCTGTCGCCAAGAAAGAACAACACGGCGCAGGCGAGTGCGGTGAGGCATAAAGGCACAACGCATGTGCCGGGTGCTTCACGGACATTTCGCCATTGAAATCCCTGGTTGTCATTGCCGGATCCGGCAAAGAAGCCGCGCAGTGGTACCGGCATGAGATAGGCAATTGTGAGCAGGGAGCTGATTATCAGCACCACGATCATGGCCCAATGCTGGCTTTCCGCGGCGCCGAGCATGAGATACCACTTGCTCCATGATCCCGCCAGCGGTGGAATGCCTATAATGCTCAGCGAAGCGACGAAAAAAGCCCCGAAAGTGAATGGCATTACGCGGCCGAGGCCGTCAAGCTGACTGACTTCCGACTTGTGGGCCGCCACGTAAATGGCACCGGCGCAGAAGAATAAGGTGATTTTGGCGAGGGCATGAGCCGCGATTTGATATGCGCCGCCCACTACACCCATGGACGTGGCGAGCATGGCGCCGAGAGTGACATACGACAACTGGCTAATGGTCGAGTAGGCCAGTCGTGCCTTTAGATTGTCTTTACGTAGTGCGGTGACCGATGCCAGCAGGAGTGTAGCCGCGGCGACCCACATCATCACCGCCGCGGCGTTACTTTGAAACAACGTATCCAGGCCGAAGATATATACAGTGACTTTCAACACCGTGAATACGCCCGCCTTGACCACCGCTACGGCGTGCAGTAAGGCGCTGACCGGCGTTGGAGCGACCATGGCCGCCGGTAACCAGCGATGAAACGGCATCAGTGCGGCCTTGCCGATGCCGAACAGATACAGGGCCAGCAGCGCCAGGAGCGTTCCGCCCTCAAGTCGCCCGGTCAACAGCCCGCCCTCGACGAATTGAAGACTGCCGGCCAACTGCCATGTCCAGACCATGGCTACGAGCAAAAACCCGATTGACGTCGTCAGTAGAAGCCCGAGATACACCCTCCCGCCCCGGAGCGCATTGTCGTTCCCCTTATGAGCGACCAGCGGATACGTGCACAGAGTCAGGGCTTCATAAAAAATAAACAAGGTAAACAGGTTGTCGGCGAGGGCGACGCCTTGGGCCGCGGCAATAGAAACGGCAAAGAAGAAATAGAAGCGAGTTTGGTGTTTTTCGCGATTACCCCGCATGTACCCGATGGAGTACACCGAAGTAACGATCCATAATCCCGATGACACAACGGAAAACAATAGACCGAGCGGTTCTAGCGAGAAGGCAATGGTTAGCGCCGGGAAAATCTCGAAAGGCCGGGCTGTCGGCGAATACGGTTCTGGATGCAGATTCAACGCGAGGACCAGCGCGAATAACGTCACGGCGGTAGACAGCGTGATCGCTTCGCGCAAATTCGGCCGCTGGCCCGCCGCCAGTATCCCCCCCGCGCCCAGCAAAGGAGTCGCGATACATAGGATCAGGTGCAATTCCGGATTCATTGAGCGATACCGAGCAGTGCTCGGGCGGCACCGTGCGCGGCGCCTAGCGTGAGAGACGTATCAATCCCGAAATACAGGTTGGCAAGCACCAGAATCCACAACGGCACCAGCAATCCCGCGCCTGCCTCACGACGCTGCTCGATATGGTTCGGTATCGGCTTGAAGTAACCGGCTTCTATGACGCGCCAAACGTACGCCAGGGTCAGCAAAGAGCCGGCCACTACTATAATGGCCAACCACAAGTAATCGTGCTCGATAGCCGCCAGTATCAAATACCACTTGCTTACAAATCCAGCGGTCAATGGGACGCCCACCAGGCTCAGTCCGGCAACTAAGAGTGCCGCCATCGTCCATGGCATGTACCGGCCCATGCCCTGGATTTGATCTATGCTGAAGCCGCCGGTTCTCACAAAAGCCGTACCGAGTGCCATAAATAGAGCCGACTTGATAACGGCATGATTGAACATATGCAACAGTGCTGCGGTGACGCCGGCGACGGACGCCAGTGAGATTCCGATCACCATATACCCGACCTGTGCCACGCTGGAATATGCGAACATCTTTTTGATATCGTTCTGAAACACCGCCACCGTCGACATCAACAGTGTTGCGGAGACCCCCGCCGCCAGCAAGACCTCTGTCAGTTGCACTGATTTGAATGAAAACCCGGGACCGAACAGGTCGTAGACAAACCGGATAATCAGATACACGGCGACCTTGCTGGCGGTGCAGGCCAGCAACGCGGTGGCGGAATTCGGTGCGTACCGGTAAGCGTCGGGCAGCCACCAGTGCAGTGGGAATACCGCCGCCTTGATGCCTATGCCCAGAATAATGAACGCGAAGGCGGTGAGAACCGTGGGGGAGCCCGCGATCGGTTCCAGCCGGTTCGAAAGATCGACGAGGTTCAAGGTTCCGGTTAAGGCATACAAAAGCCCCACACCGATCAGGAAAAACGTTGCACCTATTGTTCCCATTACCAGGTAAGAGAATACGGCGTTCAGGGCGCGGTGTTCGTATCCCAGTGCAATCATCAGATACATGGACAGTGACGAGATTTCCAGGAACACAAAGATATTGAACAAATCCCCTGTCGCGCACATTCCGAGCAGGCCGCACAGGCACAGCATCCACGCTGTATAGAAAATGTATTGACGACTTCTTTTGACTTCGAACCCCAAGCTGCCGTGCGCGAATAACAACACTACGCTGCCGATCCCGGAGACGATCAGCAATACCAGGCTGTTCAGTCGATCGATCCGGTACTCGATGCCCCATGGCGCCGCCCAGCTTCCCAGGTGATAGACGATCGGTCCGCTGGCGTACACCGTCGATATCAGGATTACGGAGATAACTAGGGTGGCTGCGCTGACGGTCATAGCCAGCCACCAGCAGCGCCGCGGATGGCGTATCAGCAGGCACACGGGCGCGGCCAGTAACGGCAGAACAACCTGCAGAATTGGGAAATGTTCCGTGGTCAATCCGCGTCGACTTCCTGCTTTTCGATGTCGGCTTCCTCCACGGATCCGTAGACGGCGTAAATTCGTACGGCCAGCGCCAGGGCGACCGCGGTCGTGGCTACCCCCACGACGATAGCGGTCAGGATGAGTACATGGGGCAGGGGGTTGGCATATCGTTCGATGCCTTCCGCGAATATGGGTGCCGTGCCGCCGGCTATTTTCCCCAGAGAGATGTAAAGGATAAAAACCGATGACTGAAAAATATTCAGCCCGACGACTTTCTTGATTAGGTTGCCGCTGGCAAGCACAAGGTACAGCCCCGTCATCATAAGAAACACAACAACCCAGTAAATAATGTTGCCGAAATCGATCATTGCCGATGCTCGTGCTCGGCGTAGGCGTAGAATAAACCGATCATGGATGCGGCTACCGTGGTGCCCACGCCCAGTTCGATCAGCATGATACCGATATGTTGTCCATGGACGGGATGGTGGGCCAAAACGTTGTAATCCAGAAAGTTGCCGCCCAGCAGCATGCCGCACAGGCCCACCAGGAGGTATAAACCAAGGCCGGCCGCGCACAGAATGCGTATGATTTTCGGGGGTGCGACCTCCCTTATAGTACTCATGCCGAATACCAGACCGTAGAGAATAAACCCTGCCGCGAAAATGACGCCGGCTTGAAACCCGCCGCCGGGACCGTAGTCTCCGTGGAACTGTACATAGAGGGCAAACAGAAGGATCATGGGCAGCAGGAGTTTCGCGTTGATTCGCAGTATCAGGTGGTGCTCCATGCCTTCACCCGAAAACGAACGCGTGTCCGAGCCGTGACCCATTAGTGTGGCCACTGCCACCGCGGCGGTAAAAATGACGGTGACTTCCCCCAGGGTGTCGTAGCCCCTGTAACTGGCCAGAACGGAGGTCACCATGTTGGGGATACCGATTTCATGCGGTGATTCGAATGCATACCGCGGATACACGTGCTTGAACGCCGGCGCGGCGGGATCGCCGAAGACCGGTAGATCCGATAGTCCGTACAGCAGCAGCACGCCGATGGCGACAGTGACCAGCGCGGCCGGCAGACGCCGTTTCCAGGAAATTTGGCGTTGCCGATTAGTAGTGAGAGACAATGCCCCAAGCATAAGGATCGTAGCGATCCCGGCGCCCACCGACGCTTCGGTCAATGCCACGTCCACTGCATCCAGGCTCACGAACAATGCCGCCGACAGTAAGCTGTACATGCCGAATAACATTACGGCGGAGAACAGTTTGTTGAGCTGCACGATGGCAATCGCCGTCGCGGCCAGCAGCGCCAGTAGTGCGGTGATGATGAAAAAGTCTATGGCTTGGTCTCCGGTTTGCCGTTTCCCGGGGCATGGACACGCGGCGTAAGCCGGCCGTGAAGCGCAGCCTTGGCCAAGGTGTGAGTTGCGGTGGGACCGGTGAAAAGCAAAAACATCAGGATAAGCAGCAATTTCAGTGCCACCAGGGTCAGGCCCGCCTGCATCATAAGACCAGCGATAATCAGCGCGGCGCCCAAGGTCTCGATAATGCCGGCCGCGTGTAGCCGGCTGAAAAAATCCGGTAAGCGGATGAGCCCGATCCCGCCGATGACCACCAGCGCACTACCGGTTATCGATAAAACCCAGCTCAACATATTCAGGATCATGAGTGCTCGCGCCCTGCGTCCCGGTTAAAACCGCCGAGTCCTCCGTACTCGAAGAACTTCAACACCGCTATGGTGCTGATGAAATTGATCAGCGCGTAGACGAAAGCGATATCCAGGAAATCCGGTCTCCCGGAGAAAAACCCATACACGGCAATAATCAATACGGTCTTGGTGCCAAAGGAATTGACGGCAAGAAGGCGATCATAAAGCGTCGGCCCACGCATGCCGCGGTACAGGGTCAGAACCATGGTAATCAAAATGGCGCACGCCGTAACGAAATGCATCGACATGGCGTGCGATTATTCTTGTAGTTCTTTGACCCGGCGATACATCGCGCCGTTCATGAGTTCGCTGATTCCCCGGCGGGTAAGCGAGTGTACGACGATTTCATCGTCCGTTAAATTAATCGACACTGTCCCGGGTGTGAGCGTGATGGAGTTGGCATAGATTACTTTTCCCAGGTCCGGAAGGTCGGCCCGTACATTATTTACGGTGGGGCTGATCGGAAGCTTCGGATCGACGATTCGGATCGCCACGTCAATGGTGGCCTTGACGATCTGGCCGGCCAGCCAGAATTTGTAACAGCACCATCGAATCCAGTGTATTTGTGTCAGGGCGCTGTCCCGGTCCGTCGGGCTCGCGCGCAATGCGAGCCATGTGACAAACAGGCAGGATGCCGCTCCGAGGACCAGTAGCGATGGTTTAAAAAACCCGGAAAGCGCGAGCCAAAAGCACGCCAGAATAAACAACAGGGTGAGGACTCTTGAAATCTTAACGGTCATTGAATGCCGGCGGTTATCCGCGTAATCCAGTCAGCTGTTCGTATTGTATCAAGTGCCGGTACACGGGCCCGCGTTCTCGATTAAGCAAACGTGTCGCCACAACGTGTTTAGCCACCGAGTCTGCAAGGCGCTCCGGTCCGGCGTTGTTTTTGTTACGTTTCGAAACGGGTTCTGATACCCTGACTCCCATGGAGTCCGGGACACTGGGAAAAACCATCGAACGCACCCTGCTATTGGTGCTATTCGCCTTACTCTTATTTGCGTCCCCTGTAATGTTCGCATGGGCGCGGGATAGTAGTCCATGGTACACCCCCTACGTTTTGTGGGCCGCTCTTATTGTTGGTGTGGCCTGGATCAGTCGCTTGCGTAAAGATGTTTAGCCTAACGGGCATATTTTTTGCGATATTTCTCTATCTCAGTTTACTGTTCCTGATCGCCTACGCCACGGAACACGGCAAGCTGCCGGCGGGGATGGCGGGCCACCCCCTGACCTATGTCCTATCGCTGGGTGTCTATGCGACGACGTGGACTTATTATGGAAGCGTCGGATTCGCCGCCGGCCAGGGATACACGTTTCTGACGGTTTATCTGGGCGTGACCATCGCGTTTGCGCTCGCACCTGTGTTGCTGGAACCGCTGTTGCGTCTCGTACGCGATTACCAGCTTACGTCGCTTGCCGATCTTTTCGCGTTTCGGTTTCGGAGTCAGGCGGCGGGAATTATGGTGACACTGTTCATGTTGGCGGGCACCTTGCCTTACCTCGCCCTGCAAATCCAGGCCGTCACGGAAACCATCCGGGTCTTGACACAGGAGGCCGCACCTAAACCGTTGGCATTCGGTTTCTGCTTGGTGCTGATACTGTTCGCGATTTTGTTTGGTGCCCGGCACATCACTGCTCGGGAGAAACACGACGGGCTGGTTATGGCCGTGGCGTTTGAATCTCTCGTGAAGCTGATCGCTTTAATGATGATCGGATTATTCGCCGTATTCGGTGTCTTCGGGGGTTTCGAAGGAGTGGAAAGGTGGTTGCAGCAGAACCCGCAGGCACTGGAAAACCTGTATCGGCCTGTTCGTGAAGGGACCTGGTCAACGCTGTTGTTTCTGGCTTTTGCAGCGGCTTTTCTGTTACCGCGGCAGTTTCACATGACATTTACGGAGAATATTGAACCGCGCAACTTGCGGATTGCGGCGTGGGGATTTCCGTTGTTCCTGTTGCTGTTGAACCTGCCCATTCCCTTTATTCTTTGGGCGGGCCAGAGCCTGGCAGCCGGACCCAATCCGGATTATTACGTCCTTGGCATTACGCTGAGCGGCGGTTCCCGGCTGCTCACCGTATTCGCACTGCTCGGCGGCGTGTCCGCGGCCAGCGCCATGATGATCGTTACCACTGTGGCGTTATCGGCGATGGCGCTGAATCATATCGTCTTGCCGGCCAGTATACCGGACCCAACCATTAATCTGTATCGCTGGTTGTTGTGGGGACGCCGGGTTGTGATCGCTGTTATTGTGCTGGCGGGATATAGTTTTTATGTTGCGCTGGAGCACAATCAGAAACTCGTGGAACTCGGGTTGATCTCTTTTGTGGCGGTAGCCCAGTTCTTGCCGGGCATCGTTGGTGTGCTGTATTGGGACGGCGCCAACCGTAACGGTTTTATGGCCGGTCTCGGCGGTGGCGCGTTCGTATGGTCCGTCATGCTGTTTATCCCGTTGGTTGACCAGAGCGGTCAGGCAAATACAGGATTCGGCTTTCAACCGTGGTTCGACTACACCAGCATGGATAAATGGACATTTGTCACGTTCTGGTCCATGGCCGTCAACGGCGCGTTGTTTGTAGGAGTGTCGCTGTTGACGAACAAGTCTCCCGACGAGGACGATGCCGCTAGTGCCTGCATTAACGAGACGTTTCTACCCAGTAGCGGTGTTCTTGAACTGTCCTCGACTCGGGAATTCACGGAACACTTATCCCGTTTGATCGGCGATGATATGGCTCACAAGGAAGTTCAGCTCGCCCTGAAGGATCTCGGCTTGCACGGGGACGAAACCAATCCTTCCAACCTTCATCGGCTGAGGGAACGAATCGAACGCAATCTGTCCGGCCTGCTGGGGCCGGAACTCGCACGAAGCGTGGTGAATCAGCAATTAAGAATGGATTCGAAGACCCGGACGTTATTTGCCGACAGTATCCGTGTTATTGAAGAGCGCATGGAGTCCTCGCGAACACGGCTGCGGGGTCTCCTCGGTGAACTCGATTCACTGCGGCGGTATCACCGCCAGGTACTCGAGAAACTGCCCTTGGGCGTGTGTTCCGTCGGGCCGGACCAGGAGATCGTGATCTGGAATCACGCCATGTCGCTGCTGTCCCGCATCGAGCCGAGCGTGGCGGTGGGCAGCAGCTTGCCTGATTTACCACCACCCTGGAATGACCTGTTGCCCGACTTTCTGGACGGCGATCGATCCGAACTAACTAAAGTTCGGGCCGAAGTGTACGGTAATTCCCGGTGGTTGAATCTGCACAAAGCCTATCTGGACCAGCTACCGGGGGTGATGGCGGGCGTGAATTCGAAAGACTCGTCCGGCACCGTATTGCTGGTTGAGGACATGACCGGCCGCCGCAAACTCGAGTCGGAATTGGCACACGCCGATCGGCTCGCTTCCCTTGGCCGCCTCGCCGCCGGCGTGGCGCACGAGATCGGCAACCCGGTCACCGGCATTGCGTGTCTGGCGCAGAATCTTCGGGAAGAATCGGAAGAGCCGGAAGTGAAACAAAATGTTGCCCAGATTCTGGAACAGACCAAGCGCATTAGCGGCATCGTTCGGTCTCTTGTGGGTTTCGGTCACGGTGGGCAGGAGGCGGACGAGAAGGCCGCTGTAGAGGTACGAGAATGTGTCGACGAGGCCATTCAATTGGTTACGTGGAGTCAGAGCGGCAAGAATACGGAATGCGTGAACGAGTGCGATCCTGGAATCTGCATTCAAGGGATCCGGCAAAAATTGCTTCAGGTATTTGTAAATTTGCTCACCAATGCGTGCCAGGCCTCGAGTGAGGAAGATCGGGTGACGGTATCGATGCGTACGGAACCCGGGTGGATCGAGGTTCGCGTTCTGGATCACGGTCAGGGGATTGCCCCGGCCAACATTGAACGCGTTTTCGACCCGTTTTTTACCACCAAAGACCCCGGGGAAGGCACCGGCCTTGGGCTGCCTCTTGTCTACAATATCGTCAAGGAGCACGAGGGACAGGTCGACATCGGCAGCACGCGGTCCGGCGGAACCGTGGTTCGGATGCGGTTCCCCGCGGCACCCGGCGCCGGGTCGGCGCGTCGGGTGGCGACCGATTCATGAGCCGTATTCTGGTCATCGACGACGAGGCGGTGATTCGTTCCGCGTTGACGCTTTTGTTGAGCCGAGATCGGAAGAGCA
>JAANXG010000073.1 GCA_018263405.1 Gammaproteobacteria bacterium
CCCTCGCCGGCGTTACGCTCGCTTGAATTGACCGGGCCAGTCCTGCGCTCGCGTGCCTTGGCGATCGGCTTTTCCGATCCCGCTGAACGTGTGTGTATTTATGCCCAAGGGTACTAAGCCTCCGGGACGTAGTTTCTTATATCAAAAAGTCCGTGCAGTGTTAACGATCATGAGGGAGTGGGATCGTCATCGCATGTATAAGGGGATCGGACCGCTCAATTGTCGCCAAACCGCCTCGCACCGATCCGTTTCCTCGTCCGACAGCGGCCGACCGTCAACGGCCTCCAGGCTTTGTCGCAATTGTTCCACGCGGGTCGCGCCCAGTATCACGGTGCTGACGGCGGGCTGATCGAGGCAAAACTGCACAGCCAGTTCCACGGCGCCGCGATCGTTCTCGGTGGCGATGGCGGCCAGCTCCACCGCCGCCTGCCGCTGGCGGGGATCCCAGTACCGAGCGCGGTACATTTCGTTTTTCGCCAACCGCCCATCCACGGCTTCGCCTTCCACACCGTACTTGCCGGTAAGCAGGCCGCCGGCCAACGGGTTGTAATTGCATACCCCACAATCGAAGGCGCGGCACACGGGAAACAGTTCGTGCTCCGGGTAACGCGCTATCAGGTTGTACATGCACTGCACCACCGTCGGTTGAATCCAGCCATTCCGCCGGGCGAGATGGCAGGCATCGGCGATTTGCCAGGCGGCAAAATTCGACAACCCGACGTAGCGAAACTTCCCCGCCCGGGCCAACCGGTCCAGGCACTGCCAGGTAATTTCCAACGGCGTGTTGTAATCGGGCTGGTGCAGGAAATAGATATCCAGATAGTCCGTATTCAAGCGCTGGAGCGAGCGGTGCAACTCCCGCTCAATCGTGCGCGGACTGAGACCTTCGGTGTCCGGATCGTCACCGACTTTATAGCGCACTTTTGACGAAAGAATAATTCGATCGCGATGACCGCGCGAGGCAAGCCACTTGCCGATGATGGTCTCTGCCGTTCCGTCGTTGTACAGGTTCGCCGAATCGACGAAGTTCAAGCCATGGTCCACGACTGAGTCCAGCAACTCCAGCGAAGTCTTTTCAGTGGCGTCGCCGCCCAGGGTCATAGTACCGAAACAAAGGGGATGGACTTTCAGCCCCGTTGCGCCGAACCGAACGCGCTCCATACTCAACCTCCGATAAGGGAATCTCTATGAACAGCAATGTGCCGAACAGTGAAAATCACACGATTCTACCCGAAACGCCCGTCCGTTCGCGGGGTCGTGAGCATCGGAAAGAGAATTATCGCAAGTATTGCGAACGCTGCAATCCATAGAAACTGCGACAACACGACCCAAGTCACGTAGTACTCGGGGAAGGCCAGCGGGAACAGGATGCGAAATAAGGCCCCCGACGACAGGGCAATGATTGAATACAAAACACCAGGGGGAGGTTTGTGAATGTCCCTGGCCGTGTGCCCGAGGGAAACACGCGCCATCATGCTGAGCGTGATCAACCCCATGCCGCCGTAGGCAAAGCTGTGGACGGCGATAAACTTCGACACACCGGCAAATCCGCTGAGCGCAAGCAGGAGGAACCCCGCGACGACGAATCCATACGCCACGTAAAGACTCCACAACAGCGGTTTTTTCCACAGACCCGGCGTATGCCAGCCGGCAAGACGAACAAGATTGACCACAAACAGCGCCGCCGACAGGAAGGGCACGATTGTTTTGTCCTCGACGAACAGTTCGAATACGAACAACGCAAAAAACAGGAGCAAACTGGAAACGTCGATCCATTTTGAATTGAACAGCGTCACGGGATAACCCACTCCTTTTTCAATAAAAAATGGAATCGTCCGGCGGCCCATGGTGAGGATCAAGCCGATTACCAGATACAGGCCCCCGTAAACGCCCCAGTACACGCCGGACTGCAAATAACCGAAACAACCCAGGTAAAAAACAACACTGCCTGCTCCCAGTAGAACGAGTTTCGACACAATACCGATCTGCCTCCACCCCCCGGTGCGGCAGATCGGGAATACAACGGCGGCAATCAGCATGGTTATGAACAGCAAGTCAAACAGCGCAGCGGGGAATATGAACGCCGTGCCGAACAGCATGAATACTCTTGCGGCCGCCCAAAAACAAAACAATCCCAGCAACGGCAATCCATAGAGTGTCTGCATTCCCGTCCAGTTCCTGACGGCCGTTAACAAAAACCCGGCGATAACGGCGAGGCCGTAACCATAAATCATTTCATGGGCATGCCATTGGAACGGGGATATGGAAACGATCGGCAGCGGAAACGAAAGCGTATACACCAGCGTCCAGACAATAACGCTTATCACCGCGAATACCGCCGCGCCGAGGAAAAACGGTCGAAACCCAAGATTTAACCAAACTTTGCCGGCGAGCGGTCCCCGGGCCTCATTTTGTTTTAAGGGCATCTCTATTAATTGTGGGCGAGAAAGGTTGAGAGACGAAATATTCAAGATCAAGGCGAAATTCGCACGTAATAGCGAGCTATTGCGCAGGATTTTAACGCAGATATTGGATATTTTGGACTCAAGATTCCCGGCCATCAATGAATAGAGGTGCCCTTAATTCATTCATTATGTTGTATTGTTTCGGTTGTCTTGCCCCGGGCCAAGCGGACCGGCTCCGTCATCCAGTCCGGTGCAGCCCGTCGCCCCATTGCTGACGACAGAAGTCCGCAAGCATAATATGTCGCAACCGGAAATATCCAGGGCATGGCTGATTAAGGGCTCGCGCAAAAATAACTTCACAGAATTCGCGCCCGAATTTGGGTTAGATTTGGACGATCCGATGGAGCAAAACCGCAGTACTAGCAGGGCTACTATGAGGATTTTGCGATTGAGGATCGTTCAAAGATGGTCCGAAGACGGGATGTGAAAATGGGAAGTTATTTTTGCTCGAGGACGCCGACGCCGACGGTTACGTGCCCATCGACCTCCGCCTTACGGCCCGAAAAGCCTCCGAATACCAAGCCGGGGCAGGTTTTGGCACCGACACCGGACTCCGCGGCTCGCTATCCTGGGAGCAGCACCGGCTCAACAAGCACGGCCACCGCCTGGGCGGCACGCTGCAATTGTCCGAGATCGGCGCCTCGGCGGAAGGGCGTTACACCATTCCTTTCGGCGATCCGCGCCGCGAAGAATACGGGATATTTGCCGGTTACAGTGAAGACGATCCCGACACCAGCGACAGCCGGCTGGCTCAGTTCGGCATCGTTCGCTCCACGACCCTCGGCGGCCCCCGACTCGACCTATCGTTCACCTATCAACGCGAAGATTTCACCGTTGCAGGACAAACCGGACTGACGGACCTGTTCATCCCCGGCGCCGCGCTGTCGTGGGTCAAGGCGGACGATCGCTTATTCACGCGCAATGGTCTGCGTTGGAATCTTTCCGTACGGGGCACCGCCGGCGCCGTATCGGACTTCGCGTTCCTTCAGCCCCGTGCGTCGGGCAAATGGATCCACGGGTTCAGTGACGCGAGAATCATCCTCCGAGGCGAGGCGGCATTCACCGTGGCAAAACTCGAAAACCTGCCCGCTTCCATCCGTTTTTTCGCCGGCGGGGACCAAAGCGTACGTGGATTCGACTACGAGGCCCTGGGGCCGGAGAACGAGGAAGGAAAGGTGACGGGCGGCCGGCATCTACTTGTCGGCAGCGCCGAGGTCGATTACGGCATTACGGGAAAGTGGCGGGTAGCGGCCTTCCTGGATGCCGGGAACGCGTTTGACGACTTTACGGAACCCCTTCGAAAAAGCGTCGGCATTGGCATCCGCCGGATCACGCCCATTGGCCCGATCCGTATCGATCTGGCGCGACCGATCTCCGGGGGAGGGAGATCGGTTCGCCTCCACATCGGCCTGGGGCCGGACCTGTAAGAATACCGGCGCCGGCGGGACCGGACTTCCGGCCCGGCTATTCAGTCACGATGCGGGGCCGCAGAACGACCGATATCGCCCGTCTGTTCCGCCGGCGTCCTGCCGATGTCGCGTTGTCCGCCACCGGACGGGCTTCGCCGTACCCCT
Organism: Gammaproteobacteria bacterium; assembly: GCA_018263405.1. Taxonomy (GTDB): domain Bacteria; phylum Pseudomonadota; class Gammaproteobacteria; order Arenicellales; family JAANXG01; genus JAANXG01. The sequence goes on from JAANXG010000073.1 coordinate 4,040, forward strand.
CGGTCGCTATACGTTCAGGTTCGATGCCATGCTCTGCCACGAACATCTGTTTGACGGCGTCGGCCCGGCGCTCCGACAGGCCCTGGTTATATTTCTCCGTGCCGATCCAATCGGTATGGCCTTCGATTGTCATGGTGATATCGGGGCTTTCCTTGAGGACCCGGACGATTTCCTCAAACTGCGGCTCGTAGACCGATTTGACGATCGATTTATCGAAGTCAAACAATACCAGCAACTCGAACGTATCGACGATTTCCTTCTCCACCGGCACGGATTCGGGCTCCGGCGCAGGCTGCGACACGACTACCGCTTCTGGCTTCCTGAAATGCCACGCCAGGGCGGCATAAACATTATTGTCCTGGAAGCTCTCATCGTTGATAGTGAAGAGGACCTGGTAACCCGCCCTCAGTTCCAGATTTCTGTTTAAATCCCCGGAAATGCCGAACCCGGCTTGCACCTGTTGCGTATCGTCATCCGGAGCGCTGTCTATAGAGAAACTGCTGAAGCCGGCTGACAGGTAAGGCCTCCAGTTGTCGCGGGCAAAAAACCTGTATCCATTAACCGCAAATACGTCAGTATCGACATTGTCGCTCACGTCGGTCCCGAAACTCGCATCGACAGACCACAGGTCATTGAATCGATACCCTATAATCAGGCGGCCGGTCTTGGATGAGTGGGACGGGGACGAGGTTGGGACGCCGGGAACCCTGTCGTTGTCCAGAGCCAGGGAACCAATACCGACACCCATGTAAAGGTTCCCCTCGGTTTCAGAATCTGCCTGAACCCCGGTCGAAACCATCGCAGCAACCAACGCAAGTAAATACGTAATTTTTCTCATTGCAATCCCCAGAGGCTAGTCGAAGAAGGATAACAAACAATAGCGGCTAAATCACCCTGGGCTGGAGCGTCATGGGCCTATGGCGGCGCCAAACGATCATTCATCGACGGTGCTCGAAGAGCCGGGGACGCCGCCCATCCGGACGGCACGGCGCATGAGTTCGGCGATAGTCACCCTGCATGCTTGTTAGCTTGATGTTTACTCATATTCCATTTCTTTCGGCCGTTTGAATATCTTGGTTGAACAGTCTGTACATTGCCAGGATGGATCGTCACCAGTGATGCAACACCCACCCAGGATAACTCGTCCAGCTTCAAAGCCACTCTCGAGCTCCTCAGACGGAATAGGCAGACCGTACTGGATTGTGGCAACTCGATGCTTTCCGCATTGTGGGCACTTCTTAGGTTTTCGTTGACGTACATACATTGTTATTCAAGCTAACAGTATGTTATTGGGAATCCCGATAACGCCAATAAGGCGGATTCCCATTAGTATCATAATTACTGATCCGGTCACTAAATAGTACGTAGTATGTTTCTTCTATGAGCAAGTAATAGGTCAACCATAGCCACTTGTTACGTTACGGGGGGTATAGGGCAACCCAAAACATCCGAAAAGGCGCGCAATAACTCTACTTCAACAGGTAATACTCTCTGATCGCGTACGATACTGGCTACACAGGCCTTCAGTAATCGGGGTTTCGCCAAAAGTTTCAATCCTGCCAATTTCTCCAGGGCTGCATCCACGTCTGAAAGCCTGATTTCACCTCTTGCCCGCAACGCCGGCTCACTTAGCTCCAGCGATTGTGCTGCTGAATCAAAGGCCTTTTCAGCGTCACTTTGATTCTGCTGGCCGGCATAGGCCATGACCGAGAGTATCAGTTCAATCTCTTTCTTGACCTGCGCGGGACGGGAATAACGCGCCGGCGTGCGGGGCAACTTGAAAAACTGTCCATCGAGATGGGTAAACAGGATTTTCTGTAACGACCACTCCAGTAGATCGATTTTGGAATCCATCTCAATCAACGCGAGCAGATTGCCTCTGAACGCTTTGTACTGACTGATCGATAATTGCTTGAGTGCCGGAATCGCGATATCGATCAGCGGTAAACGGTACTTGACATCCAACTCATTCATCCGCGGCATTAACGAGAATGTCAGTGCGGCAACGTCCGGGTCTGCATGGTCGCGCAATTGCTTTAATTGTTTCGCACGAACCACTTGCTCCTTATCAAGGACCAGGCAATAGATGACCGCCCGGGCGCCATAGGGCTCATGGGCGGCCTCTTTAACAGCTCCGGGCAACTCTGATATCAGCGAGCGGGCGTAATTGATCGTCTCGCGCTTGGGATTGCCGATTTGGTCAATCGCCTTCATGACATCGGTAACCGCTGCACCGACGGCAACAGCCGCGACCTTTTTGGTAGTCTGCTCTCGCGTCGCGGTTTCCGTTTTCGCAGCCTGGACCTCGTCCTGAGGCCGGTCGATTTTTTCGGAATTGTCAAAATTACCGTCCCAGTGAGGATCGATGCGCAAGATACGTTTTGCCAGCGGCGGGTGTGTGGCCGCCAGCGCCTGCATAAACCCCGAGATCCCTTGGGCGAAAAAGGCATGGCTGATTTCGGGTGCGCCGGGGTTAGCCACTTTTGAGCCCTGCTCCAGCCCGCCGATCCTCTTCAGCGCGCCCGCGATCCCGCTCGGGTTGCGCGTAAACTGAACCGCCGTGGCGTCTGCCAAGTACTCCCGTTGCCGGCTTACCGAGGCCTTGATCAGGCCTCCGAAGAATGTGCCTGCGAAACCAATGACCATCAGCCCGATGGCCAGCGCCAGGATGCCTCCGGCGTTTTTGTCACCACCGCGCCGGTGCCGCGAGAACGAGGTGGAATACAAAATATAATAGCCGATGATCCCGACAATCAGGATGCCATTCAGCACCCCCATCAAACGAATGTTAAGCCGCATATCGCCATTGAATGTATGGCTGAATTCATGGGCAATGACGCCTTGTAGTTGGTCGCGGGTTAGATGATCGATGGCGCCCTGAGTCACCCCGATGACGGCATCGCGTGGCGAGAAACCGGCTGCGAATGCGTTGATCCCCGGCTCATCCGCGAGCAAATATACGGGTGGCGCGGGCGTGCCGGATGCGATCGCCATCTCCTCCACCACATTTAACAGTTTGCGCCGATTCAAGTCTTCGGTATCGCGCGGGATCAATTGCCCGCCCAGCGACTCGGCAACAACCTTGCCACCGGCCGATAAGGCCATGATCTTGTAGAGACTGCCCACGAGTATTACCACGCTAACGCCGGCGCCTACAGCAACAAACGTCCGCCAATCCATTTGCCGGATCAGTGTTTCGCCATCACGCAACTGGTCACTGTTGATGTACCCGAACACCATCATGACCAACAGGTTGGTCATGATGATTAGTGTGATCACGGCAAGAGCAAACAGAAATATGAGCTTGGCTGTGTTTTTACGTACACGGTCTTGCGATTCAAAGAAATTCATTTTTCAAATATCAGGAATAACGGCAGCGGCTAAAATGATACTTTTGGCGCGGCCTGTATGGCTGCACTGTCTTCAAATTCCAGCAAGACCGCATCCTGCGAATGGCCAAATCGTGTTGCAAAGAAATTAGGCGGGAAACTCTGTTTATAGGTGTTATAGGCCATCACCTGGTCGTTAAAGGCCTGCCGGGCGAAGGAGACCTTATTCTCAGTGGTCGTCAGTTGCTCGCTCAACTGCATCATGTTCTGACTGGCCTTGAGATCAGGATAAGCCTCCATCACCATATTTAAATTCATCAAGGCGCCGGACAGTTTGCCCTCGGCACCGGTCAGGGCTTTCATCGCCTCGGCATTGCCGGGATCCGCCGCCGCATTGGACAGCGTATCCGCTGCTGCATTGCGCGCCGCAACTACCGCTTCCAGGGTTTCACGCTCATGCTTGATGTAGCCCTTGGCGGTTTCGACTAGATTTGGAATCAGGTCATAACGCCGTTTTAGTTGCACCTCGATCTGTGCAAAGGCATTTTTATACCGATTCATCAGTGTGACCAGCTTGTTAAAAATCCCGATCACATAAAAGATAATCAGTGCAATAACGACCAAGACAACTATTAATGTTGTATCCATATTTTTTCGCCTGTGTGATATACGAGAAATTATAATCGCGATGGCGTGGCGGGCATCGCTTGGCTGGTATCGTCGACACCAAGACCGGCATCGATGTATGTAGCCACGCGCGTGATGGCCTCTACGACTTCAGGCGCTCGTTGTCCGGATCGTAGAGTGCACGATAGCCCACCGTCTCGACCCGGACCGGGTAGTGCTCGTGAAAGTACTCCATGGTGAGCGTTCGCCCTTCCTCGGCGTAATTGCGCGGCAGGTAGCCGAGCGCGATGTTCTTACCGAGCGACGGCCCGTAGGCGACGCTGGTGATGTAAGAGCGCCGGCCCGCTTCGTCGATCGGCACGTCGCCCGTCTCCGGGTCGAGTATCGGCCACTGGCCGACCGGGTAGCGCGCGATGCCCCGGACATCCGTGTTTTCCACCATGGTCATGGTGCACAGATAAGCGGGCTGGTACGCGCGCTCGCGTTGCGCCAGGTAGGCCTCCTTGCCGTGGAAATCGACCGGCTTGACCTTCTTGCGGGCGAGGCCGGCCTCGTACAGGTTGTACTCCGTCAGCAGGTCCGCGTTCTGCAGGCGCAGGCTCTTCTCCAGGCGCCGGCTGTTGGCATAGGTTTCCACGCCAACGGGCGTGACCCCCTGTTCGTAGAGCAGGTCCCACAGGCTCAGCCCATAGCTGAAGGGCAGGTACAGCTCCCAGCCCTGCTCCCCGACATACGAGATGCGGAACGCCCAGACCGGGATGCCGCGTATCCGGATGTGCCGGGTGGCCGCGAACGGAAAGTTCTCTTTCGTTAGGGCCTCGGGGTCGTCGGCCACGGCTTGGAGGGTCTTGCGGGCATTGGGGCCCCACAGCCCGAGGGTGGCGATCTCGTCGGTGCGTTCGTCGATGCGGACCCGGTTCCCGCGCGCCTCGGCCATGCGCTTTATCCAAATATAGTCGCGGGGGCCCGTATCCCCGCCGCACACCATTCGGTAGCGGCCCGGTTCCAGTCGGATCACCGTGAGATCGGCATGGATGCCGCCGACCTCGTCGAGGAAATGGGTGTAGACCCCCTTGCCGACCGGCGTCTTGCCGCCCACCCTGGCCACGCAGACATATTCCATCAAGGCCTCGGCATCCGGCCCCGAGACATCGAAGATGGCAAAGTGGGTCAGATTGACCATCCCCACATCGTCGCTCAGGGCGAGGTGCTCGGCGTTCGACACCCGCCAAAAATGCCGTGCGTCCCACTCGTTGTGGCGCTCCGGCACGCGCTCGCTGTATTTTTCGATCAGCGGCTCGTTGGACGCGTAGCCGTGAGCCCGCTCCCAACCCGCCGCCTCCATGAAGTAGGCCCCCAGCTCCTGCTCGCGCGGCCAGAACGGGCTGCGGCGCAGGTCGCGCCCCTTGGTGTACGGCTCGCGGGTGTGCACCGGCGGGTTATAGATCTTGAAGGCGGTCTCGAAGCAACGCTCGTGAATATAGGTCGGCGTTTTCTGGATCGGGTAATAGCGTGCGATATCGATACCGTGGATATCGAGGTCGGTGCGGCCATCGGTCATCAAGTCCGTGAGTACCTTGGCCGCTCCGGGCCCGTCCTTGACCCAAATGGACTCGCAGTACCATAAGCCCCGGGTCTCCGGAGATTCACCGATCGACGGGCCACCGTCCACCGTCACCTGCAGCAGGCCGTTGAACGAATTCTTCTCGTCCCAGCCGAGCTCGCCCAGGATCGGGGCCAGCGCCATGGCCCGCTCCAGCGGCTCGATCACCTGTTCCATTTCCAGGTCGCGCTGGGAAGGCGACAAGCGTGCCTGTTCCTTTTCCAGGATGTCGCGCGGGTGGACCAGACGCGGGGCCGTTTGTTCATAGTATCCCCATTCGATCTGACCGCCCTCGGCGGTCTTGGGATCGCCCGTGTCGCGCAGGTAGGCGGAGTTGCCCTGGTCGCGCAACAGGGGATAGCCGATTTCTTTCCCGGTGCCGGCGAATTCCTCGAAGGGTCCGAAGAACAGCAGGGGATGGTCGACCGGCATGATCGGTAGATCCTCGCCGGCCATTTCCGCAATCAGCCGGCCCCACAGACCCGCGCACACCACCACGTTCGACGTTTCGATATAGCCACGGGGAGTCTCGACCCCCTTGATCCGACCGTTCTCGATATCGAGACCGCTCGCCGGTGTGTTCGCGAACGCCTGGAGCTTGCCGGCCTGCTCCGCCTTCCGCACCAGTTCTCCGGCCACGGTCTGGGACCGCGGAACCACGAGGCCAGCGTCGGGATCCCACATCGCGCCCTGAATCATGTCCTCTTCGAGTAGCGGGCACTTCTCCTTGGCCTCCTTAGGACCGATGAGACTGACGTTGGTGCCGAAGGCCTTGCCCGAACCGACCTTACGCTTGAGTTCTTCCATGCGCTCGTCGTCGTCGTGGCGCGCGACCTCGAGGCCGCCGATGCGGCTGTAATGACCGAGCCTTTCAAAAAAGTCGACGCTGTACATGGTGGTGTAGCACGTCATGTGGTCGTGCGCCGTCATGTAACAGAAATCGGAAGCGTGCGCGGTGGACCCGATATCCGTCGGGATGGCCGACTTATCGATGCCCACGATACGCTCCCAGCCCCGTTCGACCAGGTGATGGGCCATCGAGGCGCCGACGATGCCGCCCTGGCCGATGATTACGATGTTCGCGCTTTTTGGTAGTGCCGCCATGGATTGAGCCCTCGTTTATACCACGACCGGTAGTCGGTTAGACGCACCGGGCCGGCCGGCCCAATGTTGCCGCTCGCCCCGCACACCTGATGTGGCTATGGAAATAATGCATTGAAAATACCCCTTACCAACTTCATGAATCAACCCGATGACCGGATTCACTACATCGAAGGACGCTTTCGGCTAAGTACCCTTGGGCATAAATACACACACGTTCAGCGGGATCGGAAAAGCCGATCGCCAAGGCACGCGAGCGCAGGACTGGCCCGGTCAATTCAAGCGAGCGTAACGCCGGCGAGGGGCTTTTCCGACC
>JAANXG010000074.1 GCA_018263405.1 Gammaproteobacteria bacterium
GCGTGATCAGCGGTTCCGCAACGCGCCTGAGTTCCTTGGCCTTGGCCAGGGTCGTACGGATTTGTTCGTGCTCGAACAAGGAAGCCGTCATGTTCCGAAACATAGCTTGCCGGTGCGAAGATGACCGGTTGAGCGTTCTGCCCGATTTCTGGTGTCGCATGGTTTAATTCAGCCTGTCATATCCAGGTTGTCTTTCCTCAACGAGGCCGGGGGCCAGTTTTCGAGTTTCATACCCAAAGAAAGGCCGCGGGTCGCCAACACATCTTTGATTTCGGTCAGCGACTTTTTACCGAGGTTGGGAGTTTTGAGCAATTCAACTTCGGTGCGCTGTATGAGGTCGCCGATGTGGTAAATATTTTCCGCCTTCAGGCAGTTCGCAGACCGGACCGTCAATTCGAGATCATCAACCGATCGCAACAATAAGGGATCGACATCAGGTTCCTTCGTTGCAATCGATTCCTCGGCCGTTTCTTCGAGATTTACGAACACGGCAATCTGTTCATGAAGTATTGTAGCCGCCCTTCTTACCGCTTCTTCCGGGTCGATAGCGCCGTTGGTCTCGATATTGAGTATCAGTTTATCCAGGTCCGTGCGCTGTTCCACACGTGCATTTTCCACAGAATAGGAAACGCGCCGAATTGGACTGTAAGATGCATCAAGCTGCATCACACCAATACTTTTGCTATCGTCGGCACTACTGCGGGCATCGACGGTTTCATATCCGCGGCCACGGCTTACCGTCAATTCCATATCCAGCGTACCTTCCTTGGATACACGTGCAATGACCGCGTCGGGATTTACGATTTCTACATCGTGCTCGAGTTGAATATCCTCCGCGGTGACAGTGACCGGTCCCTTCTTGTTCAATTTCAATACGGCGTTGTCCCGGGCGTGCATCTTGAAAGAAATGCCCTTTAAATTAAGCAGGATGTCGATGACGTCTTCCTGAACGCCATCCACCGCCGCGTATTCATGCAATACCCCGTCTATTTTCACCTCGGTGACCGCGCAACCCGGCATCGACGAAAGCAGAATCCGGCGTAGCGCGTTACCCAGGGTGTAGCCAAACCCCCGCTCCAGGGGTTCGATCACAATCTTGGCGTGCTGGTCATCCGTACTCTGAACGTCAACCAGACGAGGTTTTAGAAATTCAGCCGTTGAGTCTTTCATAGCCTCACCTAAAAAATTCGAAATTACTTTGAATACAGTGCCACGACCAGTGATTCATCGATCTCCGCGGGCAGATCGGATCGATCCGGAACGTTCTTGAACACTCCTTTCTTGGCCTTGAGATCCACTTCCACCCACTCCGGGGTACCGATTTGTTCGGTGATATCCAGTGCAGCCTGTATGCGCAACTGTTTTTTCGCTTTTTCTCGAATGGCGATCTCTTCCCCTGGCACGACCTTGTAGGACGGGATACTCACCGTTTCGCCACTGACACTGATAGCTTTGTGGGCCACTAGCTGGCGCGCTTCCGCACGAGTAACCGCAAATCCCATCCGATAAACGACGTTGTCCAACCGACTTTCCAGTAACTTCAGCAGGTTTTCGCCGGTTGACCCCTTCTTCCGCGCCGCTTTCTTGTAATAGTTCCGGAACTGCTTTTCCATCATGCCGTACATGCGGCGTAACTTCTGCTTCTCCCGTAACTGGGTTCCGTATACGGTAACCCGCGGTCTACGTCCGGTTTGTGCATGTCCCGGCTTCCGTTCGAGCCGGCATTTGGAATCCAGCGAACGCACCGGACTCTTAAGGAATAAATCCGTGCCTTCGCGGCGCGCAAGTTTACAAGTTGGTCCGAGATATCTGGCCATGAATAAAAACTCTTTATTAGACCCGACGCCGCTTGGGAGGTCGGCAACCATTGTGGGGGATTGGCGTAACGTCAGTAATATTGCTGATTTCGAATCCCACGGCATTCAGTGCGCGCACCGCGGATTCCCGTCCCGGGCCCGGGCCGTTGACCCGAACCTCCAGATTTTTCATGCCTTGATCCTGGGCTGCACGTCCGACTTTATCCGCGGCCACTTGCGCCGCGAACGGTGTGCTTTTCCGCGAGCCCCGGAACCCCGATCCACCCGCTGTAGCCCAACATACGGTATTTCCGTGGCGATCCGTGATGGTGATGATTGTGTTATTGAAAGACGCATGGATATGGGCGATGCCTTCCGCCACCGTCTTCTTTATCTTTTTCTTCGGCTTTGCCGTCGATTTGGTTTTAGCCATACGTATCGATTACCTTCTAATCGGTTTGCGCGGACCCTTGCGGGTACGGGCGTTAGTACTGGTGCGCTGGCCGCGCAGCGGCAAACCGCGACGATGGCGAATACCTCGATAGCAGCCCAGATCCTTGAGCCGCTTGATATTCATGGAAACCTCACGTCGCAAATCGCCTTCCACACTGAATCGTCCAACTTCGGTGCGCAGCTTGTCCGCATCGCTTTCGGTGAGGTCTTTGACCTTCGTAGTGCGATTGACACCCGCAGCAACGCAGATGCTCCGCGCCCTTGTTCGGCCCACACCATAAATCGAAGTCAATGCAACCTCGACATGCTTGTTGACCGGTAAATTGATTCCTACTATTCGCGCCACTTAAGCCTCCGCAACCCCTATATTCAAGTACCTTGCAAACCAAACCCTCATCAAAGCGACCAAAGGACGCACGTGCTTCAGCCCTGCCTCTGTTTATGGCGAGGGTCCGAACAAATCACGCGTACCAGACCGTTTCGTCGGATAATTTTGCAGTTACGACAAATTTTTCTAACAGATGCTCTTACTTTCATAATCCGATTCCCGTGCCCTAAACGAGGGCAACCATTTAACGTGGGAAACCACCGGTCAACCCACCCGTCAGATTGCTCTTTTTCATCAAGCTCTCGTACTGGCGAGACATCAAGTGAGACTGGACCTGATTCATCAGATCCATCATCACGACGACAATAATCAAAAGCGATGTGCCGCCGAAATAAAAAGGAACGTTCCATTGCACGATCATGAATTCCGGGATCAGGCACACCACCGTAAGATAAATCGCGCCGGCCATGGTCAGCCTGGATACGACGCCGTCTATATAACGCGCGCTTTGTTCCCCGGGACGAATCCCTGGAATAAATGCGCCGGACTTCTTCAGGTTATCCGCAATTTCCTTAGGGTTGAAGACCAGGGCCGTGTAGAAAAAACAGAAAAACACGATCATGCCGGCATACGTCAGCGCGTAAATCGGCTGACCCGGCGACAGTGTCGTGGACAAGTCTCCCAACCATCCCATGCCCTCGGCTCGTCCGAAAAAGCTGCCGAGGCTCGCTGGAAAAAGAATAATGCTGGACGCGAAAATCGGCGGAATCACACCGGCCATATTCATCTTCAACGGCAGATGACTGCTGGTTCCCGCGAACATCCTGCGGCCCTGTTGCCTTTTGGCATAATTGACCGTGATTCGCCTCTGGCCTCGTTCAACGAATACCACAAAGCCCGTGATGACAACCACCCCGATAAAAAGACCCAAAACGAACAGCGGCGAAAAAGAGCCAGTGCGGGCCAACTCCAGGGTTCCGCCGATGGCCGAAGGCAGCCCGGAGACGATACTGGCGAAAATCAACAACGATATACCGTTGCCAATACCGCGCTCGGATATTTGCTCACCTAGCCACACCAGGAACATCGTGCCGGTGACCAGCGTAACAACCGTTGTCACGTTAAACGCTATGCCGGGTGTCAATACTACCGGTGCGCCGCCGGGCGCTACCTGTCCCTGCACGGCGATCGAGATGCCAAAGGATTGAAACGTCGCCAACAGGACCGTGCCATAGCGGGTATACTGAGTAATCTTGCGGCGGCCTTGTTCGCCTTCTTTCTTCAATTGTTCCAGTGTCGGTATCACCGAGCTCATCATTTGCATGATGATGGATGCCGATATATAAGGCATAACGCCCAACGCCATCAGCGACAACCGCTCCAGGGCCCCACCGGAAAACATATTGAAAACGTCGACAATAGACCCGCGCGTTTGCTGAAACAACGCCGCGACAGCGTTGGGATCCACACCCGGAATCGGTATATACGCGCCGATCCGGAAAATGATCAAAGCCCCGAGGACAAAGAAAATCCGCTGCCGCAGTTCGGTCAGCTTACCGCCTCCCAGCGACGGCCCTTGCGATGACGAACCGAGCTGCGCCATCAGAGTTCGACCTTGCCTCCTGCTTTTTCGATGGCTTCGCGCGCACCACGTGTTACATCCAGACCCCGCACGGTGACGACGCAGCTGATTTCGCCCGACGCGATCAGTTTGGCGGATGTAATACCGCTGTGCAATAACCCCGATTCGCGCAGAGCCACCAGATCCACGACCTCGACTTTCATCGAGTTTAAATCGCTAAGGCGCACTTCACCCACAACCAGTTTTCGCCGTGACCGAAAACCGCGTTTGGGGAGCCGCCGCTGGAGAGGCATCTGCCCGCCTTCGAAACCTACTTTATGGTAACCACCCGCTCGGGATTTCTGGCCCTTATGCCCGCGTCCGGCCGTCTTGCCCAGGCCCGAGCCAATGCCGCGTCCAATGCGTTTTCTCGCCGACCTGGCCCCTTGTGCCGGCTTTATAGCATTCAGTCGCATCAGCCGTTCTCCAGTTTAAGCAGATAGGACACCTTGTTGATCATGCCCCGGGTTTCCGGCGTGTCCGGCACCTCCACGGTTTGGTGCATACGCCGCAAACCCAGCCCGCGAACGCAGTCCTGGTGCTTCTTGAGACGTCCATGAATGCTTCGTACTAATTGAATCTTCAGTTTTTTCGCCATGAAAACCAGCCCTATTCCGTAATCTCTTCGACTGTCTTACCGCGTTTCGTGGCGACGTCTTCGGGATCTTCGATACTCGTAAGCGCTTTCATCGTCGCCCGAACAACGTTAACGGCGTTGGTGGAGCCGATACACTTTGCTAGTACGTCCTGTATCCCGACGGCATCGAAGACCGCGCGCATAGTGCCCCCGGCAATAATACCGGTACCATCCGAAGCCGGGTTGATGACGACTTTGGCGCCCGAGTGCCGGGCGACTACCGGATATTGAATCGTAGTGCCTTTCAATCGGATGCGCTTCATATCGCGCCGCGCCGCCTCCATGGCTTTTTGCACGGCCAATGGCACTTCCCGCGCCTTGCCACGGCCCATGCCAACACGGCCTTTGCCGTCACCAACGACGGTAAGGGCCGAAAAACCGAAAATCCGTCCGCCTTTCACCACTTTGGATACTCTGCGTATGTTGATCAGCTGTTCGATCTGGTCTTCGTTTCGTGTTTCGTCGTTTTTTGCCATTGCTGCCATAATTACTTACCGTACACTAGAACTCCAACCCGTGTTCACGTGCTGCTTCCGCCAAGGCTTTGACGCGGCCGTGATATTTGAAGCCCGAGCGATCGAATCCAACGCGAGTGATGCCCGCGGCTTTCGCATTTCCGGCGATCGCCTTGCCCACCACCGACGCAGCTTCGATATTGCCGCCACTTTTAACGGCGGTGCGAACTTCTGGATCCAGCGTGGACGCGTTGGCCAGCACTCGGCCCGTCTCATCGTTTATGAGCTGCGCATAGATATGCCGCGGTGAACGAAACACCGACAAACGCACTATATTCTTGCGCTTGATTTGCTCTCGCGTCTTGCGCGCTCGGCGCAGCCGCGCGATTTTTCGTTGATGCATGAATCTACCGCCTACTTTTTCTTTGCCTGTTTACGAATAATATGCTCGTCAGCGTACTTGATACCTTTACCCTTGTAAGGTTCGGGTGGGCGAAAAGCGCGTATTTCCGACGCGACCTGGCCGACCTGTTGTTTATCGGCGCCTTTGACTACGATTTGTGTCTGGGTGGGTGTTTCCACGGTAACGCCTTCAGGCACGCAGTACACGACGGGATGCGAGAAGCCCAAAGTAAGATTGAGCTTTTGTCCCTGGGCTTGGCCCCGGTAGCCTACGCCGGCGATCTCCAGACGCTTTTCAAATCCGCTGGCCACGCCGTGCACCATGTTATTCACCAGGGCACGCGTCGTTCCGGCCAGCGCAACCGCCTCTTTGGAATCCTGGCGTGAATATACCCTGACCTTCCCGTCTTCCTGTTCCATCCGGATCAGTTTATGGGCCGCGAATTGCAGATTACCGTTCGGGCCTTTCACCGAGATGTTTTGTCCCTCCAGGTTGAGTTCGACCCCGGACGGAATGGAAACCGGTGCACTGGCTATTCTGGACATGACTTTTTGACTACGCCTTAAAGTTCAGTTTCTCAGGATCAATTTACGGTGCACACCACTTCGCCGCCGATCTCGGCCTTTCGGGCCGCCCGATCGGTCATCACCCCCCTGGATGTCGATATGACGGCGATACCTAAACCGCCGTTCACGGTTGGCAGGTCATCCGCGCCTCTATACACCCGAAGGCCAGGCCTGCTGACTCGCCGTATATCTGAAATAACCGGCTCACCATGGCGATACCCGAGCTTGATGTCGATCACCGGTTTGCCGTTGACCTCGCCCATTGAGTAGCCTTCTATATAACCTTCTTCCTTGAGCACCTCGAGTACGGCTCGTTTCATCTTAGCAAGATCGACATTTACAGAAATCTTGGCGGCTGTCTGAGCGTTGCGAATACGAGTCAGCAAGTCAGCGATCGGATCTGTCATCATAATCGGAATGCCTCTTCTTATAGAATTACCAGCTCGACTTGACGACGCCGGGCGCCTCGCCGGTCATGAATATGTCACGGAGCTTGTTCCGACACACACCGAATTTGCTGTACACGCCCCGGGGCCTGCCTGTGAGAATGCAACGATTTCTCCGGCGTACCCGGCTGGAGTTTCGGGGCAGCCTTTGCAGATCGAGCATCGCCTGAAACCGCTCGTCTCCGGAAAGACTCTCATCCACAACGCGTTCGCGGATCGTCTTCCGGCGTTTGCGGTATTTGGCCTCAAGTCTGGCGCGCTTGCGCTCTCTGGCAATCGTGGATTTTTTCGCCATTGGTGTCAGCTCATCAGTTGCGGAGTGGAAATTCAAATGCCCGGAGCAGCGCCAATGCTTCCTCATCGGCGTTCGCCGACGTCGTGATGGTTACATTCATGCCCCGGATTGCATCAACCTTGTCGTAGTCGATCTCCGGGAACACAATCTGCTCTTTCAACCCGAACGAGTAATTGCCCCGGCCGTCAAAGGACTTTCGACTCAGGCCCCGGAAGTCCCGAATTCGGGGAATCGCGATGTTGATTAGACGGTCGAAAAATTCGTACATGCGCAGCCGACGCAGCGTTACCTTGCATCCGATCGCCCAGCCGGCGCGGATCTTGAAGTTGGCGACGGATTTTCGCGCCGTCGTGGTGACCGGCTGCTGACCGCTGATCAGGGCCAATTCCCCCAAGGCGGAATCCAGCACCTTTTTGTTGGCGACCGCCTCACCCAGTCCCATATTCAGAGTAATCTTCGTAACCCTCGGAACCTCCATCGGACTTTTATAACCGAACTGTTCCGTGAGTCGGGGGACCACGATATTTTGATAATGTTCTGTTAACCGTGCCATTACTTAACAATCACTCGATGTCCATAACTTCCTGGTTGGATTTAAAAACTCGCACTTTTCGCCCATCTTCCAGATATTTGAACCCAACACGGTCCGACTTCTTGGTGCTCGGGTTATACGAGGCGACATTCGACAGATGTATCGGCGCCTCTTTTTCAATAATTCCGCCCTGGATCCCTTTCATGGGATTCGGTTTGGTATGCCGCTTTACGAGGTTTACATCGTTAACAAGCGCGCGGCCATCCGGCATAACCTGCAATACCTCACCGATTTTTCCACGGTCACGCCCGGTCAGAACAATAACCTCATCACCTTTTCGAATCTTGTGCATTAGTTCAACTACTCTTTAAAGGGCATCTCTATTCATTGATGGCCGGAAATCTTGAGTCCAAAATATCCAATATCCGCAATGAATAGAGGTGCCCTTAAGTTATTACAGAACCTCAGGAGCCAGTGAGATAATCCTCATGAACCGCTCGGTACGCAGCTCGCGGGTAACGGGACCGAATATCCGCGTTCCGATCGGTTGAAATTGATTGTTCAACAGAACGGCCGCGTTTCGATCGAAACGAATCAAAGAACCATCGTTCCGACGTACGCCTCTACGCGTACGAACCACTACCGCGTTGAAAATTTCTCCTTTTTTAACCCGGCTATTCGGTATCGCTTCCTTGACACTGATCTTGATGATGTCGCCAATGCCTGCATACCGCCGCTTGGAACCGCCCAGTACCTTGACGCATTGCACCTCCCGGGCCCCGCTGTTGTCGGCGACATTCAACACACTTTGCATCTGAATCATCGGCAGCCCCTACAATGCTCTCTCGACCACTTTTACCAAACGCCATGATTTGCGCTTGGAAATCGGTCGGCACTCTTCAACCAATACCCAGTCACCCTCCTGACAAGTGTTGCCCTCGTCATGAGCAAGCACTTTTGTCGATCGGCGTACATACTTCTTATAAAACGGGTGCTTGACACGTCGCTCGAGCAACACGGAAATCGTCTTGTCGGCCTTGTTACCCAGAACCTTGCCCGAAACCGGGCGCTGGGATTTCGTCGGCTCGCTCATTAGCTGGTACCTCGCGATTGCTCCGCCATCACCGTCTCGATCCGGGCAATGTCCTTGCGCAATTCCTTGAAACGAGCCGGTGCTCCCAGCTGGCCCGTGGCACGCTGCATACGCAAATTAAACTGCTCGCGGCGCAACTCCAAAAGTTCGCCGCGCAGTTCATGTTGGTTCATTTTTCTCAACTCTAAAGCCTTCATTCGCGTCTTTACCTGCTGACAAACGTCGTGGATACGGAGAGCTTTGCGCTGGCCAGGCGAAACGCTTCCCGCGCCAGTGACTCGCTGACTCCTTCCATTTCATACAGCACATGGCCCGGTTTGATCTCTGCCACCCAGTATTCCGGATTGCCCTTTCCCTTACCCATTCGCACCTCCAGGGGCTTTTTTGAAACCGGTTTATCCGGAAAGACACGTATCCAGATTTTTCCGCCGCGCTTAATGTGACGGGTCAACGCCCGGCGCGCCGCCTCAATCTGGCGTGCAGTGATACGGCCACGTGCAGCCGCTTTTAAACCGTACTCGCCAAAACCGATTTCATTGCCTCGACTCGCCAGGCCCCGGTTTCGCCCTTTCTGACGCTTCCTGAATTTTGTGCGTTTCGGTTGCAACATGATTTTTAGCCCGGTGCGGCGTTAGGTTCGGACGCGGATTCAATTTCGCCTTCGCTTTCGAAAATTTCTCCCTTGAATATCCAGACCTTGACGCCGATTACGCCGTATGTCGTATGAGCTTCCGCCAATCCGAAATCGATGTCCGCACGTAGTGTGTGCAAGGGAACGCGGCCTTCGCGGTACCATTCCGTGCGGGCAATTTCCGCGCCATTCAAGCGGCCGGACACCATAACTTTCACGCCTTGCCCACCGAGGCGCATGGCACTGGTCACAGCCCGCCTCATGGCGCGGCGAAACATGATCCGCTTTTCCAGTTGCTGGCAGATGTTCTCCGCCACCAAGGTGGCATCCAGTTCCGGCTTGCGCACTTCTTCGACAGCGATCTGGACGGGCAGACCTGTTAGATCACGTAAACCCCTGCGCATGCGCTCGATATCTTCGCCCTTTTTGCCAATCACAATGCCGGGACGGGCAGTGTAAATCGTTACATTCAGATTGTTGGCCGGCCTTTCGATCTCTACCCGGCTCACGGCGGCATTGGATAAACGCTTCTTAAAATATTCCCTAACCTGCATATCCACAGCCAGGTTCTGAGCATACTGTTTATTCGATGCATACCAGCGCGCGTTCCAGTCCCGGATGATGCCCAGACGCTGCCCGTTCGGTTGTACTTTCTGTCCCATAGCCTGCTCTGTTTAGTTATCGCCGACCGCCACCGAAATGTGGCTGGTACGTTTGAATATGGAACCGGCTCTGCCCTTTGCCCGGGCGCGCCAACGCTTTAACGTCGGTCCCTCGTTGACGCAGATTTCGGTCACTTTCAGTTCATCAATGTCCGCACCCTCATTGTGCTCGGCGTTCGCAATCGCCGATTCCAACGTTTTTTTAATGAGCTGTGCCGCTTTTTTTGGACTGAATTGCAGGATTTCCAGCGCCCGCGCCACCGCCAAGCCGCGTATCTGGTCACACACCAGTCTTGCTTTCTGCGGTGATATCCGAACGAACCGCGAAGTTGCTTTGGTTTGCATCGTCAAATCCTATCTGGCCTTTCTGTCGGCCATATGGCCCTTAAACGTGCGAGTCGGCGCAAATTCACCGAGCTTGTGCCCGACCATATTTTCCGAAATCAGGATCGGTACATGCTGGCGGCCATTGTGGACCGCAATCGTCAAACCCACAAATTCCGGCATAATGGTCGAACGCCGCGACCATGTCTTGATGGGGCGCCGGCTGTTTTCCTCGCGGGCTTTTTCAACTTTTACCCACAGATGATGGTCAACGAATGGACCTTTTTTAATCGAACGTGGCATGGCTGCTCATTCCTCTATTATTCCTCGACCCTCAGCGTTTACGACGGCGAATAATCATCGACTGCGTGCGCTTATTTCGACGGGTACGATAACCCTTCGTAGGAATACCCCATGGGCTGACGGGGTCGCGGCCACCGGACGTACGGCCCTCACCGCCGCCGTGGGGATGATCCACCGGATTCATCGCCACACCGCGTACCGTCGGCCGAATACCCTTCCAACGCTTAGCGCCCGCTTTGCCCAGCTTCCTAAGGCTGTGCTCCGCGTTACCGACTTCACCGATGGTGGCACGGCAGTCGAGATGAACCTTGCGCACCTCCCCGGATCGGAGGCGTAATTGGGCATACTCTCCCTCCCGGCCGAGGCATCGAACCGACGCACCCGCCGAACGGGCGAGCTGCCCGCCTTTGCCGGGCTTCATTTCGACACAGTGCACCACGCTGCCCACGGGGATATTACGCAACGGCAGTGCATTGCCTGGCGCTATCGGCGCGTGTTTACCGGACACCAATCGCGTACCCTGCTTGACACCTCGTGGCGCAAGAATGTAGCGGCGCTCGCCATCCGCGTACAGCGTCAGCGCGATGTTGGCACTCCGATTCGGATCGTATTCCAAACGCTCCACTTTTGCCGGTACACCGTCTTTATCCCGGCGAAAGTCCATCGTGCGATACTTTCTCTTGTGTCCGCCGCCGCGCTGGCGCACCGTCATCCGGCCCTGGTTATTTCGGCCGTCGATGGCGGTTTTCGATTCCAGCAACGTACGATGCGGTTCGCCTCGATGCAGGACCGAGCCCACGACTCGAATCGTGCCGCGCTGGCCGGGGGTTCGAGGTTTCAGTTTATTCAGTGCCATGAATCACTACCGATTACTTATCGATTATTGTCGGCCCATTCACTATTGACCGCCGGTGAAGTCGATGTCCTGGCCGGCTTTCAGACGGACATATGCTTTTTTCCAGTTACTCCGGGCGCCCGGGGTTCGCCCAAAACGCTTTACCTTACCGGGCATGTTGGCGACCTGCACTTGTTCAACCTCTACGTCAAAGGCCAACTGCACAGCCTCCTTAATTTCACCCTTTGAGGCATCCGGTAGCACTTCGAACACCACCTGGTTCCCGTCGTCGGCGAGGCGCGTGCTTTTTTCCGAGACGATCGGCGATACCAATACCTGATACAAACGCTCGCGTTTCATTGCAGCCATTCCTCGATTTGCTTGACGGCATCCGATGTCAAAATGACTTTTTCATGCCCCGCCAGGACCACCGGGTCCACATCACGCACTTCGCAGACGTTGACCTTATGAAGGTTTCGCGCAGCCAACCACAGATTACGCTCGTATGTATGCGTCACAATGACCGAATCTTCGCTGTTCAATGTCTTCAATGTCCGAGACAGCGCTTGGGTCTTCGGCTCTGACACCGGGATGTCATCACATACAAAGAGACGGTCATCCCGAGCCATCTCCGACAGAATGGAACGTAGACCCGCCCGGTACATCTTACGATTAATCTTCTGGCCGAAATCGCGATTCGAGGCCGGAAAAGCCCGGCCACCCCCGCGCCATAGCGGACTCCGGGTCGTACCGGCGCGCGCGCGGCCGGTGCCCTTCTGGCGCCAAGGTTTGGTGCCCCCGCCTCGCGCCGCCGCACGGTTTTTCTGGGCACGGGTACCCGATCGGGCGCCGGCCTGGTACGCCACCACTACCTGGTGCACGAGTGGTTCATTGAAGTCCGCACCAAACGTATCGTCCGACACCTTGAGCGTGCTGGACTGCTTGCCATCCGACTTAAATACCGCTAGTTCCACTTTTATCGACCTCTGGGAGCCTTGGCACTGGGTCGGACCATCACGGTGCCGCCTTTGGCCCCGGGCACCGAACCTTTGATTAAAAGCAGGCTCCGTTCCAGATCCACCCGCACCACTTCCAGGCCTTGCTGGGTTCGCCGGGCATGGCCCATCTGTCCGGCCATCTTTTTTCCCGGGAATACCCGTCCCGGATCCTGGCACTGGCCGATGGAACCGGGCGCGCGATGGGTCAGCGAAGCGCCGTGGCTGCCACGCCCACCATGAAAACCATAGCGCTTCACCACACCCATGAACCCCTTGCCGATCGACACACCTTGCACGTCCACTCTCTGTCCGGCTTCAAAAATACCAACGCCGATCGCCGACCCCGGTTCCAGCGACTGCTCTTCAGGGCCACCTTCGAACCGAAACTCCCAAAGGCCCAATCCGGGTTCCACACCGGCTTTTTTGAAATGACCTGCCATAGGTTTCGTCACCCGGTTCGGCCGACGCGATCCGGCGGTCACCTGCACGGCCCCGTAGCCATCGTGCCCTTTGTCCTTGAGCTGTGTCACGCGGTTGGCATCCACGGACAACACCGTCACGGGCACTGTCGTGCCGGTGTCGGTAAAGATCCGCGTCATGCCAACTTTCTTGCCTACAAGCCCTAGTGTCATCGCCTTGTTCTCTATTAATTCACTCGCTCGAAAACTAATTGAGCTTGATTTCCACATCGACGCCCGCTGCCAAATCCAGGCGCATCAGCGCATCCACGGTCTTGTCCGTCGGCTCAACGATATCCATGATTCGTTTGTGTGTTCGCACTTCGAATTGATCGCGCGCCTTTTTATTCACATGCGGCGAACGAAGCAACGTAAACCGTTCCACGCGAGTGGGCAGCGGGATCGGGCCCCGCACAACTGCGCCTGTCCGCTTGGCTGTATCCACGATCTCCTGCGCCGACTTATCGATCACTCGATTATCGAAAGCTTTCAGGCGGATGCGGATCTTTTGACTTTGAACGTTCATCTATGCTCCTGTAGGAGCGGCTTCGACCTCCACGGATGGAAGAAGTGCGGCAAATTGCCGGAAGCAATTGCTGCCAGCCGCGATTTCTCATTCACTCGATAATCTTGGTGACGACGCCGGCACCCACCGTACGGCCGCCCTCGCGTACCGCAAAACGTAATCCCTCCATCATCGCAATCGGCGAAATCAACGATACCGACATCTTCACATTATCCCCCGGCATCACCATCTCAACCCCCTCCGGTAAATCCACCGCCCCCGTTACGTCCGTCGTGCGAAAATAAAACTGCGGCCGGTATCCATCAAAAAACGGCGTATGCCGACCCCCTTCCTCCTTCGACAATACATACACCTCCGCCTCAAACTGCGTGTGCGGCGTAATGCTCTTGGGCTTCGCCAATACCTGACCACGCTCAATGTCGTCACGCTTCATACCACGCAACAAAATCCCAACGTTGTCGCCCGCCTGGCCTTGATCCAACAGCTTGCGAAACATCTCCACGCCCGTCACCGTCGTCTTCTGCGTGTCCCGCAAACCCACAACCTCTATCTCGGCCCCCACCTTTACCACTCCGCTCTCCACCCGGCCCGTCGCCACCGTCCCGCGACCCGATATCGAAAATACATCCTCCACCGGCATCAAAAACGCCCCGTCTATCGCCCGTTCCGGCTCCGGTATGTACGCATCCAGCGCCTCCACCAGCTTTACAATCGATCCCTCGCCAATCTCCGATTTGTCCCCCTCCAGCGCCTTCAAGGCGCTGCCCGTCACAATCGGCGTGTCGTCACCCGGAAACTCGTAGCTGTCCAGCAACTCGCGTACCTCCATCTCCACCAGCTCCAGCAGCTCCTCGTCGTCCACCATGTCCGCCTTGTTTAAATACACCACAATGAACGGCACTCCCACCTGACGCGCCAGCAATATATGCTCCCGCGTCTGCGGCATCGGCCCGTCCGCCGCACTCACCACCAATATCGCCCCGTCCATCTGCGCCGCACCCGTGATCATGTTCTTCACATAGTCCGCATGCCCCGGACAATCCACGTGCGCGTAGTGGCGCGCCTTCGTCTCGTACTCCACATGCGCCGTCGCAATCGTGATGCCCCGCGCCCGCTCCTCCGGCGCATTGTCAATCTCGTCAAAACCCTTCACCTCACCACCATACTCCGACAACACCTTCGTCATCGCCGCCGTCAACGTCGTCTTCCCATGATCCACATGACCAATCGTCCCTACATTTACATGCGGCTTCGTTCTCTCAAATTTTGCCTTAGACATGGTTGCTACCTTTAATCGATCTTAGGGTAAGTTCTCAATAACCCCGTGCAAGAATGTGGGGGTAGGGTTGTCTTTCAGGGCTGTCGAAAGCACGGAGGCTTTCGCCAGAGCGTACAGGGAGGTATCTACAGCGTCCCTGAAAGACAACCCTACCCC
>JAANXG010000075.1 GCA_018263405.1 Gammaproteobacteria bacterium
GCCTGGCGTTTGTCCCTCATGCAACAGCAGGCGGATGGTGGCGGTTGCGGCGCATCTGGTGGATCACGTCTTTCCCTGTGTGCCGGTACGCCAATGGGTGATTTCGTTCCCCAAGCGGTTGATGGCCGCGAGCGGCTGCGCCGGCGCCGCCCCACGCCCCGCGAGGACTACGACGCCACCGTGGCGCGGCCTGGCTGTGGAGTGGCGAGTGACGAGGGTCGAGCTTCGAGGCCGCCTCCCGGCAGCGAGATTCCGTCTCCTCGTCACTCGTAACTCGTCGCTCGCAACTGGGGGTTTCGGAGCGGCTTCAAGCCGCGACACCACCCCTCGCCACTCGTCCCTCGTAGCTTTACCTGTGGGAGCGGCGCCCTCGCCGCGAAAATGCCCTCCTTGACCCACCCCTCCGCCCCGATCCCCTTACCATTACGTAGTGCACTACGTACTACCCGGAGCCCGCCGCCCAGCCGTTTCGACCCCCAGCCACCCGCCCGCCTGGTTCCCATGGATATCATCCGCAAATCCGCGACAGCCGGACTCAACGACTGTGCGTGGTTAGCGGGAGGATCTCCGGCAACCCCGTAATTTCTCAAAAAGTCCGTGCAATGTCGGCGATCATGTGGGGGTAGGGTTGTCCGTAACTTCTATCCGTACGAAACTATCAATGCCCGGCGTGAGGAAATAAGGTGAAAAAATTCCCGCTGGTTGCTTCCGCAACCGCCTCGTACGAAAGGCCGCGGAGTTTCGCGACATATTCAGCCGTGTGTTTCACATAAGCGGGTTCATTGGTTTTTCCGCGAAACGGCACTGGAGTCAGGTAGGGGCTGTCGGTTTCCACCAGGATACGGTCCAGAGGCGCTTTACGGGCCACTTCCTGAATGGATTTGGCGTTTTTGAACGTCACAATTCCTGAAAAAGAAATATAAAAACCGAGGTCTAGGGCCTGCTTTGCCATGTGCCAGTCTTCGGTGAAGCAATGCATCACGCCGGCGGCTTCCCCGGCATTTTCCCGGGACATAAGGCGGACCGTATCTTCCGGGGCGTCACGGCTGTGGACGATCAGTGGTTTGCCGCATTGCCGCGCAGCGTCGATGTGCCGGCGAAAGCGCTCGTGTTGCCAATCCAGGACTCCCGTACTTCGAAAATAATCGAGCCCGGTTTCACCGATGGCGACCACGCGCGGATGACGGGCCAGTTCCACCAGTTCGTCCGCGGTGGGTTCCCGGCCCTCTTGCTCATTGGGGTGGACACCCACCGACGCGAAGATGTGGTCATGTTGTTCGGCCAGTGACAGAACCCTTGGAAAATCTTCCAGATTGACGCTGACGCACAGCAAGTATCCGACGTCATTGTCGCGGGCGTTGGTTAACACCTCGTCGATACGGGGATACAGGGGGTCAAAATCAATATGACAATGGGAGTCTACCAGCGGCATGATCATCCAGGATATTCAGCACGATCCCGTTGATTTTGGATGTATCGTTTCGAGAGCAACCGGGCCATGTTCCCGGCGACTGTATCCGTTAGAGACACAGCATCCGAGCGAGCATTCGTCGACGTTACATCGTATGCGTATGACGGTCGGAATTCAGCATGTCGCCTAGCAGGGTTTCGATTCTAGTGCGCGCTTCTTTGGTATCGCTATCTTTAAAATGAATGCCGATACCAGCGGCCCGGTTACCCTGAGCGCCGACCGGCGTGCTCCACACGACAGCGCCGGCGACGGACAATTTTCCCCGTTCTTCGAGCAGGGTCAGCAACATGAACACTTCATCGCCGATTTTATATTGCTTGTTGGTGGGGATGAACAGACCGCCATTTTTCAGGAAAGGCATATAGGCAGCATACAACGCGCTTCTATCCCGTATTGTCAGGGATAATACCGACGGCCTGACGGTTTGTTGTGGCTCGTTCGATTCGTTCGCTACCATGGATTATGTGCCGCCGGTCACGGCGTACCGCATCTGAATAAGCATGTCTTCCAGCAATAAATTAGCATCCAACGGGCTGTCAATATCTTGACGCATCCGCCCTATTTTGTTGATTAGAGCAAATGTCACCTCTAATTGTAACCGTTTCGAGCGTTTTTGCAGCCATTGGCTTTCGTCGGAGTTGAATAAGCGATCCGGCGGTGCACGTAAGCGGCGCCTGGCCAAATCCACCAACACTTTCTGCGACAGTGCCAGAGCATCCGGCAGACCGATCTGCTTGCCGAGCTCGGCGATGGAGGCCGCATCGGCCTTCCCGCTACACAGGGCCTCTAAGCCGGTCAGCCATTTCCGCCGTGTCTGAATGCGATCCTCCTGGATGAGTCGCAAGGCTTCGAGTGGTGCTCCGCCGGCGAGATCCAGTGCAACGTCGACCGATTCGGTGTCTACCTGCGTCGTCAACCAGCCGCGTGCAGTATCCCGGGGCGGCACAGAGAAAGTCACAATGGCGCAACGGCTGCGCACCGTGGCCGGAAGACGGTGCATTCGATCGGTGACGCATACCAGGACGGTGTCCTCCGGCGGCTCTTCGAGAAGTTTAAGCAGCGCATTGGCCGCGTTGATGTTCATCGTATGCGCATCCGACAACAGCGCCACCTTGCATTGGCCGCTGTGCGCCCGTGTGTTCAGGGATTCGATCAAGTGCCGGATCTGCCCGATAGCGATCACCGTTTTCGGCTTCGTGCCTTTTGCCCGTTCTTCGGTATGGCGGCGGGCATAGCGGTGATGTAGCGCATCGCTGTCCTCGATGTCGATAGCGCGAGCGATGACGTGCATATCCGGATGCGACCCCGCTTCGAAAAATTTCCCGGTACGGGCATCGTTATTCGCCCCCAACAGATGTTTCGCGAACGCCATGGCGCAATGCGTTTTACCGAGTCCCCGCGCTCCGGCGAACAGCCAGGCATGGGTGGAGCGCGTCCGCGGCGCCGTCAGGTGCTCCCAAACGGTCTGATTCCAGGGGTGTACGGGCATGTCTCGCGGGGCCGCTTATCTCAAGGAATCGATGTATTCGCGCATGATCGATTCTACCGCGCCTTGCACGCGGTCCAGGCTCCCGACCGCGTCGATGACTCGAATACGATCAGGTTCGGCGCGCGCCCGCGCCAGGTACGCGTCGCGCACCCGGCCCTTGAACGCGGCCTCTTCGGACTCAAACCGGTCGTGTCCACTGCGCTCCCCGGCACGTTCCGCGCCGGTTGCAATATCGACGTCAAACAACAATGTCAGGTTCGGTCGCAGGTCCTGTTGTACGCTTTGTTCGATTTCGCCGATTACGCCAACGTCCATGCCACGGCCCCCGCCCTGGTAGGCGTAGGTGGCGTCAGTAAAACGGTCGCACACCACCCACATACCGGCTGTCAATGCCGGACGGATGACCGCGTTCAAATGCTGGGCGCGGGCGGCAAAAATCAGCAGCAACTCGGCCATGGGATCGATATCCAAATTCCCCCCGTGCAGGACGAGCCCGCGTATCGTGTCGCCCAGCGGGGTGCCGCCGGGTTCCCGGGTTCTTAAAACCTCGTAACCGGATGCGCGAATAACCCGTTCGATTTGGCCCAGATTGGTCGTTTTGCCCGCACCGTCCTGACCCTCCACGGTGATGAACTTTCCCCGGACTCCGGACGGACTCATCACGCTTTACCCATCGCCTTCGGCCGCTTGCGTGGAAGCGGGCCTTTTGCCGCGATTAAGCTGGTACTTGAACACGTTCCGGTTGTGCTCCGCGAGCGTGCCGGAAAATACGTGGGAGCCGTCTCCCCTGGATACGAAATATAACGCCTGGCTGGACGCCGGATTCAGCGCCGCGTGAATGGAGGCGCGCCCCGGCATGGCGATGGGCGTCGGCGGCAGGCCGGCGCGCGTATAGGTGTTGTAAGGCGTGTCGGATTCCAGGTGTGTCCGGGTCAGATTGCCGTCGAAGCCATCTCCGAGGCCGTAAATCACCGTTGGATCGGTCTGTAAGCGCATCCCTTTCCTTAAACGATTGTGAAACACCGCCGCAATGGTACGGCGTTCGTCGGCGAGGCCGGTTTCTTTCTCGACAATAGAAGCCAGTATTAGGGCTTCTTTTTTATTCGTGAGAATTGTCGATGTGTTTCGGCTTTGCCATTCCTGGTCCAGTACTGTCTCCATCGCCGTGTGCGCCCGCTTGAGTACGTCGAGGTCCGACATATCCGCTGTATAGTGATACGTATCGGGAAAGAATCGGCCTTCGGGTCGATGACCGGCCGCGCCCAAGCGGCCCATGACCCGCGCGTTGGTCAACCCTCGGATTTCGCCCCGGAGCTTTTCGGCGTCGTTCAAGGCCTCACGGAATTCCTTAAAAGTCCAACCTTCGATCAGAGTAACGGCGCGTTGAATAACCCGGCCGGAGACAAATAATGCCAGTAGTTCATCCAGGGGCATATCAGCCGGAATCAAGTACTCTCCGGCGTGAATACGGGTGGTGTTGTCGTTGACGTAAGCCCATAAGATAAACGTGTACGGTTCATCAAGCACGTTTTCTTCCACGAGGCTCAAGGCCACTTGTTTAACGCCCGTGCCCGGATTGATTACGAAAGATTCAGAACCCGAGTGCACCGGCTGCCGGCTGGACCAGTACACATAGCCCACCCCCATCAGCATGAGCACCAAAACGCCCAGTATCGCGGAGCCAAGTGAGTATCGCCAGAATTTTTTCATTCAATCGGGTCCGCGGGAGCGGGATAGCATATAGGCAATGGTCGATTTACGCAGTGTGCCGGGAAGATTTTCTGCGCGGCGAAGACCCGTTTCGATATGGGCATCTGCGAGAGCGCGGCCGGTGAAGATCTCAGAGGCAGCGCGACAGTGCAATCGTGCCGTTGGTCCCGCCAAATCCGAATGAATTACTGAGCGCCGCCCGGACCGCGGCATCCCGAGAGGTATTGGGCACGTAATCCAGATCGCAGTGCGGATCCTGCTCGTGCAGATTAATGGTCGGCGGGATAACCTGGCGGTCAATCGTCAAAGCCGTGTAGATCGCTTCCACACCCCCCGCGGCGCCCAGCAAATGCCCCACCATGGATTTGGTGGAACTGATCGCCAGGTTGTGGGCATGATCTCCCATGGCGAGTTTGATCGCCTCGGTTTCCGCCCGGTCGCCCAACTGCGTGGACGTACCGTGGGCGTTGATATAATCGATGTCATCGGGGTTGAGACCGGCATTGCGGAGACAGTTGCCCATGCACGCCGCCGCCCCCTCTCCGCTCGGTATCGGCTGAGTCATATGATGGGCATCGGCGCTCATTCCGAATCCCAAGACTTCGGCATAGACATGCGCACGCCGGTTTCTGGCATGCTCTAATTCCTCCAGCGCTACGACGCCCGCGCCCTCACCCATGACGAAACCGTCCCGTCCCGTGTCCCAGGGCCGGCTGGCGGTCTGCGGATCGTCATTGCGAGTGCTCAAGGCTTTGGCGTTGGCGAAACCGGAAGTGGCGGTGGGAGTGATGGCCGCCTCGGCGCCTCCCGCCAGCATCATGTCGGCATCGCCATACTCAATCAGGCGCGAGGCCTCGCCGATGGCGTGTGTACCCGTGGTACAGGCCGTAACCATGGATAGATTGGGGCCTTTCAGGCCGTACATGATCGAAAGATTTCCCGCGACCATGTTAATGATGGACATCGGTACGTAGAACGGCGACACCCGTCTCGGGCCCTTTTCCGTCAATGTCAGCGTAGTCTTCTCGATGGTTTCCATGCCACCGATTCCCGACCCGATATACACCCCGATGCGCGGGGCGTTTTCATCGGTCACCTCGATGCCGGAATCCTTGACGGCATCGATGCCCGCGGCCATACCGAATTGAATGAACCGATCCATTTTCCTGGCTTCCCTGGGACTCAGCCATTGGGTGATATCGAAATCGTCCGCCTGGCCCGCGATGGTGCAGTTTATTCCGGTGGCATCGAACCTCGTGATCGGACCGATCCCCCCCACGCCGGCGGTAATATTCGCCCAGTTGGCCTCGATGCCGACGCCGAGCGGAGAAACGATACCCAGCCCGGTAATAACGACCCGGCGCTTAGTCATGATGGGTACACTAGAAAAAAGCCGCTGCGAAATGATGCGAAGCAGCGGCCGTCAGACCCCTATAAACCGCATCATGTATCGGCGTTGGCGTTATTGGCGTTGATGTAATCGACCGCCTGCTGAATCGTGGTGATTTTTTCTGCTTCTTCATCCGGGATCTCGGTATCGAACTCTTCCTCCAGAGCCATAACGAGCTCCACGGTATCCAAAGAATCCGCGCCCAAATCATCAACGAACGACGCCTCTGCCGTCACCTGATCCTCGCCCACGCCGAGTTGCTCCACGACGATCTTTTTTACGCGTTCTTCGATGCTGCTCATAAGATTGGTTTCCTCCAAGAATAGCGGGCCTTTAAAGGCCGCATAGTTAACAACAAACTAAATTTCAAGTCCAACCCAATTGCTACGGGAATCGAACCCAAATTAAGCGTCAGTAAAATTATCGATATCCAGCAATAAGGTTTTGAAAAATAACGATTTATTCAACCCATGTACATACCGCCGTTGACGTGCAGCGTTACACCGGTGACGTAGCCCGCCGCTGGTGATACCAGGTACAAAACCGCCTGAGCTACATCGTCGGGATCGCCGAGCCGCCCCAGTGGAATCCCGCCCAATAACTCTTCCCGCTGGGAATCGCCGAGCGCGCGGGTCATGTCTGTGTCGATAAAACCGGGTGCCACCGCGTTGACGGTAATTCCACGATTGCCGACTTCCTGGGCCAGCGCTCGGGTAAAGCCGATCATGCCGGCCTTAGCGGCACTATAGTTGGTCTGACCCGGATTGCCGGAAGCCCCCACGACGGACGCGATATTGACGATTCTGCCGTGGCGCGCTTTGGTCATTCCGCGCAGACAGGCTTTGCTGACTCGGTATACGGACTTAAGGTCCGTATCCATGACCGAATCCCAGTCTTCTTCTTTCATCCGCATCAGCAAGTTGTCGCGGGTGATCCCGGCGTTGTTCACCACCACGCTCGGCGCTCCGTACTCTTCTTTGACGGCAGCGACGGCCATATCCACCGCGTTGCCGTCGGTCACATTCAGGTTGACACCTTTACCCCGTATGCCGTGTTCGTCGAGGGATCCGGAAATAGCGGCAGCGCCGTCGTCGGACGTCGCGCTACCCACGACCGTGGCGCCGGCTCGGCCGAGGGTGACGGCGATGGCCCGACCGATGCCGCGGGTGGCGCCGGTGACGAGACAAATTTCATTATCCAGCGAGGCCATGAACATTCTGTTTATTGATTGCTCCGGGAAGCGCGAGTCAAACTGTTTTCGATCAATAACGCAACAATGCCGAACCCCAGGCGAACCCTCCCCCGAAGCCTTCCATGACGATGGTGTCGCCCCGCTTGATCCGGCCATCCCGCACACCTTCGTCGAAGGCCATCGGAATGGAGGCGGCCGACGTATTGCTATGCCGGTCGACGGTCACAATGACCTGATCCATGCTCATATTCAGCTTTTTCGCCGTAGCGGCAATGATACGGATATTGGCTTGATGCGGCACCAGCCAGTCGATATCGGATTTTTGCATTCCGTTATGTTCCATGGTTTCGTCGACGATGTCGCCCAGCGCCTTAACCGCCCATTTAAACACTTCACTACCTTGCATCTGGGTATACGCTTCGCCCCTGAGCACTTGGGAGTAATTCGAGGAAACGCCGGATGACACGTTTAGTAATTCATGGTATTTGCCGTCGGCGTGCAGATGCGTCGAAATAATGCCCGGCTCATCCGATGCTTCGAGAACCACCGCACCGGCGCCGTCGCCAAACAAAATACAGGTATTGCGGTCGGTCCAGTCGAGAATCCGGGTGAACGTCTCCGCGCCGACCACCAATGCCCGACGACAACCGCTGGTCTGGAAAAAACGATGGACCACGTCCATGGCATACACGAAGCCCGCGCAAACGGCCTGAATATCGAATGCCGGACAGGCTGTGTGGATGCCCAGTCGGTTTTGCAGCAGGCAAGCGACACTTGGAAACACGAGGTCGGGTGTCGTGGTGGCCACGATTATGAGGTCCAGATCCGTCGGCTGAATTCCGGCGGCCTGGATCGCGCGCCTCGATGCGTGTTCCGCGAGGTCCGAGGTGAATTCATCGCGGGCAGCGACATGGCGCTGTTTGATGCCGGTACGCGCCACGATCCACTCATCGGAAGTGTCAACCATCGTTTCCAGTTCCGAGTTCGGCATCACGCGCTCCGGGAGATAGCTGCCCGTTCCGATGATGCGGGCCGTTTTCACGCGGGCTTCCCCGGCCCCTGCATCAAATCCGCTAGCTCCACCCGGATGTTTTCCGGCACCTGGTTTCGCACCTGTTGCACCGCCTCATTAATGGCTTGGCGAAATGCCAAGACGTCCGCGCTACCGTGGCTCTTGATCACTATGCCGTTTAGTCCCACGAAGGCCGCGCCATTGTAGTGTCTATGGTCTATGCGCCTGCGAAACCGGTTAATGACCGGTATGGCTATCAATCCCGCCATCCGGGTCAAGAGATTGGAATCGAACTCTTTACGCATCAGTTGCGTAATAAATTGAGCGAGTCCTTCGCTGGTTTTCAGTGACACGTTGCCGTCGAAACCATCGCAAACAATCACGTCGACATCACCGGTATAAATTGCATCGCCTTCGATATACCCCTGGAAGTTAAGATTGCTTGCCCGCATCAACTTGCTGGCTTCCTTAACCACTTCGTTACCTTTTATATCCTCCACACCGATATTCAGCAAGCCAACGGAAGGCGACGGATTGCTGTCGACGTATTTCACGAGAATTGATCCCATCACCGCGAATTGCAGTAACAGGTAGGCCGGGCTATCGACATTCGCGCCCAGATCCAGCATGTGTACATGCCCACGCAAAGAGGGGATTTTTCCTACAATGGCAGGCCGATCGATGCCGGGCAGAGTCTTCAGCACGAAGCGCGCACCGGCCATCAGGGCTCCCGTGTTACCGGCACTGACGCAGGCCTGGGCGTCGCCGGCTTTGACTGCATTGATCGCGAGACGCATGGACGAGTTCTTCTTGTTGCGCAGCGCCAACCTCGGCGCTTCATCCATGCCGACGATCTCGGAAGCTTGTTGAATGCGCAACCGGTCCCCGAAACGATCCTTGTTCGTGCCGATGCGATCCTGAATATCCCGAGAGCGTCCCACCATGATCAAGCGTAGGTCGGGATTGCGCTTTAGCGCGCCGATACATGCGGGGACAGTCACCGAGAGACCATGGTCACCGCCCATTGCGTCAACAGCAACGGTTGTGGTCACAGTACCAATTTCACGAGGATACGCGTGCTGTTTCCGCAGGCAAAAGACCAACGGCTATTCTGTATCGTCTTGAATGTCCACGACTTTTTTACCCCGGTAGAAGCCCGTTTCCGTAATATGGTGGCGGCGGTGTAATTCACCCGTTGTCGGATCGATGGACAAAGCCGGCTTTTTAAGCGCATCGTGGGAGCGACGCATGTCGCGTTTGGATGGTGTTTTTCGATTCTGTTGTACAGCCATGGGTATCTCTGCTTTTCAGCAAATGGTTTGGATTACCGAGTAAGGAAAGCCCGGGGCAAGGTCGGCGCATCATATATATGGGCGCCGACTCTGTCAAAGCGCAAACAAGAATCAAAACACAGGTTTTAAACTGAAAAATCAACCGCTTACAGGACACTCCTGTAATTTCTCAAAAAGTCCGTGCAATGTCGGCGATCATGTGGGGGTAGGGTTGTCTTTCAGGGACGCTGTAGATACCTCCCTGTACGCTCTGGCGAAAGCCTCCGTGCTTTCGACAGCCCTGAAAGACAACCCTACCCCCACATTCTTGCACGGGGTTATTGAGAACTTACGAAATCCTTCGCAATCGCCGGCTATTACCTGCGAATTTCGCCTTGATCTTGAATATTTCGTCTCTCAACCTTTCTCGCCCACAATGAATAGAGGTGCCCTTGAGTGTTTTGTGCCATGGCAATTACAACGTTTTGACATTATATTGGACCGGCAGCATAAATAGCCGACCGGGCCGGGCAGCGATGCCACCCTATAAGGCCCGGCCTTAATCGTCCGATTCGATTAGGTGGGTTCGACTACAAATTGCCATTTCGAGTGATATGACCGAGCAAGCTTTGGATACGTTTCCAAAACTTCTTCAGCGGAACGCTGAGCGGTTTTCGGATCGGCCCGCGATGCGCGAGAAAGATTTTGGTATCTGGCAGACCTGGACTTGGTCGGAAATGCTCGATGAGATCCGCGTCCTTGCGTGCGGTTTGGCTGCACGGGGTTTTCAACGTGGAGACACCCTCGCTATTGTCGGCGACAATCGGCCGCGTTTGTACTGGGGAATTGCGGCGGCTCAATGTTTGGGGGGCGTGCCGGTCCCCGCGTACCAGGACGCGGCCGCGGAGGAGCTCCAATTCGTGCTGGAGCACTGTGAAGCGAAGTTTGTGCTTGCCGAAGACCAGGAGCAGGTGGACAAGGTATTGGAAATTCAGGATCGTTGCCCCGCCCTCAAGGAGATCGTCTATGACGAGCACCGCGGTATGCGAAATTACGACCATGCCCGGATGCACGATTTTGAAACAATTCAGGCCCAGGGCCGCAAATTCCACGAAAAGCAACCGGAGTTCTTCGATCGACAGATCGCGACGGGAAAGGGCAGCGATACTTCGATTATTCTGTATACATCGGGCACGACCGGTCGGCCCAAGGGCGTTGTTTTAAGTTACGACAACATGGTGATCACGGCCCGCTGTGGCGTGGAGTTTGATAAACTTACCGAAAAAGAAGAGATCCTTGCGTATCTGCCCATGGCGTGGGTCGGCGACCACTTGTTTTCCTATGCGCAAGCGTATATCGCGGGATTCTGCGTAAGCTGTCCCGAGGGTCCGGCTACCGTGATGCACGATATGAACGAGATCGGACCGACATTTTTCTTTGCCCCGCCCACGATCTTTGAAAACCTGCTGACCCAAGTCTCCATTCGGATGGAGGACGCCGCTAGGATTAAACAGGCCATGTTTCATTATTTTATGGGCGTGGCACAGAAGGTCGGCCCGAAGATTTTGCGCGGAGCGCGTGTGGGACTGTTGGACCGGATCGGTTATTTCCTCGGTAACGTTCTGGTATACGGTCCGCTCAAGAATACGATGGGCATGAGCCGCATTCGTCTTGCCTATACGGCGGGGGAAGCGATCGGGCCGGACATATTCGATTTCTATCGGTCATTGGGGATCAACATCAAACAGCTCTATGGGCAGACCGAAGCGGCGGTCAACATCACCCTGCAGCCGGATGGCGAGGTGTACCCGGATACCGTGGGTAAGCCCGCCCCAGAAGTCGAAATTAAAATCTCGGACAGCGGCGAGGTGTTATACCGGAGCCCGGGCGTGTTTCAGTGCTATCACAAGAACGAGGAAGCAACCCGGGAGGTCAAAACGGAAGACGGCTGGGTGCGTACCGGCGACGCGGGCTTTTTCGATACCAACGAACATTTGAAGATAATCGATCGGGTCAAGGACGTCGGCGGCTTGAACGATGGATCCATGTTTGCACCCAAATATATAGAGAACAAGC
This sequence comes from Gammaproteobacteria bacterium, assembly GCA_018263405.1. GTDB lineage: Bacteria > Pseudomonadota > Gammaproteobacteria > Arenicellales > JAANXG01 > JAANXG01. The sequence goes on from JAANXG010000075.1 coordinate 11,612, forward strand.
TCAAGTTCTTTCCGCACATCAAGGAAGCGGTGGCGTTCGGTCATGAACGGGACTACTGTACCGCGATGATCAACATAGACCTGGAGGCGGTCGGGAACTGGGCGGAGCGTCGCAATATACCTTATTCGAGTTATCAGGAGTTGGCGTCGCGGCCGGAAGTCTACGAGTTGGTTCAGGAAGGCGTCGAAAAAGTGAACGCCGACCTGGCGGAGGATGAAAAACTCGCACCGTCACGGATCAAACGTTTTCTCCTTCTACACAAGGAGCTGGATGCCGACGACGGCGAACTGACCCGCACCCGTAAGGTCCGTCGGGGCTTTATAGCGGACAAATACCAAGAGATCATTGATGCGCTTTACGGTGGAGAATCGTCGTGCCACGTTGAAACGCAGGTCACTTATGAGGACGGGCGCACCGGCAAGCTTTCCGGAAACCTGGAGATCCGTGACCTGTCGTTCGCATCGGAAAAGACTCGACTGAAGAAGGCGAGTTGATGTCGGAACGTCGCAACGGCGAAGTCCTGCTCTCGGTGGACAAGATCAGCCTCGCTTTCGGCGGCGTGAGGGCGCTTGAAGGTGTCAGCTTCGATGTCCTTGAAGGTGAAATCCGCGCCATCATCGGTCCCAACGGCGCCGGTAAGAGTTCCATGCTGAATGTGATCAACGGTTTCTATCATCCGCAGGAAGGCTCGATCACATTCAAAGGCAAGACCCGCAAACAAATGCGGCCGCATTTCGTCGCTTCCAGCGGTGTCGCGCGGACCTTCCAGAATATTGCCTTGTTCAAGGGAATGTCCACGCTGGACAACATCATGACCGGGCGGAACACCAAAATGAAACGGGGCATTCTCTGGCAGGCCTTGCACTACGGTCCCGCCCGTAACGAGGAAATCGAGAACAGAGGGCATGTCGAGAAAGTAATCGATTTTCTCGAGATTCAGTCGATTCGAAAAACGCCCGTGGGACGGTTACCCTACGGTATGCAGAAACGGGTGGAACTGGGCCGGGCCCTGGCGGCGGAGCCGGAGCTGTTATTATTGGATGAGCCCATGGCGGGTATGAATGTGGAGGAGAAAGAGGATATGTGCCGTTTTGTGCTCGATGTTAACGAGGAATTCGGTACGACGATAGCACTGATTGAACACGATATGGGCGTGGTCATGGATATCTCCGATCGGGTCGTGGTTCTGGACTACGGCAAAAAAATCGCCGACGGTACGCCGGACGAGGTCAGGGCCAATCAGGACGTCGTCGATGCCTATCTGGGTGTGGCCCATGATTGAATACGATACCGAAGAGAGATCCGGGTTATGAGCGGTGAAGCATTGTTCTTTTTGGAAGTCGTGATCAGCGGGCTTATGGCCGGTGTGATGTATGCACTGGTGGCGCTGGGTTTTGTGTTGATCTTTAAAGCTTCGGGCGTACTTAACTTCGCGCAAGGCGTACTGGCCTTGTTCGCGGCGTTGGCACTGTACGATTTTATCGCCCCCGGCGGCTGGGTCGATGATCTGTTTGGATTTACCTTTCCGATTTGGGCCGGCATTATTCTCACTGTCGGTGTAATGATTATTGTCGCCTGGTTGATCGAGCGCCTGGTGCTCCAGCATTTGGTCCAGCAGGAGCCGATCATATTGTTCATGTCCACGATCGGCTTGGCGTATATATTGGAGGGCGTTGGGGATATGTTGTTCGGCTCCGACGTCAAGCCGCTGGATATCGGCATTCCCCAGGGCGCCTCGGACTGGCTGCTTGACAACTACGGCCTTTATGTCGAAAAGCTCGAAGTCTTCGCTGCGCTGACCGCCGCGATTCTTGTGATCGTTCTGGCGGTGTTCTTTCAAAAAACGCGAATAGGTCGCGCGTTGCGAGCGGTGGCGGACGATCACCAGGCGGCACTCAGCGTGGGGGTCTCCCTGCGCACCATCTGGGTGATTGTTTGGTCGGTGGCGGGTATGGTGGCCCTGGTAGCCGGTATCATGTGGGGCAGCAAATCCGGGATTCAGTTTTCGCTGTCGTTGATTGCACTGAAAGCGCTGCCGGTGTTAATACTGGGTGGATTTACCTCGGTGCCGGGTGCGATTATCGGCGGGCTGATCATCGGTGTGGGCGAGAAGGTTGCCGAGGTGTATCTGGGGCCGTATGTCGGTGGCGCCATTGAAAACTGGTTCGCTTATGTACTTGCGCTGGTCTTTTTATTTTTTCGCCCGCAGGGACTGTTCGGCGAGCGAATTATCGAGCGTGTATAGAACAGTGAGGTTGAAAATCGGCGATGTTTTATAGAGAAGCCGGGCAGTTTAAAGACAGCTACGAGTCCGATCAGGCGATATTTCCTGTCGCCCAGGACCGGTGGTTTGTGTTTGGAGTGGTTATTGCCGCGTTCGCACTGGTGCCCTTTTTTATAGGAGACTACTGGACCAACGCGGTGCTTTTGCCGTTGCTGGCGTACTCGCTGGCCGCGTTGGGCCTGAATATTTTGACCGGATACTGCGGCCAGGTTTCCCTGGGAACGGGCGGTTTTCTCGCGGTGGGGGCCTACACCACCTTTAAGCTGGTCACCGCTTTTCCCGAACTGAATTTCATTCTGGTCGTTTTATTTTCCGGGGCAACCACGGCCGCCGTCGGGGTTGTCTTCGGTTTACCGAGTTTACGCATCAAAGGGTTCTATCTTGCGGTCGCGACATTGGCGGCCCAGTTTTTTCTGGTCTGGATGTTTAACAAGGTCGAGTGGTTTTTCAATTACAGCCCTACCGGTCAGATTACCATGCCGCCGGTCGAATTATTCGGCGTATTGATCACCGGGCCCCGCGCCCCTTCCGCCGCCAAGTATCTGTTCTGTTTGGGTGTGGTGGCTGTGGCCGCCTATGCCGCAAAGAATATTGTCCGTAGCCGAATCGGACGCGCCTGGATGGCTATCCGGGATATGGATATTGCCGCCGAGCTGATCGGCATCCGGCCGTTGATGACTAAACTATCGGCTTTCGCGGTGAGTTCCTTTTACATCGGTATGGCGGGGTCTTTGTATTTCGGCGTTTGGTTGGGATCGGCGGAACCGATCGAGGCGTTCGGCATCGAGCAATCGTTTCTGGTGTTGTTCATGATTATTGTCGGTGGGCTGGGCAGTATTCTCGGCTCGTTTCTGGGGGCCGCGTTTATGGTACTCCTGCCCATCGTTTTGAAAAACTTCATGGTCGATGGCTTGTCGATGGCGGTGGTCACCGCCAAGCACGTCGAAATCATGTCGTTAGGTATGCTCATCGTGTTTTTCCTGATTGTCGAACCGCACGGGCTTGCCCGGCTTTGGCAAATCGCAAAGGAAAAGCTGCGTTTGTGGCCGTTTCCTCATTAGCGGACTCGGTTACGTCGCGATGTATGAGTGCATTGTTTTTAACTTCATTAAGAGGAGGGCATTAAAATGTTAAAGCGAATCGCCGGCATTTTTTCCGGTGTATTGGTTTCGACGCTTCTTTTCGTATCCACGGCGGGGGCCTATGAGCTGGTCATGCCGTCGATGGATTACAGGACCGGCCCATACGCGCCTAATGGTATACCGTTCGCCAACGGTTATCACGATTATCTCGTCATGCTCAACGAGCGTGACGGGGGCATCAACGGCGTTAAGATCAATCTGGTTCCGTGCGAAACCGCTTACAACACCAAGCAGGGCGTCGAGTGTTACGAAAAGGTCAAAGGCGAAGGCGATGGCGCTCTTATAATACAACCGCTATCCACGGGTATTACCTATCAGTTGATACCTAAAGCGCCCGTGGACGAGATTCCTGTTCATTCAATGGGTTACGGTCGTACGTCCGCCGCCAACGGCAAGGTCTTTAAATGGATTTTTAACTTTCCCGCCACCTATTGGGATCAAGCGGCGGTGGCTCTGAAGTATATCGGTGATCGTGAAGGCGGTCTGGACAAGCTCAACGGCAAAAAGATTGCGCTGGTTTATCACAACTCCGCCTATGGAAAAGAACCGATTCGTACTCTGGAAGCCGGCGCCGAGAAATTCGGCTACGAGTTCATGCAGCTGCCGGTCGATCATCCGGGACAGGAGCAGAAATCCACCTGGCTGCAAATCCGCCGCGAAAAACCGGATTGGGTCCTGATGTGGGGCTGGGGTGTTATGAACCAGGTCGCGATTAAGGAAGCCGCGTCGATCCGCTATCCCATGGATCATTTTATGGGCGTTTGGTGGTCCGGTTCCGAAAACGACGTGCTGCCCGCCGGAGAGGACGCGGACGGTTATCTGTCCGGCGCATTCCACGCACCCGGCGACGATTTCCCCGCCCACGACGACATCAAGAAGTACGTCTATGACGCGGGCAAAACCGCTCCGGGCGCGGAACGCGAGCGTATCGGCGAAGTGCTGTACAACCGGGGCTTGATCGCCGCAGTCTATGCATCGGAAGCCATCCGCAATGCGATGGATATCCACGGTACCAAGGAAGTCAACGGCGCCATGGTGCGGGACGGTCTGGAAGCGATGGACTTGACCGAAGCAAGGCTGACGGAGCTGGGACTGCCGGGCTTCACAATCCCGGTCAAAGTCACCTGCGCCAACCATGCGGGTCCGCGTAAAGTGGCGATTCAGCAATGGGATGCCAAGGCGAAGGAGTGGAACTTCGTTTCCGACTTCTATGACACCATGCATGACATTGTCGATCCGCTGATCGAAGAGGATTCCGCCGGGTTTGCCGAGGAAAACGGCATCACTCCGCGGGACTGCTAGTCGTCCGATAGGCGCCTTGTGATGAGCGATCAAGCACCATCGTCCGGTAACGGTGAGGATAAATTTCTCGTCGTAAGCAATATCGAGGTCATCTACGACCACGTGATCTTGGTGCTCAAAGGCGTATCTCTGGAGGTGCCGGAGGGCGGCGTTGTCGCCCTCCTCGGCGCCAACGGAGCGGGCAAGACCACCACATTAAAGGCCATTTCGAATCTGCTCCGGGCTGAACGAGGCGAAGTGACCAAGGGTTCCATCAGGTTCAAGGGTGAATCCATCGCCAAGCGTTCGCCCAATGATCTGGTGCAAAGAGGTATCGTGCAGGTGATGGAAGGTCGTCATTGCTTCGAGCATTTGACCGTGGAGGACAACCTGTTAACCGGGGCTTATACCCGCAAGGACGGTCGCGAAGCGATCCAGTCGGATCTGGATTTGGTTTACAGCTATTTCACTCGACTGAAAGAACGTCGCAAGTCCCAGGCCGGCTACACGTCCGGCGGTGAGCAACAAATGTTGTCGGTGGGCCGGGCCTTGATGGCGCGTCCATCCGTGATCCTGCTGGACGAACCTTCAATGGGACTGGCGCCGCAATTGGTGGAAGAGATATTCGAAATCGTCAAACGGCTCAACGAAAACGAAGGCGTTACCTTTTTGCTGGCCGAACAGAACACCAACGTGGCGCTACGATACGCCAAGTACGGTTACATTCTCGAAACCGGACGGGTCGTCATGGACGGGGACGCCAAGACTCTATCCGAGAACGAGGACGTCAAAGAATTTTATCTGGGCATCAGCGGCGAGCGGCGCAAGAGCTTCCGTGAGATCAAGCATTATCGACGCCGCAAGCGTTGGCTTGCATAGCGCCGATTCGCGCCACACACCGAACCCCGTCCGCACGGTCCGAAGACAATCGACAACCCCGGTTTTTATGAGTAACGAATATTTCGATTCGCTTGAAACACGAGATCCCGCGGATCGCGAACAAGCGCTGCTGACCAAGCTGACGGGACTGCTCCAATACGCCGGGGAAAACGCCAAGGCGTACTCCGGTCTGCTCAATGAGTTCGATCCCCGTGATGTATGTACCCGTGAGGCCCTGGCACATCTGCCGCTGGTACGAAAGTCCGAATTGATGGAAAAACAACACCAGGACCGCCCGTTCGGCGGATTCGCGGCTGCCGCTCAGGGTGATTTGGGCCGGGTTTTCGGTTCGCCGGGTCCGATTTACGAGCCGGAGCCCCGAGTGGGAAACTATTGGCGTATGGCCCGAGCATTGTACGCCGGCGGATTTCGGGCCGGGCAACTCGTCCACAATACTTTTTCCTATCATTTTACACCGGCGGGTTCGATGATGGAGTCCGGCGCCCACGCGATCGGCTGCGCCGTATTTCCCGCGGGGGTGGGACAGACCGAGCTTCAGGTACAGGCGATCGCGGATCTTAAGCCGGTGGGCTACGCCGGTACGCCGTCATTTCTGAAAATTATTCTGGAAAAGGCGGAGGAACTCGGCGCCGATGTGTCGTCTTTACAGCATGGCCTGGTGTCCGGTGAGGCATTGCCGTCGAATCTGCGCGAATCGATTGCGGACACGGGCATCGAGGTCCTTCAATGCTACGCCACAGCCGATCTGGGGTTGATTGCCTACGAAAGCGAGGCCCGGGAAGGGATGATCGTAGACGAGGATATTATCGTCGAAATCGTCAGGCCCGGTACCGGCGAGCCCGTTCAGGAAGGCGAAGTGGGGGAAGTCGTGGTGACCAACTTCAGCCGCGCCTATCCGCTCATTCGCTTCGGGACCGGCGATTTATCCGCGATCCTGCCCGGCACCAGTCCCTGCGGGCGTACCAATATGCGCATTACAGGTTGGAGGGGAAGAGCGGATCAAACCACCAAGGTCAAGGGCATGTTCGTTCATCCATCCCAGGTGAATGAAGTCATTAAACGGTTCCCGGAGATTGTCCGGGCCCGCTTGGTGGTGGAGAACCGGGATGGCCGGGACATGATGACCCTGCGTTGCGAAACCGAGAGCACCAGGGAAGGCCCAGTCGAAAATATCGCGCGGGTTATTCGTGAGGTATGCAAACTGCGTGGTGAGGTCGAGTTCGTGCAGCCCGGTGTTTTGCCCAATGACGGTAAAGTTATCGACGATGCGCGAACCTATGAATAGATTGACCCATATCGCGACTGTGTCGTCGGGTTCGTCACCTACGAGCCGGCGTCCGCATGTCGGATCTTACGGTTTGTCAAAATCTGTGTGCGTCGCGTTTTCATAGAAACGCTTGTGTCCTTTCATCCGCAGAAAGAACCACAATCCCGGTAGGCCGGACAACAACAGCACTGGAACGAACAGCAGGGATACGGCTGCAGCATTTTCCTGGGACATCCCCGCCGATGTGAACAACGTGATGGCAGCCGCCTCTCTCACCCCCAATCCTCCTACCGTAACCGGAATGGATGCGGCCACCAGGATCACCGGCACAATGAATATATATTGCGTGGGCTCGAGTACCGCCTCAACGCCCGCACCCAGGATTAGAAAGATAACGATTTGCATTCCCTGCATAACCAAGCTGATTACGATCAGTGAAACGAGAATATGAGGTCGACTCAAGTACGTATGAGCCGCTTCGGTGATGCGAAGCAGACCCGCTACGGGTTTGAAACGGGCCCAGCGCTCGATAAATCCGTGGAAGCTATAGTACGTTGTAGGGAAGGAAACAATGGCTATGCCCAGAGCGCCGCAGACCAGCAGCCAGAACAGTACGGTACGTAGTGCGTTGAAGAGTTGGGTGTCATGGCTGAATTGAAAGATCGATACGGTGGCTAGGGCAACCATGCAAATCAACCCGACCACGCGCTCCGTCACGATCGGCGACACGGCGACAGCGGCGCCGTGACCCTGCCGGTAGATATGATAGATGCGAAAAAGATCCCCTCCCGTGCTGGACGGTAGAAGGTTGTTGAAAAAGGCGCCGATGTACGTCGGCTTAAGAAGATTTCCGTAGGTGTGCCCGAAGGTGTGGCTCCGTATAAGGAGCCACCAGCGGATATTAGCGAGGTTCCAGATCAGAATCTGAATCGCCACGGTAAGAGGCAAAGTCCACCATGCGGCTGGACCGGCTCGAGCCAGTACCTCGCGCCAGTCCAGTTTGGCAGCTAACAGTACCAGCAGCCCAATGCTGACGGTAATTTTCAATGTACTTTTAATCATGAAGCGCTCGGTCTGCCGCGCCCGTGAAATATATCAGGGAATCCGGCCCCGAACCCTACAGGGATGTATATACCGCAATGAACCATTACGAAAATGTGTGCCGAGCATGTGCTTGGGACTATACTCCGACGAAACACAACTCTCCGTAGACAGGTGAGCGAAACGTGACACTAAGAGTTGGGATCATCGGCGGCACCGGTTACACGGGAGCGGAATTGCTCCGCATACTGGTGCGCCACCCGTATGCCGAATTGACAGCCATCACGTCGCGGGCCGAAGCTGGAAATTCGGTGGCGGAATTGTTCCCCAACCTGCGCGGTGTGACGGATTTGCGTTTCAGCGATCCGGGAAACACCGATTTAGATGCATGCCAACTGGTATTTTCCGCCACGCCCAACGGTATTGCGATGACGCAAGCGGAGCGCTTGCTGCGGGCCGGTGTCCGTATGATCGATCTGGCAGCCGATTTTCGCATACGTGACCGGGTTACATGGGAGCGATGGTATGAAATGACGCATGCCTGCCCCGCGCTGCTCGATGAAGCCGTCTATGGCTTGCCGGAGTTGAATCGGAAACGCATCCGCGCCGCACGACTGGTGGCCAATCCGGGGTGCTACCCGACCGCGGTAATCCTCGGTGCGCTGCCATTGATTGAAAAAGGCGTGGTGAACCTGGATGACATCATCGCCGATGCGAAGTCAGGCGTCAGTGGCGCGGGTAGAAGTGCAAAACTCGCAACGCTGTTTAGCGAAGCCGCGGACAACTTCAAGGCCTACGGTGTGTCGGGACATCGCCACTATCCGGAGATCATGCAGGTGTTCCGCGAGGTAGCCGGAAGCGCACCGGGTTTAACTTTCGTGCCGCACCTGGTGCCGATGATTCGCGGCATTCATGCCACACTGTATTTCAAGGCCCTGGATACAAACCACGATCTGACCCAATTATTCAGTGATCGATACGCGCGCGAGATATTTGTTGACGTTATGGATCCTCCCGGACTCCCCGAGACCCGCTCGGTCAAGGGCGCGAATACCTGTCGTATCGCCGTGCACCAACACGCCGGCGGCCGGGTAGTCGTATTGTCCGTCATCGACAATCTCGTTAAAGGAGCGGCCGGCCAGGCTATACAGAATATGAACATCATGTTCGATCTGGACGAGGACGCGGGTCTCGATCGACTCGCACTGGTGCCTTGACCCGAAATGCTGAGAACCACCAACGATCTGATCATTAAGCCTCGTCTAACGAGCACGGTGCGGCTGGCGGTGGCCGTGGCGGGGATTGCTCTTATTGCTGGGGCGGCCCTCGTGGGGTACTGGGGCGGCCGCGCAGCGATGTACGACAAACTGGAATCCCGTAACCAACAAATCGATACGTTGGGAAAACGGCTGCACGAGGGCCGGACTCTGAGGCGCAACCTCGAAACGCAGCTCGACAACACTCGCCGGAAACTGGACGCTACGCACCGGCAGTTGGCGAAAACAAAAAGCAGTCTCACCAAGGTCACCGGACAACTCCAGATCGACAATAGTGCTTACAAGGAATTGCGGAGAGAACTCGAGGCGTCGACCCAGGAAATCGCCGAACTGGGCAGCGAGTTGAAGTTCTACCGCAGCATTATTTCTCCCGCCGACGGGCGAAGCGGCGTACGGATACAGGATTTTAACGTGCAGCCCACGGACTCGGAGTACGAATACCGTTATCGACTGACACTGATTCAGGCGCTGGAACAGAAGGATCCCGTAAAGGGCATCGTTCGTTTTGAAATCGCCGGCAGCGAGGAGGGAACTTCTAGAATTATCCGTTCGCCGGGCGGCCCACAGCAGCACATATCGGTGGAGTTCAAGTATTTTCAGAACTTCGCCGGCACGTTTAGTTTGCCGGCGGAATTTATTCCGGCCGAAATTCAGGTAATATTCGAAGCCGACGACAATGCCGTGGTACAGCGCTTGTATCCCTGGCCCCAAAACGGGGCACCGGAGAATGCGTAGCGCTATGCCCGTGGGCCCGTGCAAATGGGCTACAATATAAAGCGGCGAACCGATCCACCGAAGTAATACCAGGAGAAAAGATATGCTCGGTAGTAAAAAGCCAAGTGCGCCCGGCAGTGTCCCCGCGCCGGCGAGAAACGAGGGAAAACCGGCAGATACAATCGATACCTTGGTCGGCCAAAAAGCGGTATTCAAAGGTGACCTGGAATTCACCGGAGGACTGCGGGTCGACGGGCAGGTTAAGGGCAATATAATCGCCAAGGACGAGAGCAACAGCACAGTCGTGCTGAGTGAGTCCGGAGAAATCGAGGGTAATATTACGGTCCCCCATGTTATTATCAACGGGACTATTAACGGGAACATAAAGTCCAGCGGACGGGTCGAACTGCAAACGAAGGCGAAAATTAATGGAGACGTGCACTACAAGGCAGTAGAAATGGAGCTGGGAGCCTCCATTAACGGGAATCTGGTGTGCGATACCGCCTCTGGTGGAAAAACTCTTGGTGCCGCGGACCACAACGTGCCTGAGCCTGGAAGGCCTTCTAGCACCGGGAGCGGCAGTACAGGTGGGACGGTCGGCCCCGGAGGGCCCGATGAGAAACACCCGGGACCGGCGCGGCCCCCGGCCGCCAGGAGCGGTTGACTGTTCGGTATTCACTGTAATGCAGAGAACGAAAGACGATTGAGGTTTGCAAGATGAGCGTACCGGCAACAGAAATACCGGCACCCGTGGACTTCACGGACAGCGCCGCTGGGAAGGTTAAAGAACTGATTGCGGAAGAGGACAACGAGGAACTCAAACTCCGGGTGTTCATCCAAGGCGGCGGTTGTTCGGGATTCCAGTACGGCTTTACGTTTGAAGAAGACCAACAGGGCGATGACACGACTGTGGAAAAAGCCGGCGTGACCCTGCTAATCGATCCTATGAGTATGCAGTACTTGATGGGCGCCAGGATCGACTATAAAGAAGATCTTGAGGGAGCACGGTTTATTATCAACAATCCTAATGCTACGACGACCTGCGGATGCGGGTCCTCCTTTTCCGCCTGATCGACGGGATACACCTCAGCCTACGGCGACGCGGGCAACGCCGCGCCTCGCCGAGAACAATTGCCGCGACAGCCGCCATTGAATTGTTTCATGCGGTGGGCGTGTAGATCTCTCCCAGCAGCACTTCCCGGCTCGCGCCGGTCACACCGGGCAAGTTACCGGGGAGATTATGGATCCGCCTGTGCGCAAGCCAAGCGAAAGCGCAGGCCTCGACCCAATCCGGCGACAATCCCAATGCGTCGGTCGTGTCCACTCCCGCCGGAGCCAGCATTTCGAGCCGACTCATCAACGCTGCATTGTGAGCCCCGCCGCCGCCTATGTATATTTCGTAACTGTGGGTTCCATATATTCCCGCAGCCGCTTGTGCAATACTCAGCGCTGTGACTTCAAGCAGGCCGGCCTGGAGGTCTACGGGGTCTATGTCGCGCCACCGCGGATAGCGTTTCTTCATCCAGTCCAAATGAAAATACTCGCGTCCCGTGCTTTTGGGCGCGGGAGCGCTGAAGTACGGATCGGCCAACAGGGCATCGACCAATTCCCGGGGCAACTCGCCCCGCGCGGCCCAACTGCCATCGATGTCGTAGCGAAGGCCCGTCCACACCCGGCACCATTGGTCCATTAGTGTATTTCCCGGGCCAGTGTCGAACCCGAGTACAGGCCTCGTTCGATCCGCCGGCAGGCTGGTCAGATTGGCGATCCCACCAATGTTGACAATCAGCCGATCTACCTCCCGGTCGCGAAACACGGCGTTATGAAATGCGGGTGCAAGCGGAGCGCCTTGTCCGCCCGTGCGTAGATCGTTGGCCCGGAAGTTGCCGACGGTGGTGACTCCAGTCAGGTCTGCAATCACCTGCGGTCCACCCACCTGTAATGTTACCGGGGGTTCGTCGCCCGGACCGTGATAAATGGTTTGGCCGTGACTACCTATGGCGGAGACGGCCGTTCCCGGACCTGCCGCCTGGATCAGTTCTTCCGCGGTCCGGGCGAAGTCGACGCCCAGGGCTTCGTCGAGGTGTTCGATCTCGCCGTCATCGACGTTGGGGTAACGCCGGATGATTGACTCGATCGACTCCTTGACACCGGGTGAATAATCCATGGAGCGGGTAGCGAAGATCCGGAGTCCGTTGTCCATCAGTTCGATCAGCACGCCGTCGATACCGTCGGCGCTCGTACCGGACATTAGTCCGATAAAAAGCATGTTATCGGCTGGCGATCTGCTCGGGCTGCAAATCGGCGATCTGGCTGATGCGGTCGCGCGCCATGGACAGGAAACTATCCCGGTAGCGCTCGGGGATGGGCTGCGCCTTGGGAGTTTCGTAAGTCAAAGGGTTGCGGTGAGTGCCGTTCACGCGAAATTCATAATGTAAGTGTGGGCCGGTGGTCAGGCCCGTGCTACCCACGTAACCGACAACCTCGCTCTGTTTTACGTTTGCCCCTCTTTTAAGGCCCTTTTTGTATCCAGACAGGTGTGCATACAGTGTGCTGTATCGACCGCCATGTTTCAAAACGATTGTTTTTCCGTATCCCCCGTTGCGTCCGATTGAACGCACCCGCCCGTCTCCGGTGGCGAGAACCGGTGTGCCGGCACGCGCGCCGTAATCTACACCACGGTGCGAGCGCCAACTTTTAAGCCTCGGGTGATAACGCCGCTTGGAAAATCCCGAGGTGACGCGGCTGACCCGTAGCGGCGTTCTGAGGAATGTTCCCCGCAGGTTGTTACCCTTCAAATCGAAATATTCCTTCCTGCCGTTGTCGCCGATGTGTCTCACGGCACGAAACACGGCACCGTTATTGATGAACTCCGCTGCAATAATATCCCCAGTCCCGATTGATTCTCCGTTTCTGAACATTTCCTCGTAAATGATCGAAAACCGGTCACCGGAACGGACGTCGAGGGAGAAATCGATTTCCCAGCCGAGTATCGCTACCAGTTGCATGATTAGCCGATCGCTCAATCCGGCTTGTGACGCCGAGATAAACAACGATGATCCGACGGCCTGGGTGACGCCGCGTTCTCGGGTGGTGGTGGGTATTTTCCCTTTGCGTACATCGATCGGCTCGGAATCTTCAAAACGGATTGAAATTTCTTCCAACAGATTCAGCTCGTAGCGCAGTTGGACAAATTTCCCACCCGGATTAAATCCGAAATGAATCCGGTGGCCGGGTAACAGTTTCTTCAGTGTCGCACCGGTTTTATGTTTGACAATGGTACTGGCGAGTCCTATGTCAACCGAAAATCGGCTGAAGATTTCGCCCAGCGTGTCCCCGCGACGTACGCTGTAGGACTTCCACTCTATTTCGGGTTCCGGATTCGGTCTTTCGGCCGCATGCGGGTCCGTATTGACGGTCTGTTGCGATCCAATCGTTTTGGAAACTTGTCGTTCCGGTTGCGTATACTCGGTCCGGTGCGCGGTTTGGTCCGGAACGGCCGGAGACGGCGGGCCGGGGAGCGGTTCCGGTACTTCGCGGGTAACTTCCGTAGTGCCCACGTATCGCATCCCCACCCAGGTGCCGACCGCCATGGCTGCAACGATCATAATGACCACGGCGCCTTTCGACGGCAAACGGCGCAAAGGGGCCGTGGAGTGCCTGGAGTCCAACATGTACTTCAGGTCACGGGAAAAAACAATCAGGGATTCGGAGGAGGCCGTGGCCAATTTAATACGGCTCTTCACGTAATGTTTCTTAGCGAGAATAATGTAATGTGTTTTTCGGAGTTCGTCAAAATATATGTGCTGCACTGCAATAATCGGCGCCAGGCGGGATCTTCGGATTTTCTCGATCGGACACGTCAATGAAGGAAAATAGAGCCTTGGCGGATATCCAACGCGGCACCGATGAGATCATTCCCGCCGGAGATCTGATGGAACGTCTGGAATCGGGCAGGCCGTTGGTTATCAAAACTGGATTTGACCCGACGGCGCCCGATCTTCATTTAGGTCATACCGTGTTGATCAACAAGATGCGTCAGTTTCAGGAACTGGGACACGATGTCGTGTTCCTGATCGGCGACTTTACCGGGATGATCGGGGATCCATCCGGCAAGAATGCGACCAGACCGCCATTGAGTGAAGAACAAATTCGGGAAAACGCTAATACTTACGAGGATCAAGTATTCAAGATTCTGGATCCTGACCGAACCCGCATTGAATTCAATTCAAAATGGATGCAGACAATGGACGCGGCCGGAATGATCGAACTTGCGGCCCGGCAGACGGTGGCACGCATGCTGGAACGGGACGATTTTCACAAGCGGTACACGGAAGGTAAGGCCATCGCCATTCACGAGCTCCTCTATCCGCTGGTACAAGGGTACGATTCGGTGGCGTTGAAAGCCGACGTGGAGCTCGGCGGCACCGATCAGAAATTCAACCTGTTGGTCGGCCGCCATCTGCAGCAGATTTACGGACAGAAGCCCCAGGTCGTGCTCACGATGCCCCTGCTAGAGGGACTGGACGGAGTGAACAAGATGTCCAAGTCCCTGGACAACTACGTCGGAGTGACCGAGCCCGCCAAAACCATGTTCGGAAAAATCATGAGCATCTCGGATGAACTCATGTGGCGCTGGTATCCGTTGTTATCATTGAAATGTGACAGCGCGCTAATCCGGTTCAAGAAAGAATTAACGGAGAAAGGCGAAGAGAATCCCTTCGAAGTAAAATGGGAGCTGGCGAAGGAAATCGTCGAACGGTTTCATGGACGGAACGAGATGCATCTCGCGGAGAAAGACTTCACTACACGTTTTCGGAGGCGGGAAATCCCGGACGACATCCCGGACATCACCGTGGAAGCTCCCGATGGCTGTTTATCGCTGGCCAACGTTTTGAAGCAGGCAGCGCTAACCAGCAGCACCTCCGACGCCCATCGTATGGTCAAGCAAGGTGCGGTCAAGATGGACGGCGAGAAAGTCGAGGACAGCCGCCTGGAGATAGTGGCGGGCAGCCGGCACGTTTACCAGGTCGGCAAGCGCAAAATCGCAAGGATAACCGTTCAATAACAGGCCACTACGACTGTAAAGAGTAATTTCTCAAAAAGTCCGTGCAATGTCGGCGATCATGTGGGGGTAGGGTTGTCTTTCAGGGACGCTGTAAGAAGTGGCATAGGGAAGTGCCGTTTACGGAGCTAAGGATGCAATACC